>JAJZXI010000020.1 GCA_021806545.1 Actinomycetes bacterium | reverse complement strand
GTGTCGTGGATGGGGAGAGATCTGCCCAGCCATTGTCGCGCCAAGCAATGATTGCGTCGTTGATGGTGGTCGTCGAGTTCCACCGCAACTCGGTCTCAACGATCGGTGCTGGCTTTGCCTCCTGCTCCGAGACCAGTCGAGCGAGCTCCCGTTCGGCCTGGCGCTTCGTACCGCGGAAGCGAACGTAGCGATGCTTGACCTTCCCCAGGCTGTCTCGACCCACGAACACCCGAAGCTCCCAGGTGTCCGGCTGGGCCACCAGCCGCATGCTTCCTGCCATCGATTCCTCCAACTTCAAACCCCTTGTTGGGTTTTTTGTTGGGTTTATCTTATCACAAGTAAGGCATATAGCCTCTGACCTGGTGGGCCCGGTGGGATTCGAACCCACGACCAAGGGATTATGAGTCCCCTGCTCTAACCGCTGAGCTACGGGCCCCGAGCTCCGGGGGAGAGACTCGAACTCTCAACCACACGGTTAACAGCCGCGTGCTCTGCCGATTGAGCTACCCCGGAATAGACCTCACAATCTAGCAGCCCCTTCGGCTTGACCGTCCGTGTGGGTAAGATGCACTAGGCATCTTGAATGATGTCCTTCAGGGCTTGCGCCGACTCATTGCGACGCAGTCGCGAGATCGCGCGTGCCTCTACTTGTCGTATTCTCTCTCGTGAGACCCCGAATCGCTCCGAAGCCTGCTCGATAGAGTGGGGCTCCTCCCCGTTAAGACCAAACCGATACACGAGGATTGCCCGCTCACGCTCCTCGAGCTTATCGAGCACCACCTCAACAACTCGTCCGAGGTCCTCCGATACCAGTGTGTCTTCGATTGGAGGACTTGACTGGTCAGCGACTGAGTCGCCGAGGACTGCGTCAGACCCACCCTCCGACGCCGGGCTTGCCTCTAATGACAACACCGACTGGGCATACATCAACACCTCTTCGACTCGAAAGAGCTCCATACCACAGGTCGCAGCAATCTCCTCCAGTCGCGGTTCACGACCAAACTTCTGTTGCAGCTCCAGGCGCGTCTGCTGAATCCGTTGGAACTCGCGCTGCAGTGACCGGGGGAGGTTTATCTCTCCTCGATAATCCCCAATAGCCTGGGAGATAGCCTGACGAATCCACCAGGTGGCGTAGGTGGAGAAGCGAAAACCCTTGCGGCCGTCGTAGAGTTCAACCGCTCGCATGAGACCGATATTACCCTCTTGAATCAGATCCTCCAAGGGAGTCGACCCACCGTGGCTCCGTCGCGCAATCGAAACTACGAGCCGGAGATTGGCGGCGACAAACCGTTCTTTCGCGTCCGCCAACAACGCCACTTCACGGGGCGAGAGGTCGTCTCGTGCTTGCAGCTCTTGAATGATTGCACTGAGACGAACCTCATCCTCCCTACTAAGCAGAGCCACACGATCCAGAGTCGCAAGATAGCGCTCAGAGGCTTCGAGTTCCAAGCGGATGTGAGGAGGTATCGTGGTGTCGCCGCGCCCCATCGCAGCAGTTATCTGGCCTCGACAGCCTGGTTGTCTGTCCTCATCACCGTCCTGCTCAGGACCGATCATCAGCTCGTCCCGCTCGCTGGGGGACTCGTTCTGGTTCGTCGTCGGCTGGTCGTTGGACCGGCGCTGATCACCAGACGGCTGGTACGCATGACGCGAACCCACAACGCGTGACGTCGACACATCTGCTATCTTGTGGCCCTCTCGTGGCTTTGGGGTACCTACGGGTGGCTTCTTCTTCATCCCGCGCGCCAAGCCGGGCTACCTGCAAGCGACCTGAGGCAGTTGGCGTGCCTCGTCAAACAAAGAGACGGTTTAATGGCCATTGCCCACTTACCCATCAGCACCACTCGGTGCATGCACAAACGAACCCTCCGAGACCGCAGGCTCGAGCAGCGGCTTGGAACGCATACCAACGAGCCAGCCAATTAGCGCCCCACATGGCTCCATCTGTGAGCGGTCACTCTGTAGCTCCTCAATCAACAAACGAACTCGAGGGACCTCAGCGATCAACGATGTCAGATCCGAGGAGGATGAATGTAAAGAACGCGTGAGTCGCTCCAACTCAAGTTTGGACTCTCGAAGGACCAGCGTAGCGATGACATCTGCACTGTGTTCGCTCTCGGACCTCTCGCTCGCGAGCTGGAAGAACAGCTCGAGCAACGTCTCTGAGCCCAAATCCTGGAGTCGCTGCTGTGCCTGGTGGAGCGAGGAAGCGCCACTGATCCATTCCACCATCTGTCGATATCGTGGATCACGAAACAGCTCCGGAACGACAATCCCATCAAGTCCAACCGTATCGTGAACGAGCAGCCGTAACGCCTCGACCGCGGGCCTATCAACGACGGTTACCGAGCCGACTGGTTCCACGAAGGTTTTTGAACGCACGCCTTTGGGGAGCTGAGCCATGAGCTCCCCAACCGAAAAACCAGTGCTGTCAGCAATCATCGCTACATACTCGCCCCTGATTAGGTGGTTTGGATGACGCTCGATCATTGCCAATGCTGAGCGAGCCACCCGCGAGCGGTCCTCCACCGAAGCCAGATCACCACCGGCCAAAAGACGCTCTAAACGAAAGCGAGTAATTGGCACCGCTCGTCCAAGTGCATAGCGCACAAGCTCAGGATCCTTCTTCGTCGCCTCAGCAGGGTCGAGGCCCTCAGGTAATTGCGCCACATCAAAGGTGACCCCTCGACTCTCCTCTTCGCTCCAGAGCCGTTCGGCCGCACTCTGGCCAGCGGCATCCGCATCAAAGAACAACGTCACCTTGCGAGCGAACCGGCACAAGACATCCAGGTGCTCCTCTGAAAAGGCTGTACCGCAGGTTGCTACGACGTTGTGGACCCCAATCCCGTCAAGTGCAATCACGTCGGTATAGCCCTCGCAGACGATCGCTACCCCCGCGTCGACAATTGCGGCACGTGCACGGTCGAGGTTATAAAGCGTACGTCGTTTGCGATAGATCGGAGATTCGGACGAATTCTTGTACTTTGGCGCCTTGCCCTCAAGGCGTTCGAGCTCCTGGGGCAGGATTCGCCCGCCAAAGGCGACGACTCTGCCAGTGGTGTCTCGTATCGGGAAGACGACTCTGCCGTGCATGTGATCGACAAGTGAACCATGTTGGTCTCGATAACCGAACCCCCCCTCTTCCCAGTCGTGAGGTTCGATCCCAAGTCGAGCGATTGGCAGCTGAACGCGGCTCGGCGAAAATCCGAGACCAAAGAGGCGGATGGCCTCTGCTCCAATCCCGCGCTCGCCGAGGTATGCTCTTGCCACCTCACCACGCAGCGGATCGACCAGCTGAGCCTGGTACCACTGGGTAAGGCGTTCGTATCCGTCATAGAGACGAGCCTTGGCGTTGCGATCGGCAGGGACTCTCGCACTCGCTTCGATGACGACGTGTGCGCGGTCCGCTAGATACTCCAGCGCCTCGACAAAATCAACACCTTGCGTCTCACGGACAAAGGTAATCGCATCGCCCTTGGCATGACAACCGAAACAGTAGTAGATGCCATCCTCTCCGTTCACCGAAAAGGATGCGCTCCTCTCCTGGTGAAAGGGGCAAAGTCCCACGTAGCGCCGCCCCACGCGCTTGAGCGCGACAGTACCTCCGATGAGGGCAACGATATCGGTAGCGTCTAGGACACGCCGAATATCAAGCTCAGAGTAAGCCACTCCGCGAGCTCCTTCCCTCAGTACTGTCTTACTACAGGCTAGCACCCTCGCGAATCAGCGACTGAGCAACGCAGAGTCGGGCGATCGGCACCCGATACGGAGAACAGCTTACATAGTCCAATCCAAGCTTCACAAAACTCGCAATCGACTCCGGATCGCCACCATGTTCACCGCAGACCCCGAGCTTGATCTCGGGTCGAGTAGATCTTCCCCGCTTGGCGGCGATATTGACGAGCTCAACGACTCCTTCGGAATCCACAACCTTGAAGGGGTTCGACGGCAGGAGTCCTTGGGCCAAATAGATCGGCATCAACTTCCCCTCGACATCGTCGCGGGAAAAGCCATAGGTCAGCTGCGTGAGATCATTTGTCCCAAAGGAGAAGAACTCCGCGACCTCTGCAATCTCCATCGCCAACAGGGCCGCGCGAGGTGTTTCAATCATCGTTCCAAAGAGTACGTCGAGCCCCTCATCGGCTCCAATCTCCGCCAACGCCTCCTGTACCCAGCCGTGGGCGTAGGCGAGTTCCTGTCTGGAGATCGTCAGCGGTATCATGACCTCTACATGTGGGTCACCGCCAGCGCGCTTGCGCTCCAACGCCGCCTCAAGGAGTGCGCGAACCTGCATGGTATACAGTCCTGGCTTGAGTACGCCGAGTCGCACACCCCGCACGCCCAGCATCGGATTGAACTCTCGCCACGTCTTGGCAGCCTCAAGCAGTTGTGCATCCTCCGGTGAAAGACTGCCATTGCTCTCCTTAATCAGAAGGGCATCGATGTCTGGCAAGAACTCGTGCAGCGGTGGGTCCAAGAGCCGAACGGTGACTGGCAGCCCATCCATCGCCTCAAGGATCTCGAGGAAGTCAGCTCGTTGGGCGACTCGAAGCTCTTCAAGTGCGCGGGCCTCCTCCTCAGGAGTGTCGGCCAGGATCATACGCCGAACGATCGGCAGACGATCCTCCGCCAGAAACATGTGCTCCGTACGGCACAGCCCAATGCCTTTCGCCCCGAAACGCCTGGCAGTAGCCGCGTCCGTTCCCGAGTCCGCATTGGCCCGTACACTCATGTGGTCGGCCGAGATCTCGTCTGCCCACTGCAGCAGCAACTCAAGCTCCTCCGGCGGCTCAGCAACCTTGAGTGGAAGCCGCCCTAGGCTCACGGTACCATTGGTGCCGTCGATGGAGATCTCGTCACCCTCGTGGATGACAATGTCTCCAATAGAGACGGATCCGTTCCCAAAGACCAGCTGGTCAGCTCCAACGACCGCTGGCTTGCCCCAGCCACGGGCAACGACTGCTGCATGAGAGACAAGGCCACCGCGGCTGGTCAGAATTCCATTCGCCGCCAGCATGCCATGAACGTCGTCAGGCGAGGTCTCTTTGCGGACCAGGATGACGTCCTCACCTCTCTCATGGGCACGTACCGCGTCATCTGAGGAAAAGTAGACCTTGCCGACAGCAGCCCCGGGTGACGCCCCAAGGCCGGTCGTGATGACATCTACCTTGCTCGTGGCGAATTGAGGATGTAGTAGCTGATCAAGGTGATCGGGCGAGACGCGCAGCAGCGCCTCGTCCTTGGTGAGCCTAATGCCTTCGTCGGTCGTCATCGCTACCGCCATCCGGAGGGCCGCCATACCAGTACGCTTGCCCACTCGCGTTTGGAGCATCCAAAGCTTTCCCTGCTCGACCGTGAACTCGACGTCGCACATGTCGCGATAGTGAAGCTCGAGGCGCTCGAAGATCTCCATGAGCTGATGGAACACCTCAGGAAAGTGTCCCTCAAGTTCGGCGAGCGGCTCGGTAATCCTCACACCAGCTACGACATCTTCGCCTTGGGCATTGACAAGAAAGTCTCCATAGACACCTTGGTCGCCTGTCGATGGATCTCGAGTGAAGCCGACCCCGGTCCCCGACTGGTTATCCCTGTTGCCAAAGACCATCGCCTGCACGTTGACCGCCGTACCGAGACGATGGTCAATTCCCTCGCGCTCGCGGTAGGCAATCGCCCTCGGTCCGTTCCATGATCCAAATACCGCCTCAATCGCACCGCGAATCTGCTCATGAGGATCCTGGGGAAATGGCCTCCCCGTCTCGTGAACCACGATCTCCTGGTAGGCACCGACGAGGTAGCGCAAGAGTTCTGCTGGAATCTCCCCGTCAGAATCTACGCCCGCGAGCTCCTTCGCAGCGTCAAGCAATCGGTCGAACTCCAACGAATCGATGCCTTGGACGATGCGGGCATACATCGCGATGAAGCGCCGATAGGAGTCGTAGGCAAAGCGAGGATCGTTTGTCTGGGCTGCGAGTCCCTCAACTGACACATCATTGAGACCGAGATTGAGCACCGTATCCATCATTCCTGGCATCGAGAACTGGGCACCAGAGCGAACCGAAACAAGCAGCGGGTCGCCAGGATCACCGAGGCGTTTGCCCATCCGATCCTCAAGTTGAGCCAAGGCGGCGTCAACCTCGACGGTCAGCCCATCTGGCCAGCCTTCGTCGATATAGGCGCGACAGGCATCGGTCGAAATGGTAAAGCCATGCGGAACCGGCAGCTTGAGCACCGATGTCATCTCAGCGAGGTTGGCCCCTTTACCTCCCAGAAGGTGCTTGAGATTCATGGGCGCAACTTCGTGTGGATAATCGAATGAGAACACAAACTGCACGGTCGTCTCCTTACCATTTGCTCTGGATGCGCGACGAACGGGCCGTTCTCCCTCCGCCTGGCCGCTCCAGTTTGTTCCTGCCCGCTTGTGGCGGTCTGCTACCCGTCAGCGACGTTGCCGAGGTATGCCAAGTGAGTATAGTCAGCCACCTGAGCAAGCTATCCAAATACGGTAGCCACGGGACGTGTAACTGCGTTGAGGCGCGATCGGACATAACCGACCACCTCGCTCGCCGGAATTCGCTCCTGCTCGGTCGTATCTCGATCCCGAACGGTGACCGCCTTATCCTCCAATGTATCGAAGTCGACCGTGACACAAAACGGCGTGCCGATCTCGTCTTGTCGGCGATACCGACGACCAATCGACTGCGTGGCGTCGTAGTCGCTACTGAACTCCATGGATAGGGTGCCAAAAACGCCCTCCGCCACTGCTTGAAGCTCAGGCTTCTTCGATAGCGGGAGCACTGCGACGGTATACGGGGCGAGGAGAGGCGAAAGGCGCAATACGGTCCGCTCTTCACCACCGACCTCGTCACGATCGAAAGCAGACAGAAGGAAGGCCATCATTGCACGAGTCACACCACCAGCCGGTTCGATTACGCTCGGCAGGTAGCGCTCACCGGTCTGCGGGTCATAATAGGTCATGTCCTCCCCGGAGTGCGTAGCGTGAGCATTCAGATCATAGGTCCCGCGGTTGGCAATCCCCTCGAGCTCGCCAAAGCCCCACGGAAATCGGTACTCAATATCCTTGGTACCCTTCGAGTAATGGGATAGCTCATCCTGCTCGTGGGGCCGAAGCCGTAGCTCACTAGCGGGTATTCCAAGCGTACGATACCACTCATAGCGCTCACTCACCCAGTAGTCGAAGTAGCGATCGGCCAGATCGGGAGGAGTGAAGAACTCCATCTCCATCTGATCGAACTCGCGTGTCCGGAAGACGAAGTTGCCGGGCGTAATCTCGTTGCGAAACGACTTGCCAAGCTGGGCGATACCAAAGGGTGGTCTCAGTCGAAGTGCCCGTTGGACTAGCGGAAAGTTGACGAACATCCCTTGCGCCGTCTCGGGACGCAGGTAGGCAACTGCGGCGTCATCAGCGACCGGACCAACGAACGTCTTGAACATGAGATTGAAGTCCCGGGACTCGGTCAGATCACCCGATCCACAGCTTGGACAGACCCCCTCAATCTGATCCTCACGCCATCGTGAGCCACAGCTACGGCAATCGACCAGCGGGTCAGTGAACCCGGCAAGGTGGCCGGAGGCTTCCCAAATCTTTGGGCTTGAAAGGATTGCGGCCTCGATCCCCACCACGTTCGGCCGCTGCTGTACCATAAAATTCCACCAGGCGTCACGGACATTGCGCAGCATCAGCGCTCCAAGGGGTCCATAATCATAGGTCGAGCGGAATCCGCCGTAGATCTCCGCTGACGGAAAGATGAACCCTCGCTGCTTGGCGAGGCTGACAATGGCGTCCATTCGGTCGAGTTCAGGCATATCGGGATTGTAATAGGAGCAACCGTCAAGCCTGGTTGTGAAGGTGCCCCGAAAAGCAACGTTGGCAGATCGCCAACCTCCGATTAACCAGAGGAGCGGTGATTATCGGCCAAGGAGGCCATGACGGCGCTCGAGCGGAGCCCT
Source organism: Actinomycetes bacterium (assembly GCA_021806545.1). Lineage (GTDB taxonomy): Bacteria > Actinomycetota > Acidimicrobiia > Acidimicrobiales > Acidimicrobiaceae > Ferrimicrobium. The sequence continues at coordinate 17,919 of JAJZXI010000020.1, read as the reverse complement.
CTTCCTACCACCTCTTTGACGAGTCGAGTTGCAAACCCCTCGAACTCTCGACCAATCTGTGGATCGTGAGTTGCTAACACCCCACTCACCCGGTGGTTGAGGACCTCGAAGGTCAAATCGAGAACGCCCGGAGGGATCGGCTCACCACCACAGCCACTACAGCGAGGGGCCGAACTCGAGAAATCGAAGGCGCGGTACGCGGCATTTGTTCTACCACACAGTCCGCAGCTGGACAGATTTGGCGCATAACCCTCTCGTTCTAGCAGCCGAATCAACAGGGCACCGAGTAACGTGGGACTTGGCTCATCAAACATCATCCGCAACCCGCGGTTCATCAAGTCGTACACCACCGGATCTGGATGCCGATCCAACGTGAGGCCGTCAATCGCCTCGAGCCACTCGATTGCTGAGCCAAACTGAGCAGGATCTACACCACCTCGCGCCATGTTCGCCTGCACCAACGATGCCTGCTGGATGACGTCGAGTTCACGACCCTGATAGAGCAACAGATCAAGCTCGCTCGTGGGTTGAACCAGTCCAGATATGCGACTCCTTGCTCCGCGCGCGCCCTTGGCAACCGCACGTAGTTTGCCATGGCTGAGCGTGAACAGGTTCACGATTCGATCCGACTCGCCGAGCGGCCAGGTTCGAATCACTACGGCCCGATCAGCGTAGGCCTTCATCGGCTACGAAAACGTTGCCGACGTCCACCAAGCACCAGCAACCCGATCAAGACCACTACCAGTATCATGAGTCCGCCAAGCTGAGCGGCACCACCCTTGATTGCAGCGGCTGCCAGAAAGAGGAGACCGAGTCCGATTATCCAAGCGAGAACCCGAGCGACGAGATAGAGCACCTTCATCGGCTGCGTTGCTCCTTAACTCCACCATAGCGGCGTGAGCGTCCCTGATACAGCTTGACCGCCTCGAACAGGTGTTCCCGACGGAAATCCGGCCAGTATTCATCGACGAACACCAGCTCCGAGTACGCCAGCTGCCAAAGCAAAAAGTTAGAGATCCGGTATTCTCCAGAGGTCCGAATTACCAGATCAGGATCGGGCATCTCCGGCTGATAGAGGTGGGCGCTGATCACAGAATCGTTAACTTGGCTTGGCCGGTATCCCTGCGCAACAATGTCTCGAACAGCATCCACGATCTCGGCACGCCCTCCGTAGTTGAAGGCCATGGTGAGGGTAAGCGTCGTGTTCTCCTTCGTGAGTGCCTCGGCACTATCCATCTCGCGAAGCACCGATCGCGGGACACGCCAATTGCGCCGACCAATGAAGCGAATACGTACACCAAGGTCATTCAACTCGTCACGACGACGCCGCAAAAGACCTCTATTGAAGTTCATGAGAAAGCGCACCTCGTCGCTAGGTCTCCGCCAGTTCTCGGTCGAGAACGCATACACGGTTAGCCACGAGATGCCAAGATCAAGCGCACCGTACACCGTATCCAGCAGTGCCTGTTCGCCAGCGGCATGTCCTTCGGTGCGAGGAAGTCCAAACTGCTCAGCCCACCGCCCATTCCCGTCCATCACACAACCGACGTGCCTAGGAACCTTGGCCGGATCGATACCCTCGATCATGCGTCCCGCCGCAGCCGTGACGCAAGATGTTGAGACATCGGCTGGCCAACAGCCGCCATCCAGAACTCAAAAATGAGCTCGTCACCTTCGAGACTCATCACGCGCCTCGTCTGCTCGACGAACTTGGCTGTACCGGTACGTGCCACCCCTTGCGATGTCAGGCTCGCCACCCGTCGGGGTCCATCCTGATGGATCTCACCAGCGAGGGCTTCGCCAATGCCAGTCGGCTGTGCCACCACGAGTTCGATGCGCTGCTCCGTAGGGAACCGAAAGTACCCACTTTCGACATGCAGAGGAGAGCCATCAAGTGTCTGGGTCGTCTGTTGATACTTCAAGAAAGGACGTCCGGGATCGAGCACCTCGACCATCTCGTGGTAGCCAAAGTCATCGATCGTCGAGTACCATCCTCTGCCCTCGCCGACCCAACGACCTACCAGCGCGCTGCGAAACTCCAATGATCCTCCGAAAGCAACTCCAACTCGATCCTAGCGCCACCATGGCCATGCCTTGGCGCCACCGTCGACTTGTTCAGGACGATGACATAAGAGGAATCATTCCTGTACAGCGTTTGGTGAGCGCCGCGTCATCTCCACTGTTGATGCCAATGAGCGGGGTGGTCCGAGCCCGTGCCGAAATAATTCGATCCGCCTCTCTGGGGTCTGACGTCATAGTCGAGTCATCCACGACCTCGATCAGCCAGCATGGCTCATTGGCTTTCACGAATCTGACTCTCCATAACCAATGGAGGTCGCGCCGTCGTGAGCCCATCGAGCCACCGTCTGGCATTCGCGGCGATGGTACGCCACCGTGGAACTGGCAACAATCCTGACGAACGGGAGAGCACAAGTTTCGTCGCCCACGGGCTCAGCAAGGCCATCCAAGACGACACACAGTCATCAGCAAAGCCAACGCAATTCGTTCAGAGTTCAAACTCGTCGAGCCTACGCGAATCACGCGTCCACTCCTTGGCAACCTTTACCTGCAGTCGTACTCGAAATCGGCCCCGAAGGCGCCGATTCACCCGGCGACGCACCGACCGCAGACGCGCGCCACCTTCGCCAATCAAGATACCCTTCTGCGAGGTTCGCTCCACGAAGATCACCACCGGGACCTCTTCAGCCTCATCGTCCCAATCGACAACTCGACACTCAATGGAATGAGGAACCTCATCACGCAGACCATCAAGTAACTCGTCACGAACGATCTCGGCTATCCAGATGCGCAATGGCAAATCAACTTTTGTCTCCGGATCATACATCGGATCACCCTCAGGGAGGTGAGCAGCCAGAACGTCCCGCAACTCCACCACACCTTCACGACGCTTGGCCGAGGCAAGAAGGTACTCCGCTAGTGACCAATGCGCGAGCTCTTGCAGTCTGGGCAGCAGGCTCATTGGGTGTACCAAGTCGATCTTGTTGATGACCACGACATCCTTGGAACTGAGTGAATCAAGAACGCCGCGCTCTCGGTCGCTCAAAGGCTTGGTTGCATCCAACACCATCAGGGTCAGGTCGGCCCCATCCATCTCACCTTCAGTCACCGCAAAAAGACGAGCGGCAAGCTGGTCGCGACCCACGTCGAGGCCAGGGGTATCGACCAGCACCATCTCGACCTCCGGCTCTCGCACGATCACCCGAACGGCACGCCTCGTTGTGTTCTTGTGCCACGACACCGTCGAAAGACGTGCCTCAGCAATCGCGTTGATCAAGGAGGACTTGCCAACGTTCGTGCGCCCCACCACCGCCACAAAGCCAGAGCGCATCAGCTTGCCTCACCCGGCAAACCGTGATCGACAAGCGGACTGATCTCGACCTTGGCTACCCGGTGGCCAGTGACGTGAAGCACAGTAAGTCGATAGCCTGCTACCTCTACCGCCTCGCCAGCCGAGGGAAGGTGTCCAAGCTGTCCAGTGATCAGCCCACCTACGGTGTCCCATCCACCCTCTGGCAAGTCAACGTGAAGAAGCTCTTCGAGATCATCGATCGAATAGGTACCCTTGACCTGTACCGCTCCATCGGCGCCGGTGACCACCGGATCATCCTCGGTATCAAACTCATCCGATATATCGCCAATGAGCTCCTCGATGAGGTCCTCAAGCGTCACAAGCCCAGCCGTGGAGCCGTATTCATCAACCACAACACTGATGTGAAACTTACCAACCTTCATCTCTCGCAGAAGGTCAGCGACGGGCTTACTCTCCGGGACGAAGTGCGCTGGCCGCATATGACGCCCGACCGGCTGATGCACCGCCTCTTTTCGTTCGAGTGAGAGGAGATCCTTCGCCAGGAGAATCCCGACGACATTATCGATCGAACCGTCGTAGACCGGTAAGCGAGATCGGCCTGCACGGACGATAACCGCGATGGCCTCCTCGACGGTGGCGGTAGCCTCTACCGCAACGATGTCTGGGCGAGGAACCATAACCTCACGCGTAATCGTATCACCAAAGTTGATGACCGAGTGGATCAACGCTCGCTCCTCGTCCTCGATGACATCCCCCTCTTCGGCTGCATCAGCCATTGCAAGCAGCTCCTGCTCCGAAACGAACGAGGTGATGGCACCACGTCCTGGTGTCAACGTCCGCGAGAGGCGGGTAACCGCCGATGCAATCATCTTGATCGGCCAGAACTTCACCAACACCGAAACCAACGGAGCTGCAAAGAGAGCACTCTCATCCGGTCGCACGACAGCGATGTTCTTGGGAACCGCCTCGCCGAGAACGAAGATCACCAGCACCTCAACAACGGTGGCCACCACCACACCGAGCGGTCCAAAGAGGTGGTCGGAGATGATCCCCACGAGCGTAGCGGCAACGAGCTGCGCGACCAGAGTAACAAAGAGAACCGTGCTCAGATAGGAGCCGGGATCCTCGACCATCTTGGCAAGGCGTTTTGCTCCCCGACGCTCCTGTTCAACGAGACCAAGCGCCCTCACTCTTGAGGTGCGCGTCAAGGAGGTCTCGGCCAACGACATGATCGCAGATAGCAGCACCAGGAGAACAACGACAACCAGTGACCAGGTGTCTTCCGTATTCATCAGTCTGCCTGCTCTTGCCCCCGGGCACGCCATAGCGCCTTCAAAGGATGGTAGAACTGCTCCAGCAACGCATCCTCTCTGGCCTCCATCGCCTCCGCCTCAGCATCGACTCCATGGTCCATCCCTTTGAGGTGCAGGATTCCATGAACAAGCAAGAGTGCCAACTCGTCTTCAAGCGTTCCATCGTGCCCCCGGTCCCCCCGATGCTCGGGCGCGTGACTTGCCGCAACTGACGGACAAATGACGATGTCTCCCAGCAGAGATGGACGCTCCAGCACGGGCGAGGCCGCAGCCGGACGCCGGGAGTCGGGCGAGCCTCCGTACGGTGGCTCCTCCTCCTCAATGACGAACGACAGGACATCAGTAGGCCCGCTGACCGCCCGGAACTCAAGGTTCATCGCGGCGATCACGTCGCGGTCAACAAATATCACCGAAAGTTCAGCGGGCCGTGTGCGGTACTCCTGCTCTGCGACCGCCTTGGCAAGAGCATAGAACAGGTCCTCCTCGACCGGTAGATCGTCTTGCTCATTGGCGACGAAAACCTCTAATCCACCACTCACGTTCTCGTAGCCTCCGCCTCGCTTCGATCATAGGCGTCCACGATCGCAGTGACAATCGGATTCCGCACAACGTCTCGCGAGTCAAGGCGCACAAAAGCGACCCCTTCGATACCAGAGAGCGTCCGCTCCACATCCATCAAGCCAGACCTGCCAGTCGTCAGATCGATTTGGGTCACATCACCGGTGACCACGGCTTTGGAGCCAAACCCAATCCGAGTGAGGAACATCTTCATCTGGCCCGAAGTCGTGTTCTGAGCTTCGTCGAGGATGATGAAGCTCGAGTTGAGCGTCCTTCCCCGCATGAAGGCGAGCGGAGCTACTTCGATGACCTGGCGCTCAAAGAGGCGAGTCACCATTTCAGGGTCCATCAGGTCATAGAGCGCATCGTAGAGGGGTCGCAGATATGGATCGACCTTCGCGTTGAGATCCCCCGGCAAGAAGCCAAGCCGTTCTCCTGCCTCGACTGCGGGTCGAGTGAGGATAATTCGATTGATCCGCTTCTCCTGCAATGCCGCGACCGCCAAGGCCACAGCTAGATACGATTTGCCAGTGCCCGCCGGGCCGATGCCGAAGGTGATCGTGTTCGCACTGATCGCCTCGACATAGCGGCGCTGACCGATCGTCTTTGGACGAACTGGCTTACCAGAGCGTGATCGTGCGAGCTCAACATCGGTCACGTCCTTGGGACTTGCCTCCGCCTCTACCATATCGATAGCACGCTGCAAGGTCTGGGCCTCGATCGCATCACCTCGATCTGCGATCGCCAGCAACTCGGAGAACAATCGAATCACTACCGTCGCATCCGGTCCCTCGACAGAAATTTCGTCTCCGCGGATCAGAATGCGAGAACGCGTGAAAGCCCGCTCTAGGATCCTGAGATGCTCGTCATTCCTTCCCAATACATTCAACAATGCAGGTGCACTCGTTACGCGCAGCCTACCCGACATCGATGCCACACCCGTGTTGGCACCAGCCATAGTCAACTTCTCCTCACTCTCCCATTCTCTAACATCACCGAGCCGCTCCCTGGTCACCAACTACGACTACTCCCACCAAGACAAAGCTCTATCTCCGATGCCGGCCACAACATCCGAATCGATCTGGCGCAGCGCGACACCCCATCCGCCACAGTCGACAATCGCCAATCGCTACCTCGTCGCCCAGCGTGGCCACCTGGTCCAGGCCTAGACCACGCAGAACCATGGATCAAGCGACAACAGTCCACCGTGCAGCTTACGGGATACCAACCGCGTGCTCGATTCCGATGAAATCCAACATTAAGTCTTGCTCCATTCGTTGCGATAGCAAGCAAATGAACCCGCGGAAGCGACCGCCCCCAGATGATTCGCAAGCGAGTCAAGACGATATAGCTGCGAAACTCATCCTCGCCCTCGAGGAGATCGAAGCCAGCACCGTGGAGCACGAAATCGCGAAGCGCCAATGGCGTGCCTTGCGCAGACTTGAGGTCAGCACCTTTGATGAGCTTCTCTGCCACCAGCATCGTCTGCGGATCAACTTGTGCGCCCGTCGACTGCTTGGCACCATCTCCGGCCATGCCCCTGACGGCCTGATAGTACAAGCTGATGACGGGACGCGACACCTGGTAGCCACGAGCGTCATCGACGCCGTCGAGTTCATCTCGGCGAGGTCTGAACCTGCGGTTGAGTTCGTGTCCTTTGCGACAGAGCTGGAGCGAATGGCCAAACAGGGCGCGTGCCGACTGGTCGATACCACAGGAGTCGCCCACCAGCTCGATCTCGTCATCGCACTCGCCGAGGACTACCTGTACTACAGAGGTCATGGAGGAGTCCCCACCGCCCTGCGGCTTGCGTGCATTGCTCTGGTCAGCCCAGGACTCCCGAATTCATGATCCACACCTCGCCATCAGCCTACCATCACAACAGTTCGACCTCCAGCCCTTCTGACAACCACACCACCGTTAGCCAACCACACTGCGCGGATCCGGACCTGGTTGGCGAACGTCAGCCTCGTCGAACTGGTAAAGGTGCCGCAGATCCCCTGGAGTGATACGACTGCGCTCTACGAAATCGTCGAGGTCGGCGTGGCGCAGGCGAATATTGCGTCCGATTTGATATCCCACGAGCTGACCCTCGTCAATGAGGCGATACAGGGTGCGCAGCGACACCCCAAGCCGGTCAGCTGCCTCTTTGGAACTGAGCCATTTGCCTTCCACCACCACATCCTCCATCTGTCACAAAATAGCATAGTTCACCAGAGGATGACTTGACACGTCGGTCGCACCTTGGTTAGGATCCTGTCTCGCAAGGATGCACGCGCACCGCGCAGTCTGAACCCCTAGAACGCAACCGAACACCACGGTGACTGGGGCTTCGGCGTTGCCAGGCGCGCCAGAACTCAAGGAGGGGGCATGCAGTCAATTGACGCGCCAACGCGGCGCCGTGGCACTCGGTGGAGTCAGCGGGGCAACATCAGCCGTAGGCGGGTTCGGATCGACCCCGCCCGCGTGCGCTTCATTGGCCTAATAACGATGCTGGCAATTGCGGTAGCGACACTCGGGGCGTCGCTCGTCCACGAGGCACAACGCCCCACGACCAGCTGGGTACCGGTCGCCAAAGTACCCATTCCACCGGGTGCAGCCCTGCTTCCCCAGGACCTTGAGCTGCGAAGAAGCGTGGTTCCAAGCTGGCTCGTCGATCAGGTCCCACAAAGGTCGGCTTCGCTCATTGGCCAAATAGCGGACGTCGCAATCGATCCCAACGAGATAATCGAAACATCAATGATCTCACATTCGGCTCCCTCTCCTCGTCAACCGATGATCACCTTATCAATGCCGACGTCCTCCATCGATCGAACCCTCATCCAAGCGGGAAATCGTGTCGATGTCGTGGCGACCTACACGGCCCCCAGCGGTGTCGCATCCACCGAGGTTCTCGCCTCTGACCTGAGAGTAAACTCGCTCGGAACCAGCAACGGTGCCTACCTGGTCACGGTCAGCGTTGCTCACGTGGAGACGGCGCTCGCCATCTATCAAGCAGAACAGATCGCCAAGATCGCCATCATTGGTGCCACCGGGGTGACGGGGCACAATGCCCTGCGCATCTATCCACCGATCGGGGGACCACATGTCCCGTGACCCGTATGTGATCGTCCTTGTCGACCACGACGATGTCAGTATCGTCGCACGACTCGCCCCGGTCGCTGACCAACTCAAGATTCGATGCCTGGCCTCTCCTACTGAGGCGACATCCATCGTCGCGGCGGGCCTTGCAATCGCTAACATACCGTTGCACCACTGGCCAACAATCACGCCCCGCCAAGCCCAATCACTTGATCCATGGGAGTTGGTCGAACTCGCTCGCAATCCCACTACCTCTGCCCGGGCTCTCGACAGCGATCCCGACATCGGGGACTCCCGGAGCCTCGATCACCAGCAATCGCAAATGGACAACCATAGCGATGTGGCCCAACCGGTCGCACAACAACCCCGAGAAGTTGCGACTCCGACAACAACGAACTCTCCTCAAACAGCCGCCCAATTCACAGGCGACGCTGCGAGGGACCACTGCGACTTCGAATCCAAGGCTATCGATCATCCCGATCTCAAGGTTGCCTTGACCAAGGCACCCTTGGTGCCTAACCCCAGCTCCCACCAGCATGAACGGGAGACTCCCGCGAACGGAGAGCCTGGTTGTTGCATCATTCCCGTCATCGGCGTCGATCCCACACTCAACGCCCAGGTCAGTTGCCTCTTGGCTCAGCTGTGTGCTGAGGTCACTGAGACGATCCTGCTCGAGCTTGATTCCCATGGATTCCAACGGTTCCTCCATGACACGGCGTTAGAGGCGCCATCGCTCATCGATCTACTTCGCGCGTCGACAACAACAGTCGAGGACATCGCTGGGCTCGTTCCTGCCCGTGGCTACCGCCTCATCCCCCAACCACTCCTTAGCAACCCACAACTCTCGTTCGACGTGGACCGCATCGCCACAGTATTGAACCTATTCGCCGAGCTTGGATCAACCCTGGTGGTGCAGGGCGATCGGGCACTGATCCGGACTAACGTCGCCAGTCCGGCGGAAGGGGTCGAGCTCTTCACCGATGGCCTCCTTGGTCAATGCAGGGTTCTGGTCGTAACGGTGGGTGCGGGCGTCACGTCGCTCTACGGGTTGGTCAACCTTATTCGCGACTGCCTCCACCGCTTTGGCGCGCTCAGGGATCTCCTCCTGGTCGTCGTTGGCCGACGTGGCGAACTCCGGCGAGGACGCGACCTCCACGGACTGCTCGAAGAGGCAATCCCAGAGAGTGTCGCCCGCCTCGGAACGCTAGAAATCGTAGCCCTCGGAAACCTGGAACTCGATGACTATCACCAGAGGGTGTCAACTTTCCCAGCTAGCGTTGTGCGCCCCTTGCGCCCGTTCGTCACCCGGATAACGACCCAACCGCGCATCGTGCCTGGACTCCGGCCCATCAACGTCACTCATACCCTCTATGAGCGGGTCGATCCCCTGTTGGACTTCTTTGCTCAGGTGCAGGACTAATGCAGCCTATGCACAATTTGATCACCTTCGAGTGTCCAGTCCCCGTCCTCGCCGAGGTAGGCGATAGTCGCAAGGGTTGACGCTCGAGCAGACCAAGCAACGACCGGGTCCTCGACGGGACCGTAGATAGCACTGACGACGCTTGAGACCTGGGTAACACCCGCGTCAAGCAGGGAACGCACCTGTTCGATGCGTTCGAGCCGATGAGCACGGTAGTAGGCAATGACCTGTCTGCCGAGGTCAGCATCCATCGCAGGACCATGACCTGGTGCAATCATTGCAAAGTGCGCTCCTTCGACTACCGTCAACGATCTCAGATATTGGCCGAGTGACCCATCGGGATGCAGAATTGCCGTCGTTCCTCGCCCAAGGAGGTGGTCCCCACTCATGAGGATTCCATCGGCGCTCACGTAACTTAACGAATCCGCACTGTGTCCCGGAGTAGCAAGTACCCTGACATCAATCTCCGCAAGTACGGCGCCCGATCGCATCGATCCGGCGAGTTCCTGCGCGGTCACCAAACGAACCTTGAACTCCTCGGCAGCGAGCTGGCCGGCTGCGGCATGATCTGGGTGTGCATGCGTAGTGATGACGAGGCGAACCTCCAGTTCGCGCGATCGAACTGCGCCCACGATAGCGCCAAGGTGCTCTGGCATCACTGGACCAGGATCAATCACTATGGCTCGGCGCCTGCTAAGGTCGCAGACCAGATAGGTATTGGTTCCGTCAAGTGTCATTGGAGATGGGTTGGGCGCCAAAATGCGAACGACCCCTCGACTGATCTCCGTCACCCCCGATGGCACTGGAGGAAGGCCGGGAGCCCTCGGGTCAACTGCTTTTGCCACACGCACCACCATCCAATCTCTTGATCTGTGAGACGACTCCAAGTGGGGCTATCGTTTCGCGTCACCGAGTGCCTTGCCACCGCCGTCGTTATAGGTCATACTATGAGGATGCGCAGGATGCGCCCGTTCGGATACACCCAGGGAAGGGGGTTTCATGGGTTCGATGACGAACACGACCGATGAGCTATTGAGGCGTTGTGCCTTGATCGAGAGTCGAGTCCAGGCGGCCGCCAAACAAGAGCACCTCGACCCCAGCGATCGAGCGAGTGCGCGTCGCGTCTACGCGCTCGCTCGCTCAGAGGCCGAGCGTGCTGGCTCTGGATCCGAGCGGGACAGACAGGAATGCGCCCACTATATCGCTGATTACGTCACGCGCAGCATGCTCGGAGCTGGACCGCTGCAACCCCTGCTCGACGATCCTCGACTCGAGGAGATCATGATCAATGGACCACGAGATATCTTCGTCATCCGCTCTGGCATCGGTCACCTTCGTTATCCCGAGGGCTTCTATCACGAGGCCCACCTTCGCCGGATCATTGAGCGAATTGCTGCAGGATCGCTCGGCTCGAGCCGTGCCCTGGATCCGTCAGAGGGCATCCAAGACATCAGTCTGCGCGATGGGTCTCGCCTACATCTCGTACATCCTGAACTCTCCGCAAACGGACACATGCTCGTCAACCTCAGGAGGATCACCCGCTATTCCAGCGAGGTCCACCGCCAGACCCCACTGTACGACCTGTTGATCGCAGCGCTCAACGCTGGCGCAACCGTCGTCATCGCCGGCCAACCCGGATCTGGGAAGACCACACTGGCTCGACATCTACTCTCGGGGCTCGAGCCTCGCAGCCGGGTCGTCATTGCCGAAGAGGTCGCCGAGACCGGGGTCAATCTTGCAAACGTCGCCCACCTGCAGACGCGTAAGGCGCGTCGGGGAGTGGCGGGGGTTGATCTGCGTATGCTGGTGGCTGCCTTCCTCCGCATGGCGCCCTCCGTAGCTGTTGTCGGCGAGATTCGCGACAGAGAAGCGCTGCCATTCCTGCTCACCACTACCAGCGGCATCCCCGGTCTATCCACCATCCATGCACGAGACGCTCGTGGAGCTCTCACCCGTCTTCGGCTCCTCGCAGAGCTTAACGGTGCAGCGATGTCCGCCGAATCCTTGAGCCAGCTGATTGCCGAAGGAATCGACATCGTCATTTACCTGACCAAGGTGGCGTCCAACTTCATGATCACCGAGATCGTCCTAGTAGAGGACGTTGTCTCTACCAATGGGCAAACCAACTTCGTGACCATCCAACTCACCATCGACAATGGTGCGCTGGCATCGCCAATTCCCCTCAATGCCCGCATCTTTCGTCGTTATCCTGGGCTGCGCCACTTCACCAACACCAAGCCCATCGCGGAGCTCGTATGATCACGATCGGGTGCTGCGTGATCGTCATCGCCGGCACACTCGTCGAACTTCTCGGCCTCCAGCATCCAAGACAGCGTGCACACCGACGCGCTCAACTCATACCCATTGTGTTGATGGTAGCGGTGATCACTCTGGTCGTATCGCCAGTCATTGGCCTCGTGACCGGCATCGCAGCCCTCGTCATGGTCATTACCAACACCACGCACACGAGTGAGAGGCTAGCATTTGCCCTCAGCGAAGCCTGGCCGATGGTCTTGGATGAGACGGCAACAAGGATAGCGAGTCTGGGCGACGCGCTGCCAATCGCGTTCTTCTCCGCAGCAAAGGCACTACCAAAACCCCTCGATATCGCGGTTGATGAGGGTGCAAAGAGCTACCAACTCACTGGCGACTTCAAAACTTCACTCGGGCCCCTGCTCGCCCGCTTGACGCCGGGAACCTCGACCGAAACAGTGCGGATGCTCGCCAGTCTGGCCTCCGCATCAGCCGGCGAAGTCCAAGCCGCCCTCTCACTCTTGGCTGAGCGTCATCGCGCAGACCACAATCTAACGATGGAGTTGCAGGCCAAACTCTCCGGCGCACGTCTAGCTCGTGCCTTCGTCGTCGTAGTGCCAGTGTTTCTCCTCCTGATCGGCGTCGTCATCGGAGGGGGTATGGCGCCATACCTCACCCGACTCGGGCTCACCATGGCTACGATCGCCATCGTGGTAATCGCCCTCTGCTGGCTTTGGGCCGATCACTATCTCACACCACTTGATCAGCCAACACCCAAGCGGCTCTACCAGAGCCGGATTTTCCAACTCATGAACTGGTTCGCACCGTGATTGTGAGGGCGGCAATTCTGGTGTGTTGTGGCTTCATCGTCGCCATCGCAACGCATATGAGTCAAAGAACTCCAAGTGGTCGGCGTAATGAGCGTCTTCTCCGTCACCTTCGGCCGGTAGGAGAGCGCGCCGAACCCCAGTTCACCGTGTTCAAGTCCGCGGTAGTTCGTGTGCGTCGTGAGCTCGCCGTGACGATGGTCGACCAGAGCTGGTCACACTACGTAACAACGATCACCGCAAATGCCACTGTAATCACGGCTGCGACAATGGTCATTCTCAGCACCGTTGCCACAACGCCACTGCTCGCTCCTGCGGCCGTAGTCCTGTGGCTCGCAGCGGTCGTTACACAGCGTCTCGTACTCCACGCCGGGGCACGGCAGATGCGCGCCCTATTGCGCAACGATCTGCCACTGCTACTTAGCGAACTCCAGAGCTCCCTCGAACGTGGAAATTCGCTCACCTCAAGCCTTATCATGACGGCGACAACGACTCAGACCGCTTGGAGATCCCACCTTGAACGAGGGGCCGCCTCGCTGACTCGAGGAGAGTCAGTGACCACCGTGCTCATGGATCTCGCCGAGATGGTAACGCTTCCTGATGTCAGTAGGGCGCTCGAGCTCCTGGCGCTGTCACATCAGCATCACGTCGCTCAACAGCTCACAGCTCAACTCCTGTCCCAGAGCAAGCTCGATCACCATCACCGTCTCATTGCAACCGCTGGCAAACGCGAACAGTTGATATGGGTTCCTGTCGCAATAGCGACCTTGATTCCCGGGGTGATCCTGGTGATCGTGCCGCTCATTGGTTCGCTCAGGCTACTAGCGCTCCACTGAGTGCGATCGGTCCGGCCTGCCGTCACCGAGGTTCGACAGGTGAGTTCGCCGTCGTCATCGGAGATCCCGACTCGCCATCCAACTAGCAAACACGCACTCGACACCCCAAGCAGTCGGCCTAGGCGGCTCTTTGACTAACGACCGATACTCACCTTCCAAGGCTTCTCCCCCGCCGTCGTCCACAGGGAGTGCGCTGCCACCCAAACCGATCGGAATATGGATGCACCGCAACGACCATGATGTGTTCAGCACGACACACCTTGTCTATCACCACCATGACACCATTAGGCCGAAGTTCCTCCTCTCGAAGTATCCCACCCCAGGTGGACGCCCTTTCTACATGCCTACAGTAGGCAGGGCTCTTGGAATAAGTCCAGGTAGAACGCCCCAACGGATGGGTCCAGGGGCAACTTCGGATTAGGCTCCGGGTTGCTTACCATAAGGGGTAGATGTTTGGCGCAAACCCGTATCTCAATTACGATGGTCGCCCAGATCGTCTCAGCGGTGGTGCTCGACGAATTCCTATCCACACGCACGCTGGGTCGCTCTACGTCTGGACAAGCGGGTGGGTTACGATCCTAACCTCAAGGCACGGGACGGCCCCAACCAGCGGTTCGAGGGCTTGCCGACATCAACCAGGCAATTCATGTCTCCATGCAGGGGCCTAGCGAACTGGACATGCGCAAGGATGCCAAGCTCGTGACTTGGGACCGCATCGCAGACCTTGAAAATATCACGGTCCCGACATTCACCATCGTCGCCCACTAGGACACTATGGACCCCACCCACATGGCAATGATGGCACAACGACTTGCCAATGGAAGACATCTCTACTGTCCCAACGTAAGTCACCTGTCGCTCTATGATGACCAGGAGACCTACTACCGGCCTCCTCAACTTTCTCAGTGGTCTGGAGAGCGTGCGGCAGAGCCTTCAGCTCCTCGATGAGCCATTCCACTTGAGCGCCTTATTGGTCAACCTTTGGCCACAAGCTACCAGAGCCTGCCTGCATCGTCTCCTGACCGGGTCACGGCATGAACCATGTGGACACAAAAGTATATCAACCTATTGATGCCCATGACACTATCCATTGACCGCATAACTAGACCGTATATTCGCTCGTACAACACGCCGTATCCGAATTGTCAGTCGAAGCACGGTAGTGTGCACCAACATGAAAAATCTCGGCTAATGCATTGACAGAACCGGCACCATCAATTATGCTATTATTAATCCATGGAAGGAGTCGTAATGCTGACACGGAAGTTGGCCCGAGCAACGTTGACCATTCATTACACGGTTGATCGATGCATCCTTTTCCTCGTATTTCTCATTGAGGATACCCGCAAATCCTGGCATTCATTGATCGGCAGTGTCGATCTTGCCAATGATGCGGGTGAGGGAGTTATATCGACCGCCATCGTCGTGATGATCATGGCGTTTCTCGCTGTGGGGCTCTGGGTCGCGTTCAAGCTCATCATGTCAAATGCCACGAGCTCGATATCGACCCAGGTCTCAAAACTTGGGCAATGAGCTGAGGTGAACCCTATGGCCGAACCACCGGTCGATGCCACCAACACTCGACTAACCAGCCATCCACCGGTACCCGTTACCAATGGACGCAGAACACCGACACCTGTGTCGCGCGAGGCCGCTAGCGGACCATTCTACCGTACTGTGTCCCAGCAAACGGATGGCTCTTCGCTACTCAGCGCCCTCCTGGCAGGAACCGTTGCGGTCATTATCGTGGTGCTCGCAGTCCAGTCTGTCGCCTTGGTGATTCTTTGGATCCAGATTAATGCTCTCGCCGATCATGCAGCAACGCTCGCGGCCAGTGACCTGAGTGAAGGCACCGTCCAGGCAACCCATGTAGCAGATTCCTCAATCTATGCGTCAGGGATCTTCCACCCGGATGAAGGAGCAATACGATGGCATATCTCTGGACAAGTGGTCCAATTAACGCTAAGTCGGACCAGCACCATTATTACAGGAACAACATCTATCACCGCGATGGCAACCGCCATAGTCAACTAGGTGCCAACCCATGGTATCCTCCGAGTCTCTTGTAGAACACAAATACGAAGCTGGCTTTATCGATCTTATCACTATGATATTTGTCAGCGTTGTTGTACTGGCAATCCTAATTCCATTCGTGATAGGGATGGTGCGAATCGTCGCGCTCAAACAGCAGCTCGATCAAAGCGCATGGAACTTACTCCGAAGTGCAATGCTCACTGGCACGGTGCCTGCTCACTCGCTACACATCGATAACCACCAGGTCACAACCATCCTCCATGGGTCGCTCGATGGCTGCGCCGTATCGAACCTGACGCTCACCACTGCCGTCAGTTTGCCCATCCTCTCACTCCTAGGAAAGAGTATCGGTACCTATATCGTGTCTGGTTCAGCCACGATTGGGGTCGGGGCCTATCGGACCCCCGACGTTGAAGGATTCAACTGTGCATCGCCTGTTTATGGCCTCTAACGACTTCAATGACGCTGGTGGATCAGCACTGATCCTGGTGCCAGTGCTCACCCTGGTCGTCGTCTTGCTGATAACCCTTGCAATCAACGCAGCTGCACTCTACTTCGATCAACATCAGCTCACCCAGATCGCCGAGGCTTGTGCCCTCCAAGGCACCCGTGCACTGAGTCCGAACGCCTACTATCTGCACGGACAGCTCATGCTGTCACCATCCCTGGCCAGAGATGATGTCGACAGCTGTATCGCGCAGACAACTCACATCAGCACCCAGGTCAATGTGTCATTCCCCACCCCACTCAGCCTCAACGTCACGCTCACCCAAGCGCAGAAACTCCCCCTCTTAACCATACTCAACGTCGACAACGGCACAATCATTGCTTCAGCTACCGCGTTAGCCACCCCGTCGGGCCCTGCAAATATATCGCCATGAGCTGCGCTGAGAGACCCTTCGTCGGGCAAGGCCGCTTGTCCAAGCACTCTCATTGATTGGCTGGGCCATCGACGGTGGCGCAATGGACCGCTAGGGTAACTGTGTGACCGATCGTCAGTGCATACCCGTGGATGCTCACCTCAGCCATGACCGTCGCCAGCTTCAAATCTCCGCGACCCTTGGAACACGGCTTGGCCTCCCCTGCCACGGAGCCGTATCCACACTCGATCTCCAAGCAGCGGCGGCTGCTCCGGTGGTTGAGCTTGTACATGGTGACACAAAGTACTTAGTCGCCAACCGGCGCCTACCCTTCCAGGGGGCGACCAACTTCCGAGACGCCGGAGGGAGACGCGCAAGCAACGGGGCCATCGTGGCATGGCGCCAACACTATCGCTCTGAAAACCTGGCGAAACTCACCACTGCCGACTGGGACACCATAGAGGAACTCGGCGTCAGCTTAATACTCGACCTGCGCCATCCCGAGGAGTCCGACCTCGCTCCAACCAAGGCACCCTCAAACATCAAGGTGGTGCAGATTCCGATCGTTGGCAGGCTCTCTGGCTTTAGCGACGCAACATCTGCACTCCTCACCGGCAAGATCGTCAGTATCGACGATGCGGCGATGGTAGCGATGTACCTCGATCTGGTATCCAGACACCGACAGGATCTACTGGAAGCCTTCGGTCTCTATCGCGACAGCGAGCTGCCCGTCTTGGTCCACTGCACTGCGGGCAAGGACCGCACAGGAATCGTGGTGGCGCTCTGGCAGCTCTCACAGGGCGTCGCCCTCCGCGAGGTACTCGAAGACTACTCGCTCTCGTCTCTCTATCGCACGCTACCTCGCTACCTGGCGTTGCAGCCCGATCTCCTCGCCGCTCATGTCGATCCACGCCGAATCCATAGCTATATCACTACACAGCGAGCCTCCCTCCTCGGTGCCCTCGACGCACTAGGCATTGCTCTACCATAACGGCCAAGTCCAGCTCGCCTTGACACGCACGTTACGTGAACTACGTAACATGAACCCGAGCGCTCCTACGTCATCGCATCGCACACGATGATGCACAACTAAACTGCCCACCATAGCGCACCGAAAGAGGTCACTCACCTGTGCGAACCATAGCCGCATTGCACTGCCAGCAAATAGAACAATTGCCTGACAGCACATGCGTATTTGCGACTGCAATTATCCATCTCTCCCTCAGAGGTGCCACCACATCACCTGCCCTAGCACCGGAGTCACCGACTGAGAGAAGGCCTTCAGGGCCAGCATAATTGACAAACCACCACCCACCGACTACGATAAGAGGCGCAAGGGGTAAGCCTTTAGAGTCTCACTAGCTGAGTTCAAGACAACATCAAAGGGGGAGTGATGGCCAATGATG
>JAJZXI010000143.1 GCA_021806545.1 Actinomycetes bacterium | reverse complement strand
TTGGCCGATCGTCATACCGTCGATTTGGCCCTACGCCGTTGGTGATCGGTCACCATCCGTTGCCTGAGTCGACTGAAGCACTCCCTGCTCAGGTGGCACAAGTCCTCATCGGCCCGGAAGGGCTAGTGCGGTGCTTGGCCGGTAACGGTGCTAGAACGTATGCAACCAGAGCCCGACAGCACCTTGGACGTTCCTCGGACAGAAACACAACGAAGCTACTGTCCGAGACGCGCTACGAACCCTTGAACCGCTTCGGGCTAGCGACCGAGAAACACCTTCCTCGCAGATTCACCCGGCCGACTCTCGGTGGTGGTAACCTGAACAGTTACAGAAATAGATGAGATGCCATTGTTGTGCATCCTCGGTTACGACATCTGATTCGACACCTCGTGCCGGCCCGCAGGAAGCCTAAGGGCGATCATCATCCCTTGGGTGTCGGCGGACGAGGAATACTGGGGCCTGGTCGTCGATCGGTGATGTTGCCGTAGCGGTGCCGAGTCTCGCTCAAAGCCTGCTCCCGAACCCAGTGCAACGCTTCAAGACGAGGATGACGGACGAAGGGAACGTCATCGACACTGAGGCCCGCGTCGATCGTCGCAAGCCTAAGCTTATCTTCGACGGATCCAAGAAAACGGACTTTGGTCACACGCAACGTCTGTAGCCGATTTCCGAAGGCGTCGTCATCTTCGACGATCACCGACAGAGCACACTTGGGCCGACTGTTTGCGCTTGACACCTGAACGGGCACTCCGATTGCCGCAGCCGCCCCAAGCACAAGGGTAAGGTCGTCATCACTCACCTGGGATCCAACACGCACCAACACCGACGGCAAGCGTCGATAGCGAAAGACGTTGGCCTCCGCTTTGAGTTCACTTGGATCGGTTCCTATGCATAGTTCGTCGTTCCATATCCGAGCAACGCTCTGGACGAAAGCTTCTGGATCGTCAGATCTGGCGGTTGTCGCCTGCCAGGTTCCAAGAGTGCTAACGTAGTTCGGCCCACCGGCCTTAGCGCCGGGCCCGAATGAAGAGCGCTTCCATCCTCCAAAAGGTTGGCGACGGACGATAGCGCCTGTGATGTATCGATTCACATAGAGGTTCCCAGCCTCCACGCTATCGCGCCACTTGGCGATCTCCAAAGGGTCAAGAGAGTGTAGACCAGCGGTGAGTCCATACTCGGTTTGATTCTGCCAGGCGATCGCCTGATCGAGGTCTGCTGCGCGCATCAACCCGAGTACCGGGCCAAAACACTCGGTCAGATGAAACGACGATCCTGGCTGCACACCGAGCTTCACGCCCGGTGACCACTGGCATGAACTATTCCCCACCTGAGCCGGCTCCACCAGCCAACTCTCACCAGGATCGAGACCGTGCAAGGCCGCGTCTAGCGCACCTTCCGGTGGACGGATAAGGGGACCCATCGTGGTTCTGGGATCCCAACCAGGGCCGGGCACAAGGGTGCGTACCGCATCGCTAAGTTGACGACGGAATCTAGGGTCGTCATAGACCGATGCTTCTATAATGCCGAGGCTAGCCGCGGAGCACTTCTGGCCAGCGTGGCCAAAGGCGGAGTGAACGAGATCAGCAACTGCAGCGTCTAAGTCTGCGGCCGCAGTAATTACGACTGCATTCTTGCCACTGGTCTCTGCATGGAGCCGAAGATCCGGGCGCCACTCTAGAAACATACGGGCTGTAGCCCAAGCACCGGTCAAAATAACGGCATCGACTCCCGGATGGGTGATAAGCCGACGACCAGCGTCGTCGTCAGCGCAAGGAACGAACTGCAAGACATCCCGAGGGACGCCCCCTGCCCAGCATGCCTCTGCGAGAAGCCACCCGGTAGCGACGGTCTCCGGGGCGGGCTTAAGAATTACCGCACTGCCGGCCGCTAGGGAAGAAAGCACACCACCGGCGGCAATGGCGAGCGGAAAGTTCCACGGCGACGCGACTACAACCGTCCCATACGGTTGGAAACTGGCTCCATCGGACTCGAGGCGGACAAGTTGATCAGTATTCAAGGCGTACCAGCGGGCGTAGTCCACAGCCTCGGATACCTCGGTATCGGCCTCTACCACAGTTTTGCCACCATCGTAAGTCATGAAGGCGACCAACTGACCTCGGGCCGCCGAAAGAGCGGCGGCCACCTGGAAAAACACAGCCTTGCGTTCAGCCAAAGTTATCGACTGCCAGAGCTTGCCAGCATCGGCTGAAGCTTCGACCGCTGCATCCACCGTCGCGACATCGGCTTGAACCCACTCATAGATCGGTCGTTCTGGATCAGATGGGTCGATCCCTACCCCCTCAGCTGGCGTAGTTACAGTCTCTCCGGCGGCAATCACTGGCACCGTGAACATCGGACGTTCACGCCACGCTTGGAGCTGACCTTGTATCCAACGCCTGTTCGCAGCGATCGAGAAATCGGTATCGGGCTCGTTGGCAAACGCCGAATCCGGAGAGGACGAGACCACCTGCTCGTGGTTGCGGTCTTGGATCCGGTAGGTGGGGACGGTCTGCTCAAGGCGTCCGGCAACCGCCTCCCGGAATCGGTTACGCTCCATCTCCCACGCTGGCGATCCAACTGAGAGTCCAAATTGATTACGTAAGAAGTTCTCCGGCCCAGTATTTTCGTCAAAGCGGCGGACAAGGTAGGCAATCGCTGACTCGTTGTCTGAACGGCGTGCGATTGGAGCGTAAAGCAACATCTTGCCAGCTACCCGACGAACCGCCAACGCCGTTGAGTTCGCCATCCCTTCCAACATCTCAATTTCCACACGATCACTAGCGTTGTAGCGCTCCCTCTGCACCAACGCCCACGCCACTTCGAAGAGATTATGACTGGCTATCCCCACCCTCACCGCACCCGCGTTTGCAGGGTCAAGCGCGACATCTAGCATCCGCTTGTAGTTGGCATCCGACTCAACCTTCGTAGAAAATGGGGCTTGCGGCCATCCATGAAGCTCCGCTTCTACCTGCTCCATGGCCAGATTCGCACCCTTTACGATACGCACCTTGATGAATCCTCCACTTCGCTCGTAGCGGGAGCGAGCCCATTCACACAGCTCTTTCATAACGATGAATGAGTCCGGAATATAGGCTTGAAGAACGATACCGGCGTCCAAACCGACATAGGCTGGCTCATCGAGGACTTTACGAAATGCCGCAAAAGTGAGACTAAGATCACGGTACTCCTCCATGTCCAAGTTCACAAACTTCGAAGGACGGTACTGAGCGGCCACATCGTAGAGTCCACGAAGTCGGGTGGCGATCCTATCGACCTCCTCTTCGAAGGCAAGTACATTAATCTGTGAGCAGATCGAGGAGATTTTTACCGAGACGTAGTCAACATCATTTCGAGAAAGCTGACCAAGAACAGCGTTGAAACGCCGATCAGCTTCGTTCTCACCGAGAACCGCCTCTCCAAGCACGTTCATGTTGAGGCGAATACCCTGACGGCGTCGACGCGCGATGTGGCGAGTCAAGGCTCGCTCCTCAGATGGCAGAACTACGCCACCAAACTCAGCACGAACCCGCCTCCGGACAATTGGAAGCACGATCTCGGGGAGATAGGGTGCCAGTGCGGTCCCAACGCCAAGCGCGAGAGCGTCAAGTCGACCAAGGAAGGCAGGCTTAGAGGTAGAGTGGACCAGCTCGACCAGATGGCGAGCCACCCGCTTGGGATTGCGAATTCGCAGAACCTCGTCGGTCAGCGCCAGGATAAAGTCAAGCCCCTCCGGATCATTGAGAAGGCGCGAGATACGAGCGCTACGGAGTCGTTCAATGAAGCCTTGGCCGCTGTTAGCAGAGGCAAGAAGCTCGCTGGCGAGACGCTCGACTTGATCGATCGCCTGGGTATCATCTCGTACCATCACATACACTCCCGTTGAGACACTAGGCGGCGCTTAACGACGCTGAATAACTGCTTCCTGTATCATTGTGGCCGGTATTTAACCCGCTGTCTTGTGCCGATCTGCCCCAAAAGGGCCGCAGTGCAATACAATCTCTTGAATGTTGCCACTTATGGCCGATCCACTCATGAGTCTCTTTGAAGGTCTACCCCATGTCATGTTCAGCCTGAAGGGAATCGACGGTCGCTATCTGGTCGCGAATCAAGCCTTCGCCGAACGGGCATCGTGCAAGTCGCCCACGGCAGTGCGGGGCAAGAGGGCAGCTGATCTGTTCGCTCCTGAACTCGCAGCGTCCTACGAAGCACAAGATGCCGCTCTATTGCGAAGCAGGCGACCGATGCTCCGTCAACTCGAACTCGTCACCCGACCAGATGGTAACCTCGGCTGGTATGTCACCAACAAAAGCCTGCTAATTGGGACGGACGGATCGCAAACAGCCATAGCAGCGGCTTCGGTAGACGAGCAGTCACCGGTGGATCGGGCGGGAATATCCGAACTAGAGGGCGTAGTTGTCTATATCCACGAGCACTTTGCAGAACCCCTCACGGTCGCTGAGTTAGCCGAAAATGCGAATATGAGTTCCGAGTTACTCGGGCGTCGAATGCAACGTCTACTGGGCTTATCGCCTCAGCAACTAATTATTCGCGTGCGAGTCGAAGAGGCCTTTCATCGAGTCGTCCACAGCACAATCCCCTTAGTCGAGGTCGCACTGACCTGTGGATTTTACGACCAAGCCACCATGACGCGCCAGGTGAAACGTCTACTGGGTATATCACCGGGTGTACTTCGCACTGTGACAAGGCGGTCACAGTAGAATTCCAAACTACTGTCGCGTTCGGTAGGTAGGTTTGCCTCTTTTACCAGTATCGACGTATCCGTGCTCATGCGACAACCTTGTTTCTTATCCCAAACGCCGCATAGCTTCCTGAACTGATAGTTCTTTGCTGACTTCCAGGTGAAACCCGGCGCGGCGCTGGAGTTCCCTGCTCTCAGGAAGCTACAGTTAGGACGCACCAACAAATAACTCAGTCAAGTTAGTTACACGGTTGTAGTCTGCTTGGTGGCTCCGATGGTGTAGTTCCATTCGCCGTGGAACGCGTAGGGTTTGATCTGGCGGGCGACCATTGCCATCTCAGCGTCGCTGATCTTGATCTTGCGGGGGTAGCTGTTGGTGTCCGCCTCTGCATGCACGGTGAGGTCGGCTCGTGTAGTTGTCGCTCCAATCAGCTCGATCACCACCTCGTGACTCGTTAGCGGCCTTCCCCGCCAGCTCATCGTGACATGGGCGAACAGCCGG
>JAJZXI010000019.1 GCA_021806545.1 Actinomycetes bacterium | reverse complement strand
ACCCCAGTTTCGCTTGCGTGAGATCAAGTCGAACTCCTGTCCAGCCAGTGGGTGGAAGGGATGCGTCACCCGGATCCGTTGTTGCTCAAGCGCCCCACTGGGTGCAATCGACGACTCGGTCCAAGGGGTGTGAGAGTGACATGCGCACTAAAAGTCACTCCAGAGCAACGGACTCCACCCAGGTTCGCTCAACCACGAATCTGTGTCACCAGTTCGACCAACTCCGCCATGATTAGGGAGATCTGATAGTGCTTTGGGGTAAAGACTCGCCGCACGCCCAGCTCGAGGAGTCGATCGATGTCATCCTCGGGAATAATACCACCGAGAACCACCGGAGCCGCGACGCCGCGAGCACGCAGCTCAACGAACAGCTTCTCCACCAGTTCGAGATGCGACCCCGACAGGATTGACAAGCCAATCAGGTCAACGTCCTCATCCCTTGCGACACTCGCGATCTCGGCTGGCGTTTGACGTATACCCTGATAGATCACCTCGAAGCCAGCGTCGCGAGCCGCCACGGCGATCTGTTCAGCGCCATTGGAGTGACCATCGAGCCCTGGTTTTGCCACCAAGAGGCGCGCGGGCCCTCCTGGAAGTCGCTGAAGACGAGCGGCTAGGTCCTGCATCCGCCCCTCGCGCACGCCAGCCCCTCCGTGAATGCCGGTCGGCGCGCGATACTCTCCAAAGGCCTCCCGCATGGTGTCAGCCCAGTCCTGGGTCGTTCCGCCTGCCTTCGCAAGCGCCAACGTCGCCGGGACAAGGTTGGCGTCTGAGCGCGCTACCTCCAGTAGCTGCCGTCTGGCATTCGAAACTGCCGCCACATCTCGGTGCCGCTTATACTCCACGAACTCCTCGACGAGCTGGGCGATCTCCCTAGCGTCGGCACTCAGGTGTGTCTTGGTAGTGCTATCCACCAAGGGGGACTCATGGGTCGCGTCACTTGGATCCTGATAGATGTTCACTCCAACAACTCGCTTGGTACCCGTCTCGATCGCGTGTGCGCGCTCGGTCTGGGCGCGCACCAGTGAGGCCTTCATCTGGTCGATCTGGGCAAAGACCCCGCCGGCGTCGATAATGCGATTGAGCTCCTGGCGTGCAGCCTCAACGATGTCGCTGGTCAACCCCTCCATCACCTTTGAGCCCTCAAAAATATCCGGGTACTCGAGGAGGTCGGTTTCGTAGGCGAGGATCTGTTGGGCTCGCAGCGACCACTGCTGATCGACAGGCCTTGGCAGGCCGATAGCCTCGTTCCAGGCCGGAAGTTGCAGTGCTCGAGCTCGGGCATCGCGCGACAGGGTCACTCCCAGCGCCTCCAACATGATGCGATAGACGTTGTTCTCTGGCTGTGACTCGGTCAGACCCAGCGAATTCACCTGTACCCCGAAGCGGAATCGGCGAAACTTCGGGTCACCAACACCGTAACGGTCTCTCGTCAACTCATCCCACAATACGACGAAAGCTCGCATCTTTGCGATCTCCTCGATCAGGCGAATGCCTGAATTCACGAAGAACGACATCCGACCCACCACACGAGCGAGGCCATCCTGACCGACTCGACCCTGGTCGCGGATAGAGTCGAGGATTCCAACTGCGGTCGCGAGTGCGTAGGCGACCTCCTGCACCGGTGTTGCACCGGCCTCTTGGAGATGGTAGCTGCAGATGTTGATCGGGTTCCACTTGGGCACGTTGAGCACGGAGAACTCAATCAGATCGACGGTGAGCCGCCGAGAAGCCTCCGGTGTGAAGATGAAGGTACCGCGCGAGAGATACTCTTTGACGATGTCATTCTGGGTCGTCCCCGACAGGAGTTGATAGGGTACCCCGGTCTCGTCTGCAAGGGCCAGGTAGAGGCTGAAAAGCCACATCGCCGTGGCATTGATGGTCATCGAAGTATTCATGGTGTCAAGTGGGATACCATCAAAAAGTTGGCGCAGATGACCGAGGTGGGCGATCGGCACGCCAACCTTGCCGACCTCACCACTGCTGCGAGGATCGTCTGGGTCCAGACCGAGCTGGGTCGGAAGATCGAACGCTACCGAGAGGCCGGTCTGCCCGTTGGCGAGATTGGCACGAAAGAGACGATTCGAGGCCTTTGCAGAGGAGTGGCCCGCATAGGTACGCATCACCCAAGGCGGGTCCGGTTCTAAGAGGCGTGGGTACATCCTGGCTCCTTTCAGTCCTCAGCCACGCGATCCATAGTCATAAAAACCTCGGCCGGACTTGCGTCCAAGTTGCCCAGCTTCACGCATACGGCGAAGCGTTGGAGCTGCCAGCATGGCCGGATCTCCCGTCTCCTCGTAGAGGCGTCCGAGTATGGCCACCGCCACGTCCAGACCGACAAGATCGAGTAGGGCGAGTGGGCCCATCGGGTAGTTACACCCGAGCTGCATCGCTCGATCGATGTCCTCCTTGGCAGCGACCCCACGCTCCAACAAGCGAACCGCGGCGTTCAAGTACGGGAACAGCAGCGCATTGACGACAAAGCCAGCCTCATCGTTGACGACGACCGGTTCTTTATCGAGCGTGCGAACAAAGTCGATGCCGGTCTCGAGGACTTCGGGCGCCACCACCAAAGACCGGACGACCTCCACCAGACGCAGGCTCGCCACCGGGTTGAAGAAGTGCAGCCCGAGCACGAGTTCGGGTCGCTGCGTGCTCGCCGCGAGCGCCATCACCGGAAGTGTGGAGGTATTCGTCGCTATGATCGCCCCCTCGATCAAGATACGATCGAGCTGTCCAAATAGATGCCGCTTGACGTCGATATCCTCTACGACCGACTCGATGACTAGGTGTCGATCGTAGAGCTCTTCGATCTCAGTGGTGACACGCACCAACGCGGCGGTTGCATCGTAGCGCTCTTCATCGATCTCACCACGTACCAGTCGGCGGCGCAGGTGCCGCTCGAGCGCGACCTTCACCGATCGGTTTGCCGCCTCTGATCGCGTTCTCACGACAACCTCATAGCCCGCTAGGGCACACGCTTCGACGATGCCCGTAGCCATCGTCCCCCCACCTACCACGCCGATTCTCGAAACTCGCACACACCAAGAGTACCGGGTTCTCATCCCGCCAGGGACGGAGTCAACCGGTGGCTATGCTTGGCACAAGATGAAGAACCCACACCACTACGGCACGCTCGCCCTCGTCGGGGGCGATGAGTTCGGACCGCACTGTAGCTTCGACCAAGATATTCTCGCTCGCGCCGCGACGCAACGCGTGAGCCTGGTGCCTACTGCAGCCGCCTACGAGCGGCCAGACCGTGCAATCAAAAATGGGACTCAGTACCTGCACGACCTTGGAGCTGAGGTGGAGGTCATCGAAATTTATCGCCGATCAGACGCGAGTGACGATGCCCTCGTAGAGCAGTTGCGTCGTGCCGAAACCCTCTACTGGGTCGGCGGTTCACCACTGCACCTTCGGTCGGTACTCATCGACACGCCGGCCCTAGAGGCGGTGAAGACGGCCTGGGCGAATGGAACCACCATAGTCGCATCCTCGGCTGCTGCGATGGTGTTCGGTGACCCAATGATCGACCCTCGTGGGGGAGCACTGACCATCGGACTAGGCATCATCGACCACCTGGCCGTCCTTCCTCATGCCGACCAACGCTCTCAGGCGATCCGCGAACGCACGATCCATCTCGTGCACGCACCAACCGTCATGGTGGAGATCGACGCTGAAACGGCGCTCGTCTTCGACCAGACCCACGGTCTCGAGGTGCTTGGGCGGGGCCACGTGAACGCCTTCCAGAACGGAGGTCAGATCGAACTCGCTGTCGTTGCAGAGCTCCTAAACCGGCGCATCAGCCAGACCAGCTAACTCCTCGAGCACGCCGCGCACCTCCACGAGACCAAGCTGCATCGCCGCCTCGGCCGCCGAGCGACGTACCTCAATGGACAGCTCCTCGTTGCTGGCCAACCACACCAGCGGGGACTGGGCACCGAGGCCGTCGTCCATGAGCACTCGAGACCAGTAGATGGCTCGGTCGAGTTCGAGGCGTCTGCCTACCAAGGAAGCCGTCGCCAAAAGCGTCCGATCCTCTGGTCGAAGTGCGAGCAGTTCGACCAGAAGTCGATCGGCAAGGTCGGGCTCAACCTGCAGCAGTTGCGCCGCAACCAGCTGCTCTTTGTCCTCAGGCAAGGCAGCGAGCAGCTCAGCGACGTCGACCTTGCCGCGCTCCATAAAGCCGACCAGTTCGACGAGATGAACATCCATAACACCCTTGGCTAGGCCGGCGATGATCAGGTGTGCCGCCTCGGCATCGCGACCAAGCTGTGAGAGCGCCCGAGCCTTGAGCCCAAGCAGGGTATCCGGATTCACCGTAAGGCCGTCATGATCAAAGACGAAGTCTCTGATCTCATCTATCCATTGCACCGCCTTGGCGTAGTCGCCCTTTTGAAAGGCGAGGTGTGCACGGTCGTGATAGACGAAGTAGTCGTGAAATCCCATCTCACCAATCTGTTCGATCGCCCACTCGGCATCGTCAATGCGTCCCACCGCTCGATACCACGCCGACAACGCAAGCACGCCGAGTCGCTCCATCGACCGCACGCCAGTGCCGAGAACCTTCTCTTCGACGAGCTCGATCGCCTCGTCATAACGGCCGCTCATGGTCAGCGAACGGGCCTCGTGCAGTGCGGTTTCAGCCGTTGAGGCGGCTGAGGCATTGCCTTCGGAGATCCGCAGGTTTCGTTCGGCCTTCGACTTGCGCGCCATCTCGCTGTCGAGATAGCCGATGTGGCGCAGGTGGATCTCGGGCTCGAGCACCGAATACGCGCTGCGGAGATTGTCACGGTACCAGACGGTCTCATGGATCGCCCCTCGCCAGTAGCAGTCCTTCCTCCGAAAGAGGCGGTTCGCAAAGTGATGAGTCAGCGAGAGTCCCCCACCTGTCTCGTTTTCGATTCTCACCGAGTAAGCCTCATAGGGGGCCAGTGGATCCTCGAGGCGCAGACGCAGACCCGCCAGGTCGCCAACGACGCGCTCGTCAGCGTCAATCCAGAGAATCCACGTGCCGGCTGCGTAGTTGAGCGTCTGGTTCCTCGCCCATGCGAAGTCTTCACGCCACTCCCCCTCGATCACACGAGCACCATGAGCGCGTGCTATCGCCTGCGTAGCGTCGGTAGAGCCGGTGTCGTAGACGATGACCTCGTCAGCGAGCTCGGTGACCGACGAAAGCGCTTCGGCGAGGCAGCTCTGCTCGTTCTTGACGATCATGCAGACTGAGACCAGCGGCGCCGTGACCGTCGCGCCAGCAATGAGGGTGGACTTCACCTCGGAAGAGAAGGCGATCGATCCCTGTGCGAGCACGAGCGGTCGCCCTCGATAGAGGGTCGTGAAGAGCCGGGAAGGTCCTGACGTAATGGCGTCGAGCGCCCACGGCGCTGGTGCGCAGGCGACGAGGTCAGTCGCAAAACCCACTGGCTGTGCGGTCCCTGCAAACCATCGCCGCATGTGGGCTGCATAGCTCGCCTGTTCGTCGGGACTGACGACATGTTGGTTCTCCTCGAGCACTTGGCGCTGGGGTCCGTGCACGTTGGGCGATCCGGGTACTACGATCGCCTCTGGGTAACGATCAGCGATCACGAGCAGCTCGTCCAACCAACCTCGCGTCAGCGATGCCGTTGGGCTGACCAGCACGACGCGGGCCGAGCGGGCAATTCTGTCGAGTTCGCGTTCGGACAAAGCCTCACCCTCGACCCACATGACGACCGGGAAGCTGGCCGGCACGATCGCCGACAGATGCCGCTGGACCTGTCGGCGCAAGCGCGCGTCAGTGACTAGCGCGACGACCACCACCCGCGCCTTGGTTGGCGCACTCGCTCTGCTCATCGACTACCCCTTCTCATCGAACCTCCCAGACGATCGTCGACTCGTCCCCCGTACGGCTCACCCTCTGGGATCAAAGGGCAGCATTCGCACGGAGAGAAAACCACGAGCATCGATTCCCTTCCAAGAAATTCTGGCGTCGATTCCCTGGACCTTCGGGTGACCAAGGAGCGCGCGGGCCTCATCGGGAAGCTCGTTGGCTCCAACGAGTGCGACGAGCCGAACCCTGGGCGCACCCGGTCGCTGCTCGTTGAAGAGCAGGCCAAAGATGTTCAGAATCTCATGCACGTTCGCGGTCATCGTCTCGGTCAGCTGGCCCGAGGCCTTGGTCTCCTCGACCACGCCGACAGGGATCATCGACAGACGGGCGCCACAGTCCAGCGCGAAGGCAAAATCAACCTGGATGATGGCTCGCAGGATGTCATCCTGGTCGTGATAGAGCCCAGCGAGATAACCATCGGGCATAACCTCGCCCTTGCGTAGTCGATCCCCCCGGACTGGCGCGTTCAACAGGTTCGACAGCACGCTTTCGAGTTCGTCAAGGCTAGGCATCAAGAGTCGTAGTGCCGAATCGGTACTCATGCGTTCTCGTCACCGTCGATGACCGAGACGAGATGCAACTCGCCAAGCTCGGTCACGAGCCGGAACGTCTCGCTCATCGTTCCGGTCGGCATCCGCAGTCGCCCAAAGAGGAACATCGGCAGGCCCGAGCGCAGGCTGGGATCTGCGTCGATCACCAGTCGTTTGGCGACGCCGCTGATGACGTTGACGACCTCAGCGATTGCATCGGTGATCTCGAGGTCGGTCAAACCCTCGTACTTACCGATCATGTTCGCCGTCAAGAGCTCAAGGGTGACGAACTCTGCGACGAGACCCAACTGGAGCGAGCGACGCTCACCCACCAGTCCTACCCAGGCACCTGGCAGGTTCGCGGGAATGCCAGCGCCGCTGGGAATCGGCTCCTCGACCAGAGGCGGCAGTATCCCGCCTTCGAGCGCTCGCACGCCGTCGAGCAGTGCGCTCGACCACGGCGACGGTGTTGTCTGGGTCACAGTCGTACTCCTATGGCTTCAAAAGTATCTCGAAAATTATTCGGCGTGAAGGGCTTCGAGATCAAGAACGATGCCCCTGACTCCCGGGCGAGACGGACCATATCCGGCGTACCCTCTGAGGTCACAAAACCAAAGAGCACCTGATCATCACGTGACCGAAGCTCACGGAGCAGCTCAAGTCCGTTCATCTCCGGCATGTTCCAGTCGGAGAGCACCAGGTCGACGGTGCCTTCGCCGAGGTGCTGGAGTGCTTCGATCCCGTGTTGTGCCTCGATAAACTCGGCATCGTCGAGACCCGCCTGACGCAACTGGCGTATGACGATGAGCCGCATGGCTCGCGAATCGTCAACAACCAAGACTCTCATTACGCCACCTCCACAATCACCTTCAATCGGCGATATCGGCAGCATCCCAGGGGGTCTTAAGATTCTTGGTGAGTTTCTCGACCTCGCCGTAGGCTGAGGCGCGGCTTTGGTCGCGGCACTACCACATGGCCAGTGTCGGCAGTCTCTTCGGCCTCGCGAGCCTGTACCGTGAGCGAACTCAAGCGCTCGACGATACGCATGCGGTGACTCCTCGAGAGCAGCGACGCAGCCTGGGAGTCCCCGAGCTCCATCGAGAGGATCAGCAGCCGATGCTCGTTGACGTGGTGGTCCTGTTCAGCACCGGTAGGTGGCAGCAGCAGCCTGGCGCGGTGCAGCTGATCGATCAGCAACGAATAGACGCCCCCACTGAGGGGATAGTGGGCGGCGTCGCCCAGCAAAACCTGATGAAACCGGTCGTCGATGAGGATGAACTCATCTGGGTTCCCATGTTCAAGCCCGATAACCAGCTGCTCGTTGAGCTCGCGCAGCACCGAGAACACCACGGCGTTGGGTGCTTTGGCAAGACGCGTGGCAGCCGCCGCCTCGAGGCTTGCGATCATCTCAGACACCTCTGGTAGCTCGGCGAAGTCGATCAGACGTACCCGATATCCCTTGCGTGGAACCGACTCGAGCCAGCCTTCGACTTCAAGTCGAGCCAACGCCTCGCGTACCGGCGTTCGTGACGCCCCAACCAAGTCCGCGACATCGCGATCCAGCAAAAAACTACCCGGCTCGATCGCGAGCGACACGATCGCCGAGCGAATGCTGAGATAGGCGCTGTGGGACAACGGCACAGTGTTGGACTTCACCACGGCAGCTACTTCACTCCTCCCCATATTCAGTATGGCCACATTCGTCCAAAATTACCAATAACTGCCCGTGTGGGCGGACATGAGGTGCCGACAGAAGAAGAGCGTTACCCTCGAAAGCGAAGGATGTGGGGCTCGGCAGCGAGCACCTTTTCAAAGTGACCCCCGGAATCGGGTATGGATTCAGCGGTCGCCGTGACCACCACGCTGCCCGGGCTGAGATGATCAGTGAGTTGCTCAGCGATGTATGCCTTGATCTCAGGGGAGAAGTAGACCAAGATGTTGCGCAGAAAGACCAGATCGAAGGCCCCCAGCATCTGCCATGGCTTTGCCAGATTCATCTGCCGAGCACTCACGAGTGCGGCGAGCTCCGGTCGGACATGGTAGCCGTCTCGGTCTGGCACCATGAATCGTCGCAGAAGCGGCTGGGGAAGGCCACGCTCCGTTTCGAGCTGGGAGTACCAACCAAGGCGGGTCCGCTGCACCATGCGCAGCGACACGTCGGTTGCCAAGATGTTCACCGTCCTCGCCAACGAAGGGAAGCGATCGATCAAGAGCATGGCGATTGAATACGCCTCCTGTCCCGAGGCGGCAGCGCCTGACCAGACACGCAGCGCCCGGCCCTGGCGCTCCTCGAAGAGCCGCGGGATCACGCGGGTTCGAAGGTGGTCAAAGGTCGATGGCTCGCGAAAGAACGATGTCTCTGACGTGACCATGGCATCGATCACCGCCTGAACGAGTTGGGGCTCCCGACGCAGCACCAGTTGACTCACGAGCTCATCGAGGTCGTCGTAACCAAAGTGCAGCAGTAGTGGGTTCAGTCGGTGCTCGACAAGGTAGCGGCGTCCCTCGCCCAGCTGGAGGGCGATCTCTGTTCTGAGAAAATCCGAGAGGCGATCGTAGGTAGTCGTGGTCAGCGGCATGAATCTCCTACGCGCTCACTGGGTGCTTCGACTCAGCGAGGACACGCACACGCGAGCCCAGTTTGCCAGGAGACCCGACCAGCCGCGCCAGTCCCTGCTCAACCACCACCCCGGGCATTCCCCAAACGGCCGAGGTGGCGCGGTCCTGCGCTACCACCACACCACCGCTTGCTGCGATCCGCTGCGCCCCTTGGAGTCCATCGGTACCCATGCCCGAGAGGACGACCCCCACCGGGCGGCGAGCACAACTCGCGACCGAGGAGAACAAAATGTCGGCTGCGGGTCGACAGGAGTTGACCGGAGGTCCCTCGACACAGCTGAGCCCGAAATGTCCCCGGTGCCGATGCACCTGGAGGTGGACTCCGCTCGGTGCAAAGCGAATCGACCCTGGCGCGAGGATCTCGCCGTTGCGGCCGACGGCGACGTCGCCGGAGAGCATCTCCGCGAGCTGGGCCACCAACAGCTCGAGGAAGCCAGGTTGCATATGCTGCACGATCACAACCGGTGGTTGGACCCGCCCGAGCGCACGAAGAAACTCTCCAAGTGCCGCCGGGCCTCCGGTCGAAGAGGCGACGACGATCAGATCCGGCGATTGGCGTACCCTCGGGGTCTGGGCAACCTCGACCGCGGGTTCACGCCGACTGGTGTGAGGCGTCGTCTCGTCCCGCCCAACCAAACTCCGGATGCGCGCCACCAGCGTGCGCCGCGTCTCGTCCTCGACACGGAAGGACAGCGGTTTGGGTACATAGTCGGTTGCGCCTGCCAACATCGCCGCCACGGTCATGCGGCTCCCAGACTCGGTGAGCGCGGAGAACATGATCACCGGCACGCGCGGGTCGATCGCGCGAATCTGGCGCAACGTCGTGATGCCGTCGAGGCCGGGCATTTCGATGTCGAGTACGACGAGGTCGGGACGAAGGCGCCGGAACAGATCGATGCACCCACGCCCATCTTCGGCCTGTCCAACGAGGTCGAGGTCCTGCTCTCGGGAGATCCACGAGGCAACTCTGGTGCGTATCACCCGGGAGTCATCGGCGATCAGTACCGTAGCCACTACGTCACGCCTCCGACGCGAGAGAGCGACGGCGTCGCATCGCTCACGTTGGCGACCGCGGCGGGGTCGAACACCAACGTAACGAGATCGCCATCGTGAATGACCGCCCTCGTCAGGCTCCTCAGCCGCCGCGGTATCGTCTCCGGAGCCGGAAGGAGTGCCCCCGATCGACATCGAACGACATCGCCGATCGTATCCACCAGCAACGCCACCGGTTGACCATCGCGATCGAGCACCAGCGTCATCGGCTCAGCACTGAGTGTCTCGGAGCGCTCGAGCACATGCCGACGCAGATCGAGGACGGTCAGGATCTGGCCGCGGAGATTGAGGAGGCCAGCAACGGTCTCAGGTGCGAGCGGAACTGGCGTGAGGCGTTGGTGCGCGTGGACCTCGAGCACGCTGGCTACCGGCAGTGCACAACGGAACTCACCGATCAAGAAGGTGCAGAACTGTTCAGACTCCGACATCTTCACCCCCGACCTTTGCCATGAGTAGCTCGGCCAACGAGAGCGTGTTGACGATCTTACCGCCAATGATGGTCGAGCCAGAGGTCACTGCGGGAATCGTCGTAATATCTACGATTTCGCGGATCGCGACCACGCGGTCCGCCACGCCAAAGCTCGGAACCAAGAAGCGCAACTGCCCAGTCTGTGGTAGGTCACTCGCGTCACCCAGAAGCTCGGAGACGGTCACCAGCTCAACGACTGCCTCTCGGTACTGGATCACAGGTCGTGCCAAGAGTTGTTGGACCTCACCGGCGGCAATCTCCTCGATACGCTCGATCTCATAGACGGGAACCGCCACCAGTCCAGCGGAGCCGGCATCGACCAGCAAGACGATCTCCTCCTCCGTGACGACCTGTTGAACGCTGGCCTGGTCCGCCGCAGCGACCTCGTCGAGGGAGAGCTTGGCACGACTCGCGATTCCCCCAACATCGAGGATCATCGCGACGGTGCCGTCGCCGAGAATGGTCGCACCTGCATAGACACCGACCGCGCCAATAAAGCTATCCAATGGCTTGACCACGATCTCTTGGGTATCGACGACGCGATCAACGATCAGGCCAAACTCACGGCCACCGAGTTGGACGACAACGATCGTGACGATCGAGAGCTCGCGTAACGATACCGGCTCTGTGAGCTCCAGCAGTGCCCCCAGATCGACCACCGGTAAGAGCTGGTGGTGACGTCGCAGGAATAGCGATCCGCCGACGGAGGCGAGTTCATCGGCCATGGACTCACGCTCGAGGCGCAGCAGCTCAACGACGGGGAGTTGGGGCAGTGCGAACCGCTGCGAAGCTACCAAGAGCATCAGCGAGGGGATGATAGCCAGCGTCAGGGGAATACGCAACACGATGGCGGTGCCCTTGGAGTACTCCGAACTCACCTCGATGCTGCCACTCACCTGCTCGATATTCGTTCGAACCACGTCCATCCCTACCCCACGACCCGAGATGTTCGTGACCTCCTCCGACGTCGAAAACCCCGGTAGAAAGATCAGCTCGATCTTTTCGCGCTCGGTCATAGTGCCAAGAGCATCAGCCGAAACCAGCCCGAGACGAAGTGCCCGTTCGCCGATGGCGACGGGGTCGATACCGGCACCGTCGTCAACGATGGAGATGATCACCGACCCCCCTTCATGGCGGGCCGCGATCTCGATGTGGCCGGTCGGGTCCTTGCCGACTCGCAGGCGCTCCTCAACGCGCTCGATACCGTGATCGACCGAGTTGCGCAGCAGGTGTACCAGCGGATCCCGGATGGCCTCGAGGATGCCGCGGTCGAGCTCGGTGTCACCTCCGCTCGTGGCAAGGCGCACCTGCTTGTCGAGCGACCGAGCAAGGTCACGCACGAGACGTGGCATCTTGACAAAGAGTGACTCCATGGGCTGCATTCTCGTCTGCATCACCTGTTCCTGGAGCTCTGAGGTGATCAGATTCAGCCGCTGGACCGCGGCGTTGAGATCGGCGTCGGCTAGGACACTGTCGATCTGCAGCGTTCGGTTACGGACAAGCACCAGCTCACCGACGAGGTTCACGAGGCGATCCAACAGGGTAACGTCGACTCGAATCGCCTGATCAAGCAGGTTGATATGCGATGGCACGGCGTCAGGGGCAAGATTTTCAACCGGTGAAAATACGACGATGTTGGGAGCGATCTGTACCTCCGGACGAGGTGCTGGCGCCTTGTTGGGTGAGAGCCCTTGCACTGGGGCCGCCTGAAGACCCTCGCGAACGATCCGAAGCCTATCACAGAGCTCGGCCTCGGTCTCATCCCCATCACCACCGGTCGCCTCGATAACGGCCAGGTAGCGACGCACGCCATCGAGGAGATCCAGCAGCACCTGCGTCACTGCGTCGTCAAGAAGCTCTGGCGACTCGCGTAGGATTGCGAGGAGGCTCTCACCCTCATGAGAGAGGCGCGTCAGGTGCTCGAGCTCGAAGAAGCCGCACGCGCCCTTGATCGAATGCAGGGTGCGGAACGTCGCCGCAAGTACCTCGTGGCGCTCGGCTCCATAGCTCAGTGCCACCAGATCTTGCTCAGTACGGTCAAGGTTCTCGGAGGACTCGAGCAGGAATTCGCGCAGCTCCTCAGCTAGCTCATCGCGAGACATCAGACCTTCCTTTCCTCTCGAGCTAGCTTCGGCGCACCGCTTCAGAACCTTTATGTCAACATCCGTTGAACCCGCCACCCAAACAGGCCGGTCAACCACCGAAACGGTTCAACAATTGCTAAAGTATTTTGGAGAAGTTTCAAAGGTCGACGATCACGCGCATGATAAGATGGCCCTAACAGTGACGGTAACGAGCGGCACCTCCCACGCGGTGGTGCCACCCGGAAAGACGCCTTCGGGCGCAAGGAGGCGCGGTGCTGGTATTAACCAGAAAGGCCAGTCAGAGTATCGTGATCGGTAACGACATCGTGATCACGATCCTAGATGTGCACCGCGACCAGGTGCGTGTCGGAATCGAGGCTCCGCGCGACGTCGATGTCCATCGACAGGAGATCTTCGATGCCCTGCAGGCGTCGAACCGCGATGCCGCGCAATCCGCTGAGAAGATCGCCTCGCCGAAGAAGGACAAGGAGTAACCAAACACCCTCCTCGTGTGTGTTGGACTCGGCCTCCTACTCCTCCACCTCCCCCGATAACGACACTCTCGCCTCGTCGCGCAACGGGACCTCGACCTCCTGGTGCATGTTGTAGGCCTGGTTGCCCTGGAGGATCTGAGCACAGCGCCAGTTGCTGACGTTGATCACCAGTGGTGCCTGGGTGTTGACCGTCGGGTTGCCACCGTGGGCATCAAGAGTAGCAATCAGCATCACCAACACCTCTCCCGCGTCGTTGATGCCGAGCAGTGACTGGTGGAAGTCATCGATGTCGACAGCCATCTCGATCCCCAGCTCGCTCGGTTGCGCGATCACGAAGCTCGGCCCATCCTGTAACGTCGAACGCAGACCGAGATAGGGTCCATATTCGGGTCCAAGGGCACCCAGCACGAAGCTGTGATGGCTTTCGAAACCGGGCAAGCCAATCGGGAAGCTCAGCGGCAGACTCAGTACCCGCTGGGTACGGGTGGTGTCCTCGGTTACCTGACTCATCGATCCTCCTTCAGAACGAACTGACAATGACACTGCATTTGACGCGCCTGATGGCGCGAACGACTAGAGATACTTGGCCAGTGATGGCTGGTTCAGCTGCGAAGTCGCATAGAGCGCGACCTGGTAGTTGTTGAGCTCCTGCTGATACTGGGTGGCGAGCTGTGCCGTGTTCACGTTCTGGATAGCACCGACCTCGTTATTAGCCTGAGTAAGCGCCCCAGTCACCTGGCGACTCATGACCTGGAACTGGTCATAGTTGACGCCCGCCTGGGCCGCCTGATTTTCGAGCTTGGTGAGCTGCGCCTGGACACTACTGAGGTCAGCCCCGGCGGCAGTGGAGATGTTCCCACTTGAGAGATCGGACACGGCCGCATTGATCGCGGCGAAGACTCCTTGGCCACCAGAGGTCGTCGCGCCGAACGGGTCCGTCAGGCTGGTCGGGAGCTCGACACCGGGTGCGGCAGCCACCGTGGGGGCCGAGCCATTGCCCACGTAGGTGACGCCCGAGGCCGACTGCTGATAGGCGCTCGAGGCTCCGGAGGTTCCTGCGAAAATTGCCTGGCCAAGATAGGTAGTGTTCGCGACACCGAGGAGCGACTGCTCCAAACCCTGTATCTGACTGGCCAGCCCCTTGGCGTTGTCGAGGGTGACGCCCGGTCCGCCAGCTTGCACGAGTACGCTCGAGATCTTCTGGACGATGCTGACCGCCTGGGTCATCGATGCGTTGGCCAACGATGCGACGGTCTGTCCCTCGGTGATATTGGTCTGGTACTGGTTGTAGGCCGACAGCGACGCATTCACGTTGATCAGGCTCGCCACTCCGGCAGGGTTGTCCGAGGGCTGTGAGATATTCACGCCAGCGGTTAGCGTCTGCTGCATCTGGCCAAGCTGGGTCTGGTACTGATCGAGCGAACTCGTCATCAGTGCGCTCAGACTCATCTGCGATGGGATCATCGACATCGTCGCCCTCCTCTACCTACCTCGTCAAACATCTTGTATCAGCGACTGGAGCGTTGCTGCGACCGTCGCAATCACCTTCGCCGCCGCCTGGTAAACCTGCTGATAGTTGACCAGGTTGACCAACTGCGAGTTCACCGTAACTCCTGAGGACGACTGCTCGGCACTGTAGGCCTGGTTGTACGTGTTGGTCGCATTCGTCGCAAGCGCGGTGGCATTTTGCACGTCGAGACCGACGCTCGAGACCGAATTCGCCCAGTGTGCGATTGCACCAGTCGTGCTCGTCTGTTGGTTCGCAACCAGCTGTGCATTCGACCCGTCACCCGGAGCATATGAGGGCCCCGATGCCGCGATCAGCATTGGATCCTGCACGATGCTCGGATTCACACTGAGCGTCGCCGCATCAATACTCGCTCCCGACGACGGCACGAAGAGGGCGACTCCGCTCTGGGAACCGGTACCTGCGGCGTTCTGGCTCGTTCCTGCCGCAAGCTGGCCATTCACCTGGCTCGCCAACGTATTCGCTAACTTGTCGAGATAGCCACCATACGTTGGTAGGTTCGTGTTCATCGCGGTCAACGTCGCGCCGAGAGTGCCGCCAGTGACGGGAACGATCGTCCCCGAGTTGGTGAGCGACACCGTCGCAGTATTGGTCGCCGATGGTGGCGAGGTCTGTATCCCCGGTGTGAACCCGATCGGTTGGACCTGGCTGCCCTGGACGAGGGCAACACCACCGACGAGCAGCGTCGTTTGACCGGCGTTGCCTGGAACCACAGTGACCCCCAGCTCACTCGATAACGCGTCGATGACCTGGTTCTGCTGGTCCACGAGCGTATTCGAGGCTCCCGGCGTCAACGACGTACTTGCCAGCTGCGTATTGATCGCCGCGACCTGGTTGAGCTGTGAATTGATGGTCTGCACCAGCGTGGTTGCGCTGCTTGAGGCCTGTTGGTACACGGCGCTGAGATTTGCCGCCGCCTGGTTGATGCTGGTCGCAACGTTCTGAGCCGCAGCGACCACTTGGGCGTAGCTCGCCGCCTGGGTCGGTGTATTCGCCAACGAGGAGAAGTCGTTGTACATGGTGTTGAGCTGCTCGGCGATTCCGTTGGTGCTCGGCTCGTTGAACGATGCCTGTGCGCTCGAGAGCAACGACTGGAGCTGGTTGGCATAGCTCTGCGCTCCCTTTGCGGAGAGCTCGAGTTGTCGATTGAAGCTATTCGAGGACTGGATGATGCCGGTGACGGTGACACCGTTGCCAATCGCGTCGCCCGGTGTCTGCTGGTTCGCAAGCGATGCCGTCTCCTTGAGATAGCCCGGAGTATTCGCGTTGGCGATGTTCTCACTGACGGTATCGAGACCCGTCTGTGCGGCATCGAGTCCCGATAGGGCAATAGAGAGGGATCCGCCGCTCATGCTCGGTGACTCACCGACTCGGGCCTGAGCAGTTCGAGATCGCCATCACCTCGATAGAGTCCGATGTCGAGCCCGAGGTCACGCATCAGGTTGGCGACGACCATCGAACGCCAGAAGCATCCGACCATAACCACATTCGCCTTGGTCAGGAGCTGCTGGTAACGGGGTGTAAAATTCTCGGGCGCTGGCTCGAGCTGACGCACCGCCCCAACCAGGCGTTCAATCACACCATTGATCCCGATCGCTCGTTCGGCAAGCGCCTCGTGCGCATTGTGGGTCAT
Organism: Actinomycetes bacterium; assembly: GCA_021806545.1. Classification (GTDB taxonomy): domain Bacteria; phylum Actinomycetota; class Acidimicrobiia; order Acidimicrobiales; family Acidimicrobiaceae; genus Ferrimicrobium. The sequence goes on along the minus strand of JAJZXI010000019.1, from coordinate 10,253 downwards.
CAGTTCGCTCATCTCGCTCAGGTCACGATCGAGCTGATCGAGAAGCTCCTCGACGAGGCTCACATTGACTCCATGATCATCCATGGTGGATCCATCGGCACGGCTTGAGCCAACCTAAGCTCTCGTTTCCTAAGAGATCCGGAGCCGACTCATCGATCGGGACCCCTCGAGGAGGAGCGGTCCCCGAGCCCCGATGGCCTCGGGCGAGATATCGCGCAGGTAGGCACGGGTAACGGGGTCGGCGGTCGCGCTCATGAAGAGTTTGCTGGCGTGGTTGTTGATGATCGAGTTCGCCGCCCTCCCATAACGGTATTCGAGCTGGGCGAGGTCCTGCACGATCGAGATCAGTCGCACCCCTTGTCCCACCCCCACCGCCGCCAAGCGATCGAGATTGGGGATCGGCGCAAGGTTTGCCAGCTCGTCAAGGCACAACAGCAGGGGTCGCTCACGTCGGCGTTCGAGTCCAACGGCAACGACGCGCGACAAGAAGAGGGCAAAGAGTACCGAGCACAGCTCCTGTTCGGCAGTACTCGCGATGAGAAACGTGGAGCTTGGCGGGCCATCGAGGAGTTCAGAGACTCGGATGGGCGCGAGCGCGCGCTCTACCTGGACAAACGGCTGCAACAGGCCACGCGCCGTCAGAAGAACCGAGTCACGTTGGCGACCCTCGAGCGCACCCACGGCCAGCACCGAATCGGCAAGCAGGTAGTCGCCATGGCCCTTCAGGCTTCGATAGAGTTCGCCAAGATCATCGATCCAGGTGAGCATGGCGGCGCCGGTCAGTGCCGACGCCCGCAACGCTGCGGCGATGATCGGCTCGGCGAGCTGGTACCAGAACTGGGTGTCCCCACTGGTGACCGCCAGCGTCGGCTGCGCAAGCACCAACGCTCGGGCCATGGCCATGGACTCACGTTCGCTGAGAGCTTCGCAGACCGGATCCCAGCGATGCGTCGCTCGCAGACGGTCACCGATGATCACGATCTTGCCTCGATGCTCACAGGCAGCGATCACCTCAGGCGTCAACAGGTCGGCCTTCACCGAGGTAGCCACCAGCGATCCGACGAATGCGCATAGGTTGGGCAACACGACCCGGCTCGTCTTGCCGCTCCTGGTTGGACCGACGACGAGCAGGGAATGCTCATCGTTGAGGGGGATCTGGCGATACGGCGAGAGTCGGATCCGCAGACGGGATCCCGGCACCCTCCAGGGAGTTCCCCATCGGAGCCCCAGCTTGCCCTCGGGGCGCCTCTGACCAGTTGGCGCGGCCGCGCCGCGGGCTCCGCGCTCGAGTGACCACGACACCCACAGAACCAGGACGACGACGATAACGACGGCCACGTCAGGCTCGCATGGCTCGATCGGTGTCCACCAGGGCACCTTCATCGCCGATGAGCCGGTGGCTGACCAGGAACTGGTGGGTACCGATACACCACAGCGCCTCGCCTCGTCCCAACGTCGCGAGGCTCTCCAAGGCCGTCGACGGGAGCCCTAGAATGGTGGAGAGCTGATCCAGCTCCTCCCTCGGCTGTCGGAAAATCACCCGAGTCTCGACGTCCTTGACGAGTTCGACCGACTCAGCGTCAAGATCGGAGAGGCGATGGGTGACCGCGATCACGCTGGCCCCGTAGCTCCGAGCGAGCTTGAACAGCTCACGCATCTCTCGAACGGAGTCGCTGTGCTGAAGAACCGACCAGGCCTCGTCAACCACCACGAAGCCAGCTCCGAGTTCACCTCGAGCAAACTGCGCGATACGCGCCCGCAACAGACAGCTGATAGCAAAGCCAGTCAATCGGCGATCACCGATCGAACGCAAGTCAACGACGACCCGGTTGCCGAGCGTAGACCCAGAACCTTCCGTGCCAAAGACACCGGCGAGGTCCCCCTCGATCAGCCGCATCAACTGCGCGTGGAGCTCTCGGCGAAGAGGCAGGCTCTCCGCATGCGTACCGGGACAGTCCACCTTGACCACCTCAGCCACGTAATGAAGGGAGATCGACTCCGGCGACGCGAGCAACTGGTTGACGATGTCCTGCATCAGCCGATACTCCAGCGGCCGTGGCGCGCGCTCATAGAGTGCACGGAACAGGCCGACCATGGCGGACCCGAGCAATCGGCGCGACCTGCCAACTCCAGCAAACGGATCGAGCCCTGCACCTTGGCTGAGTGCCAACTCCTGGGCGCCGAGCAGCGCAGCAGCGCTCTGGTACTCCCCTTTGGGATCGAGGATCAAGATGGAGGAGTGGGGCTCTGGCTCACGGGTGAGGAGGGTCTTGACAAATGCGCTCTTACCGCGACCGATCTCGCCAAGCACCAACATATTCGGGCTCGTGATATAACCGACCTGATAGAGCTCGAAGGGATCAAAGCACAAGATACCGCCAAGCCGTGAGACTCCAACGGGTCGTGCCTTCGTCGGCGGCAGCGGGCTCGAGGCCAACAGCGGCAGTCGGCCGAGTGTACGCGTCGTGTCCTGGTAGTTCAGCTCCATCCGTTTGCTCCCATGAGTGCCCGTTCGAAGAGCGACCGCTGCTCTCCGAGTCCGATACTGAGGCGAAGCTGCGCGCTCGCGGCCACATTCTCGAGTGCCGTGCGGCTGCCGACCAACCGCTGAGGGCTCGGGGCGAGCAGCACGACCAGCAACTGGTAACGACACAGACGAAAGCCCGCCAGGAGCTCCTCCTCTTGGGTCAGCGCCGTGACCTCTCGGTGCTCATCGCGCGCCCGGTCGAGGTAGCCTCGCTCCCGGCGAAGTCGACGGTCAGCTACCATCTCGGTACGATGGCGAGCGACGTGACGCTGAGCGCGTGCCGCCTCGACGGGCCGCGCCACCAACGAGACGATCCGACTTGGTGGGCCCGGTGCAAAGAGTGGGAGCAAGGCACGCGGATCGACGCTGCGACCAGGCCAACCAGTGACCCGATAGGTCGAGGCGACAAACCCCTCGCCCACGAGCATGTCGACGTGTTCGTTCGCTACGACCCCGTCGTGAGAGAAGTTGGTGCTGAGGCACCCGCAGGACGCATTGAGCAGGTCCTCAGGGCGCTCAGGAGGCGCCAGGTTGAGCCGGTCATGAGAGGTGAGCATCTGAACCCCCGTGATCGCCCTCGAGAGCGCGACACGCCTGGATCGCAGTGACCCAGGAGGAGCCACCATGAGCAGGGTCGTCGCAACCCGGTAGCTTTCGAGTGCGAGTGCTCGGTAGGTGGCGGAGCACTGGGTGAGATCCTCAACAAGGGTGTGTGGCATGATAGCGCTGCGGAGAATCATCTCCCCATGGTCCAAGAGCCGATTCGACGCCTCGTTAAGAAGCTGCGACCAGGCATCCGCCTCATCAGGCCGGGCACGTAGCGATAACGCTGACGCATCGCCGACAACCGAGACCCCTCCGACGAGCTGGTGGGTGCCACGACTCATCAGCAAGCCTCCCTCACAGATGACTCCTCGAGTCCGGCGTCTCAGCCGTGCCGCGATCTGCATCTTGACCCATGCCAGCGGGTGCACCCGCAAGAATATCGTCGCCGCCGCCACAGCGAGCGTCACCAGCACCAGAACCACGCCGACGAGGACACGCTGCGTCGGACTCCCAAGGCCGACAACCGCCATCCCAACCAGCACAACCATGGAGATCTTTGCGACCGTCGTCATCGAGAGACCCATTATCTGCGTACCGGAGGCTGGAGTCCCGAAGTAGACCGACTCGCCGCGACCCGCGTCAGCACTCAACTCCTTCGCTCCCGGCCATGGAGGAATTCGTCAACCCAAGGGTCACTCTTGGCGAGCTCAGCAATCGCTGAGGGTACCGGATGCCCGCGGTATGGGGGCAACCCAGAGGTCGGTGACGCCTTGTTCCACGGAGCCGCAAGCACGATCGACGCCATATAGCCCTGATCGGCGAGGTTACCGAGCCGGGCCATTGCCATCGACCGAGCACCTGAGAGCGCCTCGGCGGCGACGACCTCGCTGAAGGCGACCGAGCGCAGAATCGCGATCGGTGCAAAGCAGACGACGAGCAGCAAGGACACACCGGAGAGAGCCAACGAAAGCAGCTGCGACGGTGCTGACGAGCTGGTCGCCTCCACAAGCAGCGACGCACCCAGGCCAACGCCGATGGCAAGCACCAGCTTGGCGATAACCAATCCAAAGAGCGATCGCACTGCATTGGCAAACCAGTGGCGCCCGATGGAGAGGACGATGCCGAGCGAGGCGAGGGGAAAGAGCGCCAACACCAGGTAGATGCCCGCGTCGCGCATCAAGAGCTCAAGGAACAGTGCCAAGGCGCCGAGCAGCGCAACCAAGGCCAGAATGCCCGCCACGATCGGACCAACCCCGGGGATCGCCCGTCCCCATGAGAACATCAGGGCTAGCCGTGGCAGCGATCCGATGTTGGCCATGGGTGCCCGTGAGAGCGCATCAACGACCGCCGCGAGATCCCCTGTGAGCACGGGAGCGAGCGCTACGGCGCACACTGCGATCGGCACTCGCGCCACGAGCTCGATGAACCCACCGATACTCTGTCGCCATAGCGCGATCACGACCCCGATCACGAGGACCGGTAACGCCACGACCTCGAGAAGCGCTACCTGGCTATGATAGACCGTCTGCATCGCTCCTGCAGCGACATCCAGTCGATCAGCAGCTCCCAGAAGCGACACGATCTGGGTCAAGAACCAACTGAGTGCTCCCGTGAAGAGATGCCCAGCAAAGCCGGATAGCGCGGTGATCAGGTAGCTGATGATCGCATGAGCGATCCCGTTGACCGGTGCAGAGAGGATGGAACCGGCCATCACCGTCACACACCAAGACCCAGGTGAAAGAAGAAGTTGATGATGGCAGGGGCCGCTCCGATGATGAGTGCAGCAGCCCCTGCCGCGAGCACCGCCCTACGGCCAAGGTAGGACTGCTGATAGTTCTGGCTGTGAGCGCCAAGCGCCCAGGTTGCCGCGCCGACAATGAGCCCGATCAGGGCCAATATGAGCGCCCAACCCCCGATACCGTTGGCGAGCTGCTGAATCACTGATCCGCCAGGCAGAGCCGAGGGGTCGGGGGTGAGCGTTACGTTGAGAAGCATCCATGCCATCCGTTCCTCCTTCCGTGGAGATCCCTAGCATATCACTCCTTTTGATGTTTTGTAAGCATTTTCGCATCTTTCATGCTTTTCTATTGCTATCTACTGTCTGTGAGCATTGTTCGTGCTCCCCTGCGCCGTGAGACGCGCTACGGGGGGGTCCTGTGGGCTTGGTCTTGGTCTCGCCTGTCTTGGAGCAGGTAGGTTCTTGACCAAGCGGTTATGGTGGTGGTGCTCACCCTGGGATCAACGATCGCTCGGCCCGGGCGAGCGGGCATACCCATGGGAGCAGGCAGGTAACGGCACGGTAGTGGATACCCCAGCAACACGCACAACGGTTCCCATCGACGCGGACATCGTGAGAGCGTCGGGCCTCCCTGGGCAGCGCCCGTCGGCCAGGGTTGCCGATGGCGGTGTACGCGACGAGCTGGCCACAACTAGCGCGCACTAGGCATCGGCGCCGAGAGGGCGAGGTCTGCCGGTGCTTTGGCCAACCTAGGATGAAGGGGTGAGAGAGCGTGAGAACATGGAGCAGGCCGTCGACGTCGCCGAGCTGTGGAGCCGCGCCGCGGCAAGCCTCTCCATTGGCGTCGTGCTCGTCGATGCCAACTACCGCACGGTCTACTCGGACTACCTCGACAAGATTCCGACCGGCGGCTTCGCCGAGCGCATCCTGCTGGAGCGCGCGATCTCTGCGCTCAAGCACGATGCGCGACTCGAGCTCTATCGCTCCCAAACCCTCGAGGTCTTTGGCCCTCCAAAGAGCTACTTTCAGCTCGTCACCACGCCGCTGGGCAGCGATCCACATCCTCCGTTCATCATTACCGTCGAGAACATCACCGAACGCAAGCGTCTCGAGGAGGTGCGTCGTGACTTCGTGGCTAACGTCTCCCACGAGCTCAAAACCCCGGTCGGTGGTATCGTGCTGCTGGCGGACGCCCTGAGCCAGGAGACCGATCCCGCAACCGTGTTACGGCTGTCTCACCGCATCCTCGACGAGGGCGATCGACTCGCTCGTCTCGTCACGGACCTGCTCGACCTGTCCAAGCTCGAAGAGACCGAGTTGCACCAGATCCACGATGTGAACCTCAACGATGTCGCCGCCGAGTGCATTGACCGGTATCGCCTCGGCGCCGAGGCTCGTGGCATCAAACTCACGGTCGACCTCGACGCCCAGGTGCCGCTGGTCAGCGGGGACCGCTGGCAACTCAGCTCGGCACTCTCGAACCTCGTCGACAATGCCATCAAATACTCGGAACCGAACTCCGAGGTTCGATTGGCCGTCAAGGTCCTTGCGACTACGGTCCAGGTGACCGTCTCCGACCAAGGGATAGGGATACCAGCCAGAGATCTGACGCGAATCTTTGAGCGTTTTTACCGGGTAGACGCCGATCGCTCGCGTGCTACGGGTGGCACTGGACTCGGACTCTCTATAGTGAGACATGTGATAGAGAATCATCAGGGAAGCATCGAGGTCACCTCCACCGAAGGTGTCGGCACGACCTTCACCATCGCACTCCCGAGGGTCGAGGCATGAACCCGGGCAAAGAGCGGATCCTCATCGCGGAGGATGAGGAGAGCTTCGTCGACGCGATGACGCTTGGACTGAGCCGAGAGGGCTTTGAGCCGATCGTCGCGACCGACGGGCAGCGTGCGCTCGACCTGTTCCACGAGACCCAGCCGGACTGCATCTTACTTGACGTGATGTTGCCAAAGATCTCTGGACTCGATGTCTGTCGCCAAATTCGCAAGGAGTCCAAGGTCCCGATCATCATCGTCACCGCCCGATCCACCGAACTCGACACCGTGCTTGGGCTCGAGCTGGGGGCTGATGACTATGTGACAAAGCCATTTCGCATGGCCGAGCTGATCGCGCGTATCCGAGCGCTGCTACGCCGGACAACCGAAGGCTCCGAGCGCCCACGCACCGATGAGGAGGTGCTTCGCTTCAAGGGCCTCACCGCCTACGTCGATCGGCATCAGGTCGTCGTCGGAGAGGCCGAAGTCAAACTACCGCCCAAGGAGTTCGAACTCCTCATTCTGTTTCTGCGCAATCCTGGGAAGGTGCTCACTCGCGACGTGCTGGTCGATCGGGTATGGGGACACGACTACTACGGAGACACTAAAACCCTTGACGTGCATATCAAACGCCTGCGGACCAAGATCGAACCGGACCCGAATAGCCCCAGCGTCTTGACCACCATTCGCGGCGTTGGATACCGGCTTGACCTCGCAAGAGAGTGAGGCGAGCCGAGTCGGTCAGGTACTGGCTCAGCTCTCCTCGTCTGGTCACCGTATCACCAATCCACGCCGTCACATCGTCACCGCTCTGGTCCAGGCCGGTGGTCATCTCACTGCGGAGGAGGTCGCTACTGCGGTTCAGCGCCGTGACCCCTCGGTCCATTTAGCCACCGTCTACCGCACGTTGGATGCTCTTGAACGCGCTGGTGTGATCATCCATATCCACCTTGGGCACGGAAGAGCGATCTATCATCTCGCCGACAGCTCTCACTATCACCTCTACTGCCAGCAGTGCGGATCGGTTCGCGAGATCCCTCAATCCGAGGTGGACGACCTGTTTGCGCTCATTGGGCGGGCCTACGACTTCGAGCCAAGCCTTGGCCACTTCGCCATCATCGGTACCTGTGGCCGCTGTATCGACCGTAGAGGATCAAAGGGCAATAGGTCGCGGGGGACCTCGCCTGAATCGATCGCTTGAGCCAACAGTCGGCCAGTGATCGGTCCCTGGGTGATGCCCCACATCCCGTGACCAGCCGCGAGGTAGACCCCGGGTTGTGCTGTTGACCCGATCAATGGCAGGCCATCGGCGCTGACCGGGCGCGGTCCAACCCACCGATCGCGGGCGTGATCGAGATCGACACCCGCCAAGAGTTGACGGCTCGACCGAACGATGGCGTCGAGGCGTCGCGGGTCGAGCGGATCGTCTGGTCCACGAAACTCCATCGTTCCCGCTACCCGCAATCCCGTACCGATCGGTGTACAGGCAACGCGAGCTGCTGGGAAGTAAATCGGCGTGGTGGGTGTCTCGCGAGTGTCGCAGACCATCGAGTAACCTCGGCCTGCCCGCACCGGGACCCGGACGCCGAGCTGGTGGCCGAGTCGATTCGCCCAAGCCCCAGTCGCCACCACCGCTACGTCCGAGCGCGCCAGCTCGACCCCGCCGCTGGTCGACACTCGTACCCCCTGGGCCTGCGAGGTGATCGTGGTGACCTCGTGGCCCATGATAAAAGTTGCGCCACGGGCTCGCAATGTGGCACCGAGCGCATGGACATAGGCGTTTGGATCGATAAAGCGCTGGTCATGGATGTCGACGACACAGCCAATCGCCTCCGAAAAAAACGGAGATCGCTCATGAACTCCGTCGCCATCGATCAGGTCATAGTGCAGCTCAGCCCCGGCGGCGCGTACCAGCGCGAACTCTGCCAAGAGTCCATCAGCCTCGGCGCGGCTCCGAAAGCCAGCCAGAATTGGCGCCGTGGTCGTCGGCTCAGCTACCGATGCGCCCATCTCGTCGTAGGCTGCCAACGCACCAGCGTTGAGTATGGCCAACTTGGCCATCATCTGGGTGAAGGCCCGTCGGGTGCACTGGCTGGCAAACAGAAGTAAAAACCTCCAGAGCTCGGGGTCGAGTCGAAGCGGAACGTAGAGCGGAGAGTCAGGGCGTAAGAGCGAGGCAAGTCCGCTCGTCACCAGCGTGGGTTCGTTCAGGGGAATCGCCAGCGCAGGCGAGAGCCAACCCGCATTGCCCCAACTCGAACCGGCCGCCACATCCTCACCCCGGTCGATCACCGTCACCGCGTACCCGCGCTCCTGTAGATGCCATCCACAGGCGAGCCCCACAATTCCCGCCCCGACAATCGTCGCCTGTTTCACAGCTCCCCTTTCGTCAGACTAAGCTCGATAGTCACACGGCGAGCTTTGAACAATCATACGATCGCCGCGCTTGCGATGGTCGTCGTCCGGTAGCCGCGCCTACCCCTGAACGGTGTAACCATCGGTCGCGGGCAACGCTCGCCCCTACGAACTGGAGGTTACCATGAAGGCGGTCGTCGTCGAGTCCCATGGAGGTCCAGAAAACCTCCTGCTCAAAGATATTCCCGATATCAGGCCCGCAGCCGGCGAGATCAAACTCAGGATGCGCGCTGCAGGGGTGAATTTTATCGATATCTACCATCGTGAAGGCGTCTACCCCCAGCGTCTGCCCTTCGTGCTCGGTAACGAGGGTGCTGGAGAGGTCATCGAACTCGGTGAGGGCGTGACCGAGTTCAGCATCGGCGACCGCGTCGCCTATGCCAGCGTCATGGGGAGCTTCGCCGAGCACGCAGTCATACCCTCGCATCGCGCCGTCAAGCTTCCCGACGATGTCTCCTTCGACCAGGCGGCGGCTGCCATGCTCCAAGGTATGACCGCCCAATTCCTCACGGAGAGCTGCTTCCCCTTAAAGGAGGGGCAGGTCGCCATCGTCCACGCAGCCGCTGGTGGCGTGGGCTCCCTCCTAACCCAGTTGGCCAGCCACAAGCACCACGCGACCGTGATCGCCACCACCTCGACACCTGAGAAGGCCGAGCGGGCACTGCGCAATGGCGCGACCCACTCGGTGGACTACGACCACTTCGAAGAGCTTGCCCACGATCTCGGTGGTGCCGAGGTGGTCTATGACGGCGTCGGACGGGCGACCTTTGACCACAGTCTCGCTTCGCTGCGACCAAGGGGGATGCTGGTGCTCTACGGAGCCGCCAGCGGACAGGTGCCACCATTCGATCTGCAGCGGCTCAACGCCGCGGGCTCGGTCTATGTCACCCGACCCTCGCTGGTACATTACGTCGCTACGCGCGAGGAGCTACTCTCCCGGGCAACGACGCTTTTTGGGGACATCGCCTCGGGGTTACTCACGATCGAGATCGCCGCGCGCTATCCCCTCGATGCGGTGGCCCAGGCTCAGGAGGACCTCGCCAGCCGAGCAACGACCGGCAAGCTCATCATCACGATATGAGCCTGGAGCCATCGAGCGCGCCGAGCGGCTCGATGTCAGACCTGTCAGTTAGCCAAGGTCACTCATGAGTGCCTCGAGCAGCGAGCTGAGCAGGTACCCAAGGAAGTTATAGAGATCCTCGGCAAACTTTGGCGTCAGTTTGGCCTCACTGATCGATGTCTGCGCCTCAGAGAG
>JAJZXI010000018.1 GCA_021806545.1 Actinomycetes bacterium | reverse complement strand
AGTCTGCCGGCAAACCAGCGTGGTGTCGGCTCGGGCATGAGTGCTACCTTTATGAACTCAGCAATGGTGCTTTCGATCGGCGTGTTCTTCAGCCTTATGATTTTTGGACTGCGCGCGCACCTGTCACGCGCCTTGCTGTCCGGTTTGACCCAGCAACATGTGCCGGTGGCTCTGGCAAAGCAGGTTGCGGCATTGCCTCCTGTAAGCACATTGTTCGCCGCATTTCTCGGATACAACCCGATGTCCAAGCTTCTCGGACCAAGGGTGCTCAGTACGTTACCGGTAGCGAATGCCCGTTATCTCGTTGGCCGGTCGTTCTTCCCGAGTCTGATCTCGCCTGCATTTGGTCACGGCCTTTCTGAGGCCTTCACCTTTGCCGCGATTGCCTGCCTGATCGCTGCGGGTGCATCTTGGCTTCGTGGTGGCAAGTACAACGCCGCCGACGCTGAAGCGGCAATGGATCTCCTGCATGCAGAGCACGCCGCTGCAGTAGCACATGCGGCTCAGTCTGGAGATCGGCTCGCGGAACCAGTCGCTGGTGCTGATGATTCGGTCGCGCCGGAAGAGTTCGATGCGACGACGTTAGCTGACTGAAGTATTGATTGATGACCAGAGAGGGTCCTCTGGTAGTTTTGGCGGCGGGTGGATGTGGGTCTGATTGGCCGTTCCGCGCAAGCGCTTGTCTCGACCCCGGCTTGACAGGAGGACTATATGTCGACTACGCTGTGACCCGTGACCGATACCGAAGTTGCGCCATCGATTTCGCTGGCTCGCGTTGCGAAGAGCTACGGGGCGGTGCGCGCCGTGAGAGGAGTCGATCTGCTCGTCGAAGCCGGGGAGACCGTCGCCTTGCTGGGTCCCAACGGAGCTGGCAAGACGACCACCCTTGACATGGCACTCGGCCTAGTTCGGCCGGATTCGGGGCAGGTGACGCTCTTTGGACTGCCTCCTTCGCGAGCGATAGCGAGAGGGCTCGTTGGTGGGATGCTGCAGACAGGTGTACCCCTCGACTACCTGCGGGTTCGCGAATTGATCGAGGTCATGGCGTCGTTTTATCCGACGCCACGTCCGACTAACGAGATCTTAGAGCTGACCGGTTGTGCGACATTCCAAGGGCAGATGACGACGGGGCTGTCGGGGGGTCAGGCTCAGAGGGTTCGGTTCGCGGCGGCACTGGTTGGCGATCCTGAGCTCCTGGTATTGGACGAGCCAACTGCTGCTCTTGACGTCGATGGTCGGCGTGAATTCTGGCGGGCGATGCGAGATGTCGTCGCAGAGCAAAAGACGGTGGTATTTGCTACGCACAATCTCGAGGAGGCGGATAGCCATGCCGACCGAGTGGTGGTCATCAACGGTGGGTCCATTATCGCTGACGGAACTCCGAGCCAGATCAAGGCGACAGTCGGGACGAAAACGATTCGGATGGCGCTGCCAGACATTGATCTGAGCGAACTGGTGACGGTGGCCGGTGTCGTGAATGCACAGCGACATGGTTTGACGGTCGTCCTCACCTGTAGCGACTCAGATCGGGCGCTGTATGAGCTGCTCGATCGGTATAGGTCAGCCAGGGATATTGAGGTTATTGGAGGAACGTTGGAGGAGGCCTTTGTAGCGCTGACGAGCGAGGAGCACGGCTGATGGGAGGGCTCTATCTCCGGGCGGAGCTGCAACGTACGCTGCGCAATCGTCGCTTTGTGATCTTTTCGTTCATCTTCCCGCTGACTCTGTACATCGCCTTCACTTCTGCCGATCGCCACTACAGGGTGGGCGGAGTGCCATTCCCTTTGTACTACATGATCGCGATGGCCAGTTTTGGTGCACTGATCGCCGCCATCTCCATTGGGCCACGAATTTCCGCCGAGCGCCAGATGGGTTGGACTCGCCAGATGCGGATCACACCGCTCCCGGTCTGGTACTATTTCGCCGCCAAGATCATTACCGGCTACGTGGTGGCCTGCACCACGTTGGTCGTTCTCTATCTTGCTGGTCTGACCTATGGCGTTCGACTCTCCGCCGTTGACTGGCTTACGATGACCGGGTTATTTCTGGTTGGATTATTTCCGTTCGCGATCATCGGGGTGATGCTTGGCCATCTGTTGAAACCCGATTCGATGGGCCCGGTCACCGGTGGTGTCGCGACCCTCTTTCTGTTGGTCGGTGGCGGCTTTGGCAACATTGGTGGCACTGGAATCGTCCACAGACTTTTCGAGCTCATCCCCTCGTATTGGCTGATCCGAGCTGGTGCGGTTACCCTTGGGGGCTCACCCTGGACACTCGAGGGGTGGGCTGTTGTGCTCATTTGGTCGGCAGCTTTCGCTATCCTGGCTCGGATCGTCTACCTTCGTGACACCGCTCGCGCATGAGGCCCTCGGGTTGCCTCCTGTCCGCACCCTTGCGTGCGAATGTCCTCTCAACCGGCCACGGGCATGCTGATTTGGCGAGTCGGCTCAGTGCGTCGATGAAGGTGACGCACCCTTGCAGGCACCGATGCGAAACTCGACGCGGGATGCGCACCCTGGGCCGATCACAAAGGCATAGGGATCGAATTGTCTGCCTCTGTTTTTCGACCCAGTCGGCACCGTCGCCCAGGCGATGGAGGTGTTTGCGTGAGCTGACGAGAGGGATGGCTCCTAACTGAGCCGACTGAGCGAACCGCTGGGGTCGAGGCCACATCCGCAATGGTGAAACGGGAGTCTCTCGGTAGCCACATGGTAGCCACATGGTGTCTCGCTGTCTTGGGTGACCATGACATGGGTGCGAGTGTCGACCGATGGGCACGTGGTTGATCTGGTCTCGCTGTGGAGCTGATGTACGGTGCATGAGTAGGCTGGTGGCATCATCGCTAACTTGGGTTTGGGCCCCAATCTTATTGGTCCGTTCGTATGAAGTTGATTGACGCGCATTTGGTCATCATGATCGACCACTGCGTTGACGATCGGCGTTCGTCTGCCTTCGCGCTGAGGAGTGTTGAGCCCACGCGGTGGTCGTCAACGCAGTGAGAACTCCGCCTTCGAGGAGGACCTGGCAACCGAGGTCATCGACATCAGGGTTCACAATACGACTCCAACCACTCCTTGTGATTTTCCACAGGAGTGAGAGTCCACTCGGGAGCCGGTATCACCAGCGCTGACGTTGCGGACATGCTGGTGGAGTCATGTCGTCGTGACCGCGGGTTTCGTTGCGCGAATGATGGCGGATACCGCATGGCTATGGACGCGGTGGGTTGGTGCGATATCGATGTCGACGAAGCCAATGTCGGTCAGCATGCTTTGATACTGTGCCAGAGTCAGGGCACCAGCGATGCATCCAGTCCACTGTGCCATGTCCGAGCGGGTCTCATCGTCCATATCTGGGTCAGCAATTACATCAGATATCGCGAGCCGCCCGCCTCCGCGCAGTACTCGAGCAGCTTCACCAAGCACGAGCTGCTTGTCGGCCGCGAGGTTGATCACACAGTTGGAGATAATGACATCGACGCACTCATCGGGTAAGGGAATCTCTTCCAGGTAACCCAGGAGAAACTCGACATTCTCAATGCCTGCCTTTTCGGCGTTCTGTCGTGCGAGGTGGAGCATCTCGTCGGTCATGTCGAGTCCGATTGCCCGGCCACCAGGCGACACCCGTTGTGCCGAAATGAGCACATCGGCTCCTCCTCCCGAGCCGAGATCGAGAACAGTTTCGCCCGGTCGTAGGTCTGCAACCGCAGTAGGTACACCACATCCCAACGAGGCTGAGATAGCGGCATCGCCCACCCTCGAAGCCATCTCGGCATTGTAGAGCGCACCACCGAAGACTTCTTCGGGCGCGGGCGATCGCTCGCTGGGGCAGCAACCTTGTCCTGGTTCTTTGTTACCCTCTGTCAGCCTGGTTGCGGCCTCAGCGTACTTGCGCCTTACGAGCTCGCGAATACTCTCGGATTCACTGGTCATCCTTGTCCCCTTTATAGTTAGACATATAACTAATGACTATGGTACCGTACGATTAGACATACGTCAAGTAATGTGTCATACTTTATTGAGTGCCTAAATCTCTTCCCATGATTGACCTCACGGCGACCCTGTGTTGTGCGCCGGTCGCTTCAGGCGTGATCAGTGACGATGATGCATTGGCGGTTGCACTTCGGCTGAAGGCGGTCGCAGACCCGGTGCGAGTGAAGCTCCTCTCGCTCTTGTTGGTTAGTGATATCGATGGTGTGCGCAACAGCGACCTCGCGCGCCACCTGGAACTGTCGGATGCCACGATCAGCCATCATCTCGGCCAACTACATCGAGCCGGACTCCTGACGAGGAGTCGGCGGGGAACGAGCATCTACTATCGGGTAGATCGCAACTCACTTGCCGCGCTGGTCCGAGTCATCGACCCCGACTGTTGTTTGTGATCAAGCGCACAACAGTCCCTCGTCCTTCAGGGTGGGGACGACGTCATCGAGCTCTCGCTGGTTGAGGTGACGGCGGATCGGCCAGCCTGCCGTCTGACTGACTGTCAGCTGGTCGAACACAGTTCAAAGGTAAGGGCGATCGACAACCATGCGAATGGCTCTCTCCCTTACCTGCGGCGAGTATCTCTTTACTGTTCCCATAGCTCCATCCTCTCAAGGTTAGGAGTCTCCATAAAAACCGGGGCGGTTCGCTGGCACGGTTCTGATGTTGCTTGAAGGCGAGCAAGTCGCGGTGGTGGACCCGGGCACGGTGGCATCACGGGACATGATTCTTGCCCCAATGACCAGCATCGGCGTTGGGCCAGAAAGGGTGACCAATGTTGTCGTGAGCCATCACCACCTCGACCACACGTTGCATGGTGCCCTGTTCGAGCATGCATGACTATCATGCCATCTACCGAGGCGACAAATGGATGGAGCGCCCAACGGATCAGTACCAGCTCACCCCTCAGGTACTCCTTCTCGAGACACCTGGCCATACTCAAGAAGATATCAGTGTGGCGATCAGGACGAGCGGCTGTCAATGGCCTTTGCGTGTATGCCACCTTGGGTGGAACGAAGATGGTCCTCTCGAAGACCCATATGCGTCGAGTGTCGCGCAGCTCGCCGACTCACGTCAGCGCATAGTTGGTCTGCGTCCCAAGTGGATTATCCCGGGCCATGGACGGCCATTCCGATCGGTGGCCAAGATGCCCGTTGTCTAGGCCGCGATCGAGAGTGTTGGCCAGGGACCGGTGCTGAGGTGTTGGTGCAATCGGCGCGGCGCTCAAGCAGCTAGGGTCGACAGGCATGAGTACCCTGCGTAATAGTCTTGAGTCTGTAGTCCGAGCGGACCTTGTCCCCCTGTTGGTAGATTACGGGGCGATACCTTGTCTGTCGCCCGCATTTGACCACAGTTGGAGCGAGAGTGGACATATCGAGCGCGCCTTGGCGCTCTACCAGGATTGGATTGCCACACGTTCGGTTCCCGGTATGACGAGCCATATTCAGCGGATTGATGGCCGTACACCCCTGTTGGTTGTCGAGGTGCCTGGTACCCCAGGGCGTGGCGATGGCTCCGTGCTGCTCTACGGCCATCTTGACAAGCAGCCGGCGAACGACCCGTGGTCGAGCGGACTCGATCCGTTCCAAAGCCAATTGGTCGGAGAAAATCTTTTCGGCCGTGGCATGGTCGATGACGGTTATGCTGCTCCGCTGGTCATTAGCGTGCTCGAGGAGCTGTCACAGCAACACATGGATTACCCCCGTTGTGTTCTCGTAGTTGAGGCGAGTGAGGAGAGTGGGAGCCCTGATCTCGATGCCCATCTGGAGCAGTTGCTTCCAACCATCGGCGAGGTTGACATGGTGGTTTGTCTCGATTCGGGAGGACTCGACTTTCAGCGCCTGTGGGTAACATCGTCACTTCGAGGCAACCTCGTCATGGCCATTACGGTCAGAGTGCTCGAGCACGGCGTGCATTCTGGGGAGGCTGGTGGTGTTGTCCCTTCGTCGTTTCGGATTCTGCGCGAGCTGCTCTCGCGTGTTGAAGATCCGCGCACAGGAGAGGTGCTACCCGAGTTCCTTCAGGCTGAGATTCCAGCCTTTCATCGGGACCAAGCAGCCAGGCTGTCACAAGAACTTGGGGATCCGCTCCTTGCGCTTTTTCCACTTGCTGGCTCGACGCGGCTGATGGGGATCGAGGGTGCTGATCGAATCCTCAATCAGACATGGCGTCCATCCCTTGCATTCATCGGCATCGATGGTGTCCCACCGGTAGCCGACGGTGGCAATGTGTTACGCCCATTTACTACCGGTAAGATTTCGTTACGCTTGCCGCCAACGGTCGATGCTGCGCTGGCGCAGCATCGACTCGTCGAACTCCTCACGACCGATGTGCCCTACGGCGCAGACGTTGAGGTAGAGGCGGAGTCGCCGGCACAGGGTTGGGTGTCAAAGGAGCCGAGTCCCTGGCTTGCCAAGGCTCTCCATGAAGGTTCAATGATGGGCTTTGGTGCACCGGCAGCGTTCTGTGGGGAGGGTGGTTCGATTCCCTTCATGGCGACCTTGGGCAAGTGCTTTCCAACCGCCGACTTTGTTGCAACCGGGGCACTCGGTCCAGGGAGCAACGCCCATGGACCGGACGAGTCGCTGTATCTGCCTGCCGCCATTGGGGTTGCGACGAGCCTCGCTCATCTGTTGACCTCGATGCCGAGCTAGGTGACGGCGCGGTGTGATTCAGGGTATCGGGTGAGGGCTTGCCCTCGATTTAAAAAGATCTCGTGGGCTTATTTGTAGTGGAACTCAACGAGTCTTGGATGCTGGAGTTACTGCAGGACATCATGGGTTCGGAAGCCGTCAGGGCACCTCCTGGAGAAGACTGTCTCAGATCCCAGTAGCTATCCATTCGTTCGGGGTAGCAAGAGATTCAAGCAATCCCGGATCTCTTTCTCGCGTGTGCGAGCTCCCCTCCAAGTAGATCGATGATGGCGATTGGTTCCTCACACGAGGGGCAATGCCCACCGATCCCGACTCGTCACATGAAGGTGTGACACTGCGGGCAGCGTTGTTCTCCAAGAGAGCGCTCACCACAGGTATCGCACTCATAGACGGTGATCTCCCGACGTGGCTGGGATCTTGGGACCCTGAGCGTCGGGAGAGTACCCGAACTACGACGTCGTCGATAGGCACTGGCCCGACAGGCATCTGAGCAGTAGGTTCTCCTCCCCGAGGGGCCAAAGCTACTCCCACAGACTGGGCACGCTATCGTGGGGCAACGGGGATTTGACTCCACGCTCGGGTGAACTTTGTTATTCGCATCGACACTGGACATGGTGATACTCCATTTCTTAGGGTTGTGCACTGCTCAACATGATGGGTGCTTAGGCGCTCCCTCGGGATGTCATTGGCAAACCCGATGCTCTCGCTGTTGCGCCTCAACGATGTACGCGTAGTCCACCTTGAACCAGGGCCCAGATGTGCGTGCAGTTTTGGTGTCCGTCACCGTGCAATTATTTGGCCGCATCTCTGCATTATTGCATGGCCGTTCACATCGCTCCGTCCTTAGGACATCCGGCCCAACCGCAACTACACCGTTCGCCCCAGGTGACCGGATTCCCAGGACGAAAAGTTGTTTTCGCGTCGGCCCTAAGGAACTAGCATTACCTTCTGGAGGTGACCAATGAGCAAGAATGCACATCGGTTGGGCTCGCGAGTCGTTATCCTAGCTATAGGCACCTGCGTAAGCGTGGGGATGCTGGCAGCTTACGTCGGATTTCCCAATGACGTGGTTCGACCACAAGTAGTTACTCACACCCACCGTGTATCGAGCGATATCGCGCCAACGCGGCCAGTCTCGTCGGTTCCGATTGGTGAGGCCGGAGCTGTAGTCCGTGAGGCCGAGACGAAGTTGCCATCACAATCAGCCGATGTCGCCCTTATAACTGCCCGAGGCATCACCGTCAGCGACGGGAAATATGCGGAATCTGCATTAGGTGTCGGTCAAATGATGCATAGCTTCGAAGTGAACGAACTGGTTGGTCGTTTTGGTCAAGAGCTAAGGACATCGCCGTCGATGAGCGTGTCGACGATTGAGACGACTGTCGTCAAGTCAATCGAACAGTCTTCAAGGTCCTATTTATTACAGGCCGTTGCCAGTGCAACGCTTAATGTGATGCTCTTGCAGTACGCGGCGACGACTAATCAAATGGTATCGTACTCCACTGCGCTCCAACAGGCACAGAAAAACTACCATGGTTACTTGGCAGCGGGTTCGCCACCGCTGTCTCTTCCTACTGGTCAAACAGCGAAGCAAAGCTTCATCTCTCCGGAAGCCGTCAATCTTCTTCGCGATGGGCTTACAACCATAGAGATGAGAAATAAGATTGCCGGAGACCAGTACGCACCAAAGGGTTCTATCCATAACCAACATGCTGCTCTGGCTGCTTGGATGACGAAACATCTCGACAGCCTGCACCCTGTTGTTGCTAACAGTCCCGTTCCAATTGCACAACTTCCGAACGATCTCCCTCCGTTGATGTAGAGAGGTCACATGGCAATCAATATTTCGTATGGCTTGGGATTCCGGCTGCTCAAGACGGGCCCTGATGGCGCGATCATGAGCAATCAGGCACTTGGTATCGTCGTGCTTATCAACTATCGATAAGAACTGAGCACGGCGGCATGGTCGATCGGGGTTGACTACTCGGGCTGGGAGGGGCTGCCGTGGTAGCGTGCTTCGATCTGTGTGATCGAACCACGAAGGTGTGGCGGCACCTGTTGCCGTTGTGATGTTGCTGCTCGGGTCATGGCTAGATCGATCGCGTCAATTGCTCGCCTTGACTTGGGAGCCTCGCTGAGGCGCAGGACGGCAGCTGCGAGAACGATCCTCGCCTCCGGCATGCCGATTCGCTCGACGGTTGAATAGGTGGCATCGGCAAATAAGAGTGCATCAGGAACGTCGGGGCCAACATCTTCGGCTGCGAAGATGCAAAGACGCCGAGCGACAAACCTCGGGTCTTCTCCTGCGACAAGAAGGTGGGCTAGCCAGTCAATAGCACCGGCAGCGTCAGAGGCGCGCATGGATTTGATAAGCGCAGAGGTCATCTCGTAGTGAGAGGAACGGTCGATACCGATCGCTTCCGGGATGTAGGGTACGCGCTCAATCCGTGGCATGACCCCCTGATGCCGGGGGATAGCGCCAATCGCTCGTTCGAGCATCCGTAATGCGGCGCGAGCATCTCCGTTGGCATGTGCGACGATGCTCTCTACAACATCGTCTCCTATCTCCATCTCTTCGTCGCGAACCGCGCTACGGATGAGCTCGTCTAGTGTTCCATCGGACAAGGGTGATAGGCGGACGACTTCGACCCTGGAGAGGAGGGCGGGGCTTAGGGTGACGAACGGGTTTTCAGTGGTTGCACCGACGAGTGAGAAGGAGCCGTCTTCAACGGGGTGCAGTAACACGTCCTGCTGGGTTCGGGAGAGGCGGTGAATCTCGTCGATGAAGCAGACTGGCTCGATCTCGCCGAGTTCGCGAAGGCGTTGACCGTTGGCGGCGAGTTCCTTAATATCTTTTACGCTCAGTGTGGTGGCAGACAGAGAGACGAAGCGAGCTCGGCGCTCAGTCGCCATCAGTGACCCAAGGGTGGTCTTGCCGACTCCGGGAGGCCCTGCCAGCACGAGTGCAAAAGGCGACAGTCCCTCGATGCTGCGTCGAATCACGCCATCGTTACCGGTCAGTGCCTCGTGTCCTCGGATCTGAGCGATTGAGGTTGGACGTCGGCGCACCGCGAGAGGAATTCGTTTTGGGTCGAGCTCTTGGCGAAATAGCTCGTCCATGATCAGTCCTTGGCGTGTGCTGTTGGTCGGAGTCCAAGCTGGGCCAGCGCTTCTATCGCGACTTGTTTTGGTGCACCCGTCATGAGGTCCGAACCGCTCTGGGTTTTGGGAAAGGCGATAAGTTCGCGAATGTTCTCTTCACCCGCAAGCAAGGCACTCAAACGATCGATACCGAAAGCAAAGCCACCATGCGGTGGAGCGCCATACTTGAATGCGTCGAGCAGGAAGCCAAAGCGCGAGCGAGCGGTTTCTTCATCGATCCCGAGTACTTGGAAGACCTTTGACTGAATTGAGGACTCGTGGATGCGAATTGATCCGGAGCCAAGTTCCCACCCGTTGAGCACAAGATCGTATGACTGTGACCGAACCGAAAGTGGATCACTATCGAGCAAGGCGAAGTCTTCCTCATTTGGCATGGTGAACGGGTGGTGAGCTGATATTGGCGTACCGAACTCGTCCAGGCCCTCAAAGAGGGGAAAGTCAACGACCCAGAAGAAGTCAAGTATGTCGTCACTGGCAAGCTGTTTGCCAAGGCCAAGTCGAATTTGCCCAAGCACAGCCACTGCTCGCTCCCAGTCATCGGCAACCATCAAAATAGTGTCGCCAACGTTCGCACGTACAGCATCGATGAGCTGGTGCTGTTCCGTGTCAGTCAGGAACTTAGAGACCGGAGAGTTGAGCACAAGCCCGCCGTCCGTCGTCTCGACGCGAAGCCACAAAAGCCCCTTAGCGCCGAGCGTCTTGGCTCGCTCAACGAGTTCGTCGAGACGTGCACGGCTGAGCGCAATTGGGGATACCATTGCTTGTACGCTCTTGGCACTCAAGGCCTTGACGCTCGTGTTGGAAAAAATTCCCGTCACGTCGTTGAGCTCAGCGCCGAAACGACGATCTGGCTTGTCGGAGCCGTAACGACTCATTGCTTCGCGCCAGGTGAGCTTACCAATATTGATGGTCGTCCCAGGGCTCACTGCTGCGACTACTGTGTGAATTGCATGGGAGATAAATTCGTGAATGTCATCTTGGGTCACGAAGGAAGCCTCAAGGTCGAGCTGCGTAAATTCAAACTGTCGATCCGCGCGGAGGTCTTCATCCCGCAGACAGCGAGCAATCTGGTAGTAGCGGTCAAATCCGGCAACCATGAGGAGTTGCTTTGCGATCTGCGGTGACTGGGGCAGCACATAAAAGTTCTGGGGTTGCGTGCGAGAAGGAACAAGAAATTCGCGTGCACCCTCAGGGGTCGGCGTCCAAAGCAGCGGGGTCTCTATCTCGACGAAGCCTTGCTCTTCCATCGACCGTCGAATAGCAGCGTTGACCAGCGATCGAAGTCGAAGGTTACGCTGCATGCGTGACCTTCTCAAGTCTACGTAGCGATAGCGCAGGCGAGTCGCTTCATCAAGCTCGACCCTATCGTCGAGCGAGAAGGGAATTGGCTCTGCCTGTGCGAGGATGCGTACCGTTGGGTCGTGCAGTTCAATTTGCCCCGAGGCCAGCTGATCGTTTTCTGTCCCCTCCGGGCGCCGCGCCACCGTTCCTGTGATTTGTACCACCCATTCTGGGTGAAGGTTTTCGGTCCTTGGTATGACGCACTGGACCACGCCCGTATAGTCGCGGATGTCGACAAACACGAGGTGTTCGCCGTGCTCTCGAATGCGATTCACCCAGCCGCAGACCTTCACCACCTCACCAATATTGGATTCGTTCAATGAGCCGGCATAGGCGGTTCGGAGGCCGACTGGTTCGGGCAATTTGCCTCGATAATCAAATGATTGCATGAGACGAGTTCCTTCCCTAGGACAGTAGCGAATCGATCTACCATCCTAAGGCCGTACGCGAGTAAAACGTCGTCGGTACCGTTGGGCCTCTCTAACGACTGTGTTGGTGAGTCCAAGCGAACGGGCTGGCGGCGATAGATGCGGTATCTTGCCCAACGCTCGGGGAACATCGATTCGCTAGCTCGGCTTACCATGAGAGAGGGGATATCTTTAACCCGTGGGATGGCCCCGGTGCTTTGGAGACGTCCCCTCCGCCCTGAAGGCAAGAGCATATGTCAAGGCGCCCGAGCGCTGCTCTTCGCGCCCGCCGCCATTGCTCACATACAGGCGTCGCTTGGTTCGCAGGTTCTTGCTAGGGTACTAATGCGTACGGATCGGTTCCGCTATTGGATGAGGGGGAGTCATGCCAGTTCGTGAGGCTCAGACCGTTTGGAACGGAACGTTAGAGGCAGGTGCGGGGACCGTCGCGCTGCAGAGCTCGAGAATCGCTACCTACACAGTGTCGTTTCCGACACGCGCTGCTGAATCAGCGGACGGTGTTACGAGCCCTGAGGAGTTGATTGCAGCGGCACACAGTTCGTGCTTCGCGATGCAGTTCTCCGCCCTGTTGGGCGAGGCAGGCGGGACCGACATCCACCTCGAGGTAGGTGCGAAGGTGCATCTCGGTCCTGATCCAGGCGGTGGATTTCGTATTCCCCGGATTGAACTCACGGTGGGAGGATCAGCAGCTGGAATCGTTCAGGACCAGTTCCGCAGCCTTGCCGAAGATGCCAAGCAGTCGTGCCCGGTGAGCAAAGCGCTCGCTGGTGCGGATATTGACTTAACGGTCGTCTAGGCAAAGCGCGCCGAGAAGTTTGCGTCACCAGCGTAGAGCTGCTGCGTCTAAGAATAGGTTTGAGTCCTTCTGCCTGCCTGTCGCCAGCAAGCGGCTAGCGATTGCCTGGTGCTGTGGGTTCGCTAGCGACACCGAGAAACTGGAGTTTGTGTGGAACTCCTGGTCCAAGCATCGCGTGCATGGTGAGTGCCCCGCGTGCACAATGCATCGTCCAAAAGCCTCGCAACGATCCCTGCGCTGATATCGGATCCGTTGAGATGAGCCGTCCGTGCGTGCTCCGCAGGGTGCCGAAGTCCGGCGGCCTGCGATCGTCGTCGCAGTCCAGGAAGTAGCTTGGTAATGCCACCTCCCTCAGGGCGGCTTGGTTTTGAGGGTTCTGGTAGGTCGCGATAATTGCCTCATAGACGCGACGTAGCTCTTCGGAGACTGGGAGTGGTGTCACACCAACGAGCCCTGTCTCGACAAGGTGCGTTAGGCCCTGACGGACTACATCGCTCAGCGCCGTGTAGGTACGATTGGCCAACGTAACCAACCCAATGTCATAATCGGTAAGCCACTCCATTCGAGACCCGTAGCCGGGGAGGCCACCGCTATGACCGACGATTCGTCCAAGCAGACGGTGATGGGCGATCGTCAGCCCATATCCATATCCCTGCGCTGTGAGATCGGGGTGCGTGGTGTTGGGTCGGGATATGGCGGTGTGGATCTGTGCCATCTCCCGTAGGGAGGATCGCTTAATCCATGGAACGGAGAGACGAGGCTCCTGATGCCATGCGCCGAGGTGGAGGGCCACCCATTGCGCAAGATCCTTAATGCTCGATGCGAGCCCACCCATGGCGCCGAAGGCGCCATGGTCAAGTAGCGCCTCAATCTCCCAGTTTCCTTGGTTGAGGCGGTACCCGGTAGCGAGCAATGTCGCATCCACGTCTTGAAGGTTCCAAGTGGAAGCGTGCATTTGGAGTGGCTGCAATATCTGCTCGATCGCGAGTACGTTGAGGTCATGACCTGCCGCTCTCTTGGCAATCAGCCCGAGCATGGCATAGCCGAGATTCGAATATTCAAATCCTGATCCTGGGGGTAGATCGAGTCCTATGCCGGTCGCAAGCAGAGCGGTGAAGTCAGATTCGGGCATCGCTAGTTGGCGATCGGCCCATGGGTCGTCCTCGACGAGGCCGGACGACATCGAAAGTAGCTGGGCGATGGTGAGTGTCGAAGGTTCGATGTGAGGACGATATCGGACCTTGAGTTCGGGTAGCCACTGCTGCACAGGGTCGTCGAGGCTGAGCTTGGCGCGGTCACGTAAGAGCAGGATGCACATTGCGGTAAAACTCTTGGTCATGGACGCGATCCGAAAGACGTGGTGTTCAGTCAAGCGGTCGGGGCGTGAGGGGTCTGGAACGCCGCGGGAACCAACGTGGAGGAGTCCGCTTTGATCGACCACACCCCAGACAAGTCCCGGTACACGATGGACCTCGAAGAAGGACGAAAACAGCTCGTCGATCGGGTCAAAGCATTGGCTCAGTCGTAGGCCAGTCGACGAGACGGCTTGGCCTTTGCTTGTACCTATCGGATTCGGATGGTGAAGTTCAGACACGCTAGCACGTTATCAGATCAGAGGTATCACCGGGTCTTGCCGAGGACTCAAGGCCGAGACAGATCTACGGTCCCTGGAGCGAATTGTGCTGGTGTCGTGCATTCGTGTGTACCGATACGCCAAATGGCGGTGGGGAGGGTAGCTGGACGGACGAGGCATTAGAACAGTGAGTTCTGCGTTGGTGACGGTTCCAGATGGTCGATAACGATCCTGAGAATCGCATCACCATAGCGCTGAACCCGGGTCGCCCCCATGCCTTTGATGCGACGCAGCTCAAAGGTATTTCGGGGTGACCGCATCGCGATTTCGGCCAACATGATGTCGTGAGCGATGACGTAGGCAGGCACCCCCTCGGATCGTGCTTGGTCGCGGCGCCATGCCTTGAGTTTGTCCAGGAGTTTCGGGTCTAGATCGGTCTCGTCAGGTCCGGATGGCGGCGACGCGTTTCCCACCTGTGAGTCCTGCGTGAGTCGCGCCAGCTGTTCTGATCGTTGGCGAATTGAGACATCGAAGTCGAAGATCGCTGGGTGGAGCTGCAAGGCCATGGCATTCAAGCCTTTGAGGTAGAGACCGTTGAGGCTCCGAAGGCGTGAGAGTGCGACGTAGCCCATGCCCGGTGTAAACGAGCGGGAGAGGTCGATCTCTGCAGCATCGAGGCTCATTCCTTGGCTTTTGTGTACTGTGATTGCCCAAGCCAAGCGGAGCGGCACCTGACGAATTTCCGCTTTGTTAACCCCGTCCTCCTCGACTACCCAGGAGTGAGGCTCTACGGGAATCTTCCGCTGGGATGAAGTCAATTGTACGACTGGCCACGCACCAGATAGATCAACGACGCGCCCGAGCGTGCCGTTGGCGTAGCGTTGATTCTGATCGTTGGCGACAAACATCACCTCGGCACCTACCTTCAGGATCAGCTCTTGGGGTGCGAGGACCCCGCGCTGCAGAGGTTCCACCAGCGCCCTTGGTCCGCGAAGCTCCATCGCATAAGTGTGGGGCGCCGAGGCGATATCAGCAAGTCGACGAGCGTTCATGGCATCGACATCGACGTTATGCGAGTACAGACGGGTGGGCTCGAAGCCGCTAAGCGGTTCGACGCCGATACGTCCACTGAGAATCGCTTCATGGGTAACCCCGAATGATCCGTCTCTCATGGCAGTCAATACCTCTGCAAGTTTGTCGTCAGACTGACGGTATTGCTCGGTGAGGTAACACGGTAGTGGGTCGAGGTCATGCCAGGCAGCCGAGTGGAAGGCAAAGTCGCTCTCGGTCGAGTCTCTATTGATAGGGGGCAGTTGAAACATATCCCCCGCGAGGATCATCTGGAGACCCCCGAAGGGTGCGTCCACGTCGCGTATAGTTCGAGCAAGGCGGTCTAGCATCGAAAGAAAGTTGCCTGATAGCATCGAGACCTCATCGATGATCAAGACGTCAGTGGTTAGATAGCGGTGTACGAGACGGTCCTTGGATGTCAACAACTCAAGGTCATGTTGGCGCAGCAGGTCACGGATACCGATGCCAGACCATGAATGAATCGTCAGTCCGCCGATTTGAGTAGCGGCAATGCCGGTAGAGGCTGTCACGGCGACCGTCTTGCCGGAACGGGTAGCGACGCGAATAAACTGACGCAGAACGTAGGACTTTCCTGACCCCGGTGCACCCGTCAAGAAGACGGAGTCGCCAGCTAATAGCCTCGTCATCGCCTGGGCCTGTCGCATGCTGAGACTCTACCAGGCGCCGTGGGATGTCTCTTCGATGTTGGCCATCGGGTCGGTGAGCGCTGCTGGCCGACCGGCTGGTGCAGTCCGGCTCGGGGTCTTGAGCTCATGCTCTCGGAGTGTGGGGGTTCCCATGGGCAGATAGCGTTGGCACAGAAAGTTCTTGGACCCGCAAGAAAATGGCTGCACTTACTCAATCTCAACGCGAAGTTGGTCTAGCCTTGCTTGGGAGGGGGTGACCGTGTTGTCACAATGTCGCGTGGATCTCGGAGATCGAGCACGGGCGCTTGCACAGCACTCTCCTTTATCTACACAGAGGGGCGCTTTGTCATCTGTTACACCGACAGTATCTGCTGGTGGAGTTTCGTTGCGTGCGCTCCGGCGAACACTTCTCAAAGTTTGGCACCATGCGAGTGGTGCAAAGTTGGGGATGTTAGTTGGCGCCGCTGGGTGGGCTCGCGCCCGGAGTGGCGATCCTCATGTGTTGGGCGCCCTTTTCGAGGTGCCAGGCTGATGCCGTCGAGATGAGGACTCTTCGACGGTGTGAACGAAAACGGTCTCGTCAAAAGGCTGCCGGTCGACTGGTCGGTAGAGGTCAAGATGAGAAAGAGGGAGAATGAAATGTCCACAGAGAAGCATCAGGACCAGGCGACTTGTCCGGTACTCCATAGTCCCGCTGCACTCGGGAGCAGATCGGTCCGGGATTGGTGGCCCGAACAGCTCAATCTTGGAGTGCTGGCCCAACATGCATCGCGGAAGAACCCGTTCGATGATGGGTTTCGGTATGCCGACGCACTGCGACACCTCGATGTTGAGGCGTTGCGAAGGGATATCGATGCCGTGATGCGCGATTCGAAGGAATGGTGGCCGGCCGACTACGGACACTACGGCCCCCTCTTCATTCGCATGGCTTGGCATGATGCTGGCACCTATCGCATCGCTGATGGTCGAGGAGGAGCAGGGAATGGTAACCAACGCTTCGCTCCGATCAACAGCTGGCCAGACAACGTGAGTCTCGATAAGGCTCGTAGGCTCCTGTGGCCGGTGAAGCAGAAATACGGTCGCAGCCTATCATGGGCGGACCTCATCGTTTTTGCAGGCAACTGTGCCTTGGAGTCGATGGGCTTTGTCACGTTCGGATTTGGGTTTGGCCGAGAAGATATTTGGGGCCCAGAGGAGGATGCATATTGGGGTCCTGAAGCTACGTGGTTGGGAGATGAGCGCTACAGTGGCGATCGAGATCTTGCCGATCCGCTGGGAGCCGTCCAGATGGGTCTCATTTACGTGAACCCCGAGGGGCCGAACGGTAACCCGGATCCCCTGGCGGCTGCTCGGGATATCAGAGAAACCTTTGCCCGTATGGCAATGAACGATATTGAAACAGTTGCTTTGGTGGCAGGGGGCCATACCTTCGGCAAGACCCATGGTGCAGTTCCGGATCCAGAGCACTACATAGGACCCGAACCTGAGGGAGCGCCACTCGAGCAACAGGGCCTGGGTTGGCGAAACTTTTACGGAAGTGGAAAGGGTGCAGATACATGGACCAGCGGTCTCGAAGGAGCCTGGACCAATGATCCAATTCGGTGGGACAACGGATTCTTCGAGAACCTGTTCAGTTTCGACTGGGAGTTGACCACCAGTCCCTCGGGGGCCAAGCAGTGGATTCCCAAGGGTGGCGACGCTCGCGACGCCGTCCCTGACGCCCATGACTCCTCAAAGCGTCATGCTCCCGTGATGCTGACGACGGATATCGCCCTGAGGGAGGATCCGATCTATGCTCCGATCGCGCGGCGGTTCTACCAGCATCCCGAGGAGTTTGCCGAGACCTTCGCAAAGGCCTGGTTCAAGCTGATCCATCGAGACATGGGGCCCATCGCGCGCTACTTGGGTCCGCTCGTGCCATCTGAGCCACAGATTTGGCAGGATCCGGTGCCAGCAGTCGATCACCCTTTGGTCGGTGAGGTTGAAGTTGCCACCCTCTGGCGCATGGTTCTTGAGTCCGAACTCTCGACTGCTCAACTGGTGCGAACGGCGTGGGCATCGGCCGTAACCTTCCGCGGTACAGACATGCGAGGCGGTGCCAACGGCGCGCGAATCAGACTGGAGCCCCAGCGGAGCTGGGAGGTCAACGATCCGGCTGAGTTGACACACGTGCTCTCGGTTCTCGAGAGGATACGGCGCGACTTCAACGACTCCGTTGGCGGGGGCATACGGATTTCACTCGCAGATCTCATTGTTCTTGGAGGGTGCGCTGCGGTCGAAGAGGCAGCTAAGAATGCAGGCCATCAGGTAAGGGTTCCGTTCCATCCAGGACGGACTGATGCCCTGATTGAGCAGACCGACGCTGAGTCATTCGCTGTCTTGGAGCCAACGGCAGATGGATTCCGTAACTACGTTCGTGTAGATCATAAACTTCCGGCGGAGCATTTGTTAGTAGAGCGCGCGAATCTGTTGACACTCACGGCACCACAGATGACCGTGTTGCTCGGCGGTTTGCGCGTGCTGAATGCCAACTACCAGGGGTCACCGCATGGGGTATTGACGGATAGGCCAGGAAGACTGACTAACGACTTCTTCGTCAACCTTCTCGATATGGACACTGAGTGGAGACTTTCGACCTCGGGTGATCAGATGTACGAGGGTTATGATCGTAGGTCGGGTCAACGTCGTTGGACCGCGACACCGGTTGACCTCGTGTTTGGTGCCAACTCTGAACTCCGAGCGATCGCCGAGGTGTATGCGACCGATGATGCAGCGGACCACTTCGTCCACGACTTTGTTGACGCTTGGGACAAGGTGATGAACCTCGATCGGTTCGAGCTAGCATTGGGTGATTCATAGATTGCTTTCGAAGGATCATGCTGTCCGTATATTGCATAATCCGCATGGTTACAGCCGTTTCTGTGGTTGCATCGTTGTCGGCTGGCCGCTGTTGAGATTGCGATCGGTAGTACCGATCGCGTGGTAAACGGCCAGGCTGCGAGACCCGAAAATGGAGGGTGGCTGATCATGACGGCCAACGGTAGAGGTGCTCTGGGCGGCTGGTTCCAAAGCGCAGCTCTCAGTGAATGTGGCCGATACAGGTAGCGGCGAGCGGTTGGCTGCTGGAGCCGCTCGGGCGATCTCTTTGGCGAGGAGTGTGTCAACAATCAGACCGAATATCTGGGTGAATGTCCCTTCGGTCAGGGGGCCGGTACGCCACAGGCAATGGTCTACGAGGTTCGTGATATCCTCTCTTGTGGGCCTGTCGGCGCTCCTGGTCAAACGACATGAGGACCGCCGTGGCGATGGAAAGTGAGGATGCGTTATTCGCATGCTGAGCGGCGGCCGTTGAGGTGGTGCCGACCCCGACCCCGCGGGAGGCTGACATGGATCGCTGGATCCGCTCAATGGTCAAGATCGGCTTTTGGAAAGTCGCTGGGTTAGCGATCTAGGCTGCGACGCAGGGTTGACGAGTGAGGGAGCAGATGTCCGAGACGTTGATATCACAGTGGTATGAACGGTATCGGGATTCGCCGCATCAGGTGGTGATCCGCGAGCCACACCGGTCACGTGAACTGACTGCAGATGAACTCTTTGAACGATCGGAGTTGTTTGCACGACACTTGGCGGCGCGTGGGTGTACTCGAGAATCTCGAGTCGCTATCGAGGTAGCTGATCCGATGGATTTCCTCGTTGCCCACCTAGCAGCTCTGCGCCTTGGCGCGATAAGCGTGCCAATTCCAGCGGGTTCTACCGTCGGCGAGCTTATAGATCTGGTGGCTGATTGCACTCCTGCAGTCGCAGTTACCGATCGAGTTGACGTTGGTCCGTGGCACGATGCAAAGGTTCCGGTTACGGCGGTGGAGGCCAGTCGACTTCGCGATGATAGCGTATGTCTGGACGGCGCGAAGCCTGATGATATCGCGCTCATGCTCTACACCTCAGGTACGACCGGTAAGCCCAAAGGGGTTCCGCTCTCGCACCGCAACCTTCTTGCTACGGCGCTAGCAGTGGTTTCGGCATGGGAGTGGACCAAGGAGGATTCCCTCCTGCTTACGCTCCCCCTTTACCATATGCACGGGCTTGGCGTCGGGATTCACGGAACCCTCTGCGCTGGGGCGAGCGTTGTAGCCCATCCAAAGTTCAATGCGAGGGCCACGATCGACCAGATCAGCACCGGCGATGTCACGATGTTCTTTGGGGTTCCCACGATGTACGCCAAGCTGCTTGCGTCCGAAGGTTTCGAGAAGTTCGGTGGCTTGCGGTTGATGGTATCAGGGTCAGCGCCGTTGTCGGAGGAGGCATTTCGGCGCATCAGCCAAGCCACTGGATGCGAGCCATTGGAGCGCTATGGCATGAGTGAGACAGGAATGATTGCATCAAATCCGTTGCGGGGCCGACGATTGGCGGGGAGCGTGGGTACGGCGTTGCCAGGGGTAGAACTACGCCTATCAAAAGGAGATAGAGGAGAGATACTGGTTCGCGGGGACGCCGTCTTTGGGGGCTATTGGCAACGAGACGAGGCGACGCTCGAAGCCTTTGACGGGGATGGTTGGTTCCATTCCGGTGATCTGGGTAGCCTGACTCCCGAAGGATATCTGGTGATCAACGGACGAGCTAAGGAGCTGATCATCAAGGGAGGACAGAATATCTTCCCTAGAGAGCTGGAGGCTTGTCTCGAAGAGATCCAGGGAGTCGTGGAAGCTGCAGTGATTGGCGAGCCGGATGAGTACTGGGGCGAGAAAATTGTGGCTTTTCTGGTCTCTGATGCTGGTGAGCTGGATGGAGATGTTGTGCGACAGTTCATTGCCGGGCGACTCAATCGTACAAAGGTCCCGGACGAGGTGAGATACGTAGATGCCTTGCCCAGAAACCGAATGGGGAAGATCCAGCGGGAGCTCCTGAAGGGGATAGATCGTACCACGTCGTGACCGTCGCTTTGGGCGATGGCAAAACAAGGTGGAGATGGCCGCCGACGGCCAAAGGGAGGGGATGGGGGTGCGCGTGCCGTGCTTTGGTTCAGTTTCTCCGAGTATCGGCCAACGATGCAAACATAAGCATCCGCAATCGCGCACACCTACGAGAAGTAACGGCCGTCTGCCCTTGTGAGTCACCGCGTTCTGTTTTGGATAAGGCGTTCGAATAACTGACCTCAGGGTTCTGCGGTACTCGCACCAGGTTGTCGGCAGCAACGACGACGAGACTCAGTAGTTAGGAGTTTGATGAAGACTTCTAACTGCGAGTGGATGAGACGACAGGAAATGCCTTTCGAGGTTGGGAAGCGCCTATTGTCGACGTTGTTGTCGATTGCTGGGTGGGACTGTCCATCGTCATGGAACAATGTGGTCGGCAATGTCAAAGCTTGACATGGCGTGAGAGGCACGTTGCACTGAGGGCCCCAGAGCCGAGGCCGGTACGAGGTCTCCGACTGGGGTTGAAAGCAGGACACCATGGCATGAATGCATGGGAGCGAGGAGCTCTAGATGAGTCAATGTAAGTTCGGAGGCTGCTTTGATCCACGGCGCCCGTGAGTTGTACGGTGACAGGAGGACACGTTGAGTCGCCCATCTCCATGGCAATGGTGGCAGGCGGTCGGGGTTGCAACGCGGTGGAGGAGTCTCATTCCCTCTTCACGGGGGATTTGGCTCCAGCTCGTGTCGCGCTGGATGCTTGTCGGATAGTACCGCTCATCGAGCGAGTTGTGCCAGCAGCCAGATAGGAGGTAACGACAGATTTGTCGTTATCACAATTCCCGTGAGGACGAAGAGGAATCCCGCCAGGGCGACAGCAGTTGGGAGCGAAGCTCCGAGGCCAAGACATAGTGCTGCGATCCCGAAGGTAACCGTTAGGTAAGTGACCTCCGCCCATCGACGGTGGTAGAGGTCAGCGAACATGAGCGGCTTCCCGCCAGGGCCCGTCGCTACCCCTCGCGCTCTCAGGACCGACCACAGGATGAATGGGAGTACCTTATGGGCGTGCGCTACCAGGGCTTCAAGCAGCCAACCTCCGAACGCGGCCGTGGCAGCAGCCGCCAGTGCCTCCCCACGATGGGTATCGTCTGGGAGTGTTAGCACAGCGCTGATCGCCAGGCCAGCCCCGACGATGAGCCATGCTGCGGACGTTACGACGAAGATCAGGTGTAGATCGACCTTTCGACGGCGTTGGCGCATATGGTCGTATAAGGAGACCAGGTGACTCGCAAGACCGATAGCGAGTACGAATGCACCAATGTAAGCTAGGCTTGAGATGCTCCATGCGAGTCCCGTAGCTAGGAGTGCAGCTCCAGGAGGTGTCGCCCAGACCGCCAACTGGCCGGCCCTGTGGGCTCCCGAGATGTGCGCCAGCATGAACATCGACCACAACTTTTCGGCGACCCCGATGTAGGTAATACCAAGCCAACTGAAGAGTCCGATGATCGCCATCGCAAGGTCGATATGACCAGCAAGGTGAAACCAGTGTCCTTGACGATCGCCAACGAATGTGATACCCAGGCAGGTAGTGAGTACGGCGCCCACGAGGGCGAATCGCAGTGCAACCACCGCGATGCCTTTCCCTTTGACCAGAAGTGGTATTCCGAGGTTTATCACCAAGAGGACGATTCCGACCCCTGCAAAGACACCACTTATTGCGGTGATGGCAAGCTGCTCGGTGGCGATCCCGATCGGTAGTAACCATGACGCTGCCAACCAGGTCACGAAGGTGAGGCGAGCGAGTCGAATCGAATACAGTGGCCTGCCGGTAATTACCGGAGTGAACTGGTGCATTGCTCCGATGATCCCCATTGCGAGAGTCGCAAGGACTGCCAGGTGTACAGCTGCAACCACAGGATCTGCGGTAGGATCCCCGACCGCAGTGCTGCGTACCCAAATCCATGCGACGCCACAGGCGACCAACCCTGCCGATGCTGCAGCGAAAAACGATAATGGAACAGATGGCGGCGGTACCGCACCCGGGAGCCCTGGCGGTCGACCTTGCCATGAGTTCACGCGTCCGGCGCGGGTTGCGCTCACAGTGTCGTTCCTGCGGAGCGCCCGATCCTTACACGCCATACCCGCGGTCCGGCCTCGAGATAGTCCCACGTGAATGTTCCATGATATTCCGCTTCGAACTGGTATCGCAGTGGCTTCGGGTCATGATCGTTGACGAGTACGAAGCTGCTCGAAGGGGGTAGACCTTCAAAGGTCGAGAAGATCGACTCGTGACGTCGGGCCGGGGCAAGGGGACGTACGTCGAGGATATCGTGGTCATCAGTGTTGCTCGAAGGGCTGCGGGGAGCGAGTTTGATTGGCACGCTCTCCACCGAGCGAATTAATCGATGCAACTGTGCGGTCACCTTCGAGGCAAGCTCGGGTCTCGATCTCCGTAGTGTGACCCATGCGCGGGTAACAAGACGACACGCGTCCTCACCACGATTATCCTTTGCCAACAGATCTGCACTTTCTAACAAGAGCGCTAGCAGGTCAGCCTCGGTGTCTGTATGCGGGTTGTCAGCGGTACTTGTTGTGGTGGGCCTCGCTACATCGCTGAGGCGGTGCATCTCGGCTAACAGCTGCGTAAGACTGACGGTAGCATCCGCCTGCAGCGCGGGCAAAAGAAGTTCATTCTCCTTGCCCACGTGCCTTGCGAACAGGGTTCGAATCGACTCAGCTAGTAGGAACGCATGCTCCGAGTCTGAAGACCTTCCTAGTGCCTCGACTTCAGCAGTCAGTTTTTGGTGCTCAGCGGTCATCTCTGCCACGATTTCCCCCAGGTTCGGCAGTGCACCAGCCGCTTCGTAGATCGAGTGTTCCTCGGCCATTGCATGTGGGAGCACCTCTTCAGCGAGGTAAGTGAGCAATTGCGCAGTCGCCAACTCGTAACGACCACTAGTCGTTACTGCGACGTGTAGGGCATCAACCCGACTCGTCACCTGATCTTGCAGTTCTTGGTGGTGGAGCAGCATTGCTTCGAAAGCCTCAAGCTCGGTATCCGTCATTATCCGCCCTTCAACGCGTCTCGGTTCTGGAGGGAGCTACGTTCCCTAGCTCCTCTCCCAAGTATATCTAGTATTGACTAGAAATAAAAGCTATGTGCTGGAGTGCGGTCAATCCCCGGCGGGGGGTCTGTTGTCAAGACCTTAGAAACACAGCCTGGCCCAGGTGGAGATGAGCGATGTGCACAACGAGGGGTTGATCGCGGTAATTGGCACGGCGCACTCGCATGTCGGTCCTGGGAAACTTTGAACTGCAGCTAGTGATTGGGCCATTTGCGACGATGATAGAGAGTTCACTCGGTTGCGGCCCGGATTTTGCGTGACTAATGGTTGTACCAGCACTTCGGGCTGGCACCGGTCCGGCTCAGTTGTTTGAGGGAGCAGCCATGGCCCCTTGCTGGCTATATGATCGGAAGGCCCAGACTGGTGAACCTTCACCAGGGCTAGATCGAGCGTACGGCGATAATCGGTGTGTTGTCTGTCCTCGCCCTTGAGACACATCGTTAGTGTGTTGCAGATTGTCGATCGTTAACGTTCCCGCGCCAGCTCGTAGAAGTATGGTTTTGGGAGATGCCCATTGGGTAGACGCAACCACACGACAATGAGTTTGTCGCTGCTCAACAACTTGAGTTTCCACGTGGGCTGACTCAGGTTGTCGATCGTCGCCAAAGGGTCGTGGCCGTTGTTTACCTGCGATTATGAAGTCATACTTTCGGTGAAAACTTCTACGGACGTCTGGTCTTGCAGGAAATTTGTACGAGTGGCGCGGACCCAGCCCCTATGATAAATTCTAGTATACAATAGAAATATACAGTAGATCTAGGCGTTTGGACGTCTCGGGAGGGAGTTTGTATGGCTGTGGTTGATGCGCGCCCGATCATTGCATCGGGAGCAGAGCCGTTTGAGATCATCATGACAGCGGTTGGTAACCTTGCCGATGGCGAACAACTCGAGGTACTTGCACCATTTGAGCCGGTACCCCTCGAGGGGGTCCTTTCATCTCAGGGCTTCTCTTACGTCGCCGAAGATGTCGGTGGAGGTGACTGGCGGGTCGTCTTTCAAAGGATCCCGTCTTGACGAGCCGCATTCCAGATGGCAATGGTCGAGTACTTGAACCACAATCGGGGATCTTGTCGGCGACTTGGCGTGCTTTGGGTGGGGTCTACGATCCGGAACTGTGCATCGACGTGGTCGCGCTCGGTCTGGTCTACGACGTGCGCTGTGTGAATAGCGAGGTGATCGTGGAGATGACCATGACGACACCGGGTTGTCCAGCATCGGAAAGCCTTCCCGAGATGGCCAAACTCGCCATCAGCGAAGCGGTGGGTGAAGAGGTGGTAGTGGATGTACGCGTGGTATGGGAGCCGCCATGGAACCCAACCATGATGGACGATGCGACTGCCCGGTCACTCGGACTCCGAGTTCGTTGACGGGGCGGCGATCGCCATGTTGATGCAGCGGAGAATGACCCACCAACTACTCTGGGCGAAGAATAGAGGCTACCACCTCATGCCGAGTTCGAGCCTTTACGTACCCCGGTGAACTCACGAGCCGGCCGCCGGTAGGTAGTGCTGGGGGCGTCGCGAATAGCTTGATGGATTCGAAAGAAAAGAATGCAACACTCCAAGCGCGAAGCCAACCTCCGGCTAGCGGACATCAGGTGATTGGGTTCGGGACGCCGTGAGCTCAGAAGATGCCCGTGTTGAGTCGGATAAACATCAGGTATTCTCGTGAACGGAGATTTGCTATGGTCGTTGGTACTCTTTGTTCACATCCTTGCAGCGACCTTCTGGGTTGGTGGTCAGTTGATGTTGGCAACCGTTGTCGTCCCATTGGTGCGCAAGTCACGACCTGAGTTGTTGAGGGAGATCGCTAGACTTGCGGGGCGAAGATTTGCGGTTCTGACCAACTTCGGTCTGCTGCCGACGCTCGTCGTCACCGGAGTGCTCCTTGCATGGCATGACGGGGTTCGCCTCGACAACCTTAGTACCACCGCGTTCGGACGGGTTCTTGAGATCAAGGTGGTATTGGTGGTAGCTGTCTTTATCCTCGCGAGCATGCACGGAGCTATTGCCCGTCGTCTCTCGCGAAAATGGGTGAGGGGTCTAGCGATTGCGACGATAATCCTGTCGGTTGCGGTCGTCGCATTGGCAGCGATGCTTGCGACTCTTCCGGGACCGTGACATCCAAGTTGCGCGCTCTTACACAACTGCTCGAAGCCATCGATAGCTTGCAGACGGTTTAAATAGGAACGCTGCGATCTGGTTTGGCTCTCTTGCGTGAGAGGTCCCTTGAACCCACCGCGCTTGAAGTTGATCTGGCAGGCACGCCGGTCGATTATCGACGATTGGTTGCAGGTTCGGGCGGATTCGGTTCTCGGGGATCAAGGCGGGAAGGAAGATCGGAAGCCCTGTCACTGTATCACCTCCATTATCTGCGAGAACTGGCTGCCAAGGGCTACACGATAACTCGCAAATGAGCGGACACGGCGTCGTCTTTTCACTGTGCCAATCTCTTTTGGGCTGCGATTATCACGGTGGTGTCGATCACGGGCTGTCATGGATCTAGTGTCACGGATCGACGATTACCAGATTAGCCGGTTTACTCCTTATGGGGAGGTGAAGAGGATCCTTGATGCAAGATTCTGTCACCGAATGGAAAGTAGATATGCCACCGCTCACGACCCGGACGCAAACAAGCCACGACATCGCAAGTTGGACGTGGGAGGTGGGCAAGCATCTACTCGTCTTGGTGTCGTTTTTACGGATAGGACGGAAGGCATTGAGGTGGCTGGAGAGCGAAGAGAAAGGCAACACCGCTCAATGCGCAGGTATTCTGAGGCAGTTTCCGATAACGGGCGAGGTTTATCGTTAGCTGGAGTGGACGGTGCGGCGCGTGGCTGGGCAAGAGCACAACTAAACTGCAGAGGGAGAGCTGAGGATTTCAAGGCTACATGGACAACTTGGGCAGGTCTTTCGAAACGGAAGGTATGACAAT
>JAJZXI010000142.1 GCA_021806545.1 Actinomycetes bacterium | reverse complement strand
CTGACCCATGAGCGAACGATCTCCGCTCGAGGCTCAAAGGGTAGAACTCACAAGGTGTACGATCGACATGGGTGTAAGGGGGAGGTTCGCCCAGCTCAGTACGGACGCTAGCCTACTTTGTCATAGCGGCTGAGTGCGAGCCGCATGACCACAGTCCTCATCCACGACAGCACGACGGGAGCCCTGGCATGAGCCGGTCGCAGATACGAAACAGTTCCGCTGGACCCACGACGATGACGATCGTCGTCGCCTTGGCGCTCGCACCCGCAGTAGTGCTCGGCTTCGCCCGGTTTGCCTATGCGCTGCTTCTCCCACCAATGCGCGCTGATCTTGGCTGGTCACTCAGTACGGCAGGCGCGATGAACAGTGCGAACGCACTTGGCTATCTCGTTGGAGCCCTCGCATCGGCTGCGTGTGCCCGCCGCTTCGGCGCCCGCCGGTCATTTCTCATCGCCTTCGCCGTGACCGTCGCATCGTTACTGCTGACCGCGCTCACCGGCGACGTCGTCGTGCTGCTCGTCTTGCGAGCCGCCGCTGGTATCTCGGGCGCAGTGGCATTCATCACGGGCGCTGGGCTGGTGGCCCAAATTGCCCAACACTCCCAACCCCGCAAAGCCGTTCTGTTCCTCGGCGTCTACTTCGCTGGAGGCGGAGCAGGAATCGTTATCTCTGGTCTCACTGTTCCGGCACTCCTGGCGGTCACCCACTCCACGACGGGTTGGCGATGGGGCTGGGTACTCCTCGGGATCATCGGCGCCATCGCATTCATTCCCGCGTGGCTGGGCGCCAAAAGGAGCGAGGAGCCACCAGCGCAGCCCCGTCATGACCGACGCTGGCCGATGAGGAGCTTCGTTCCCGTCCTCGGCGCCTATGGGCTCTTTGGGGTAGGTTACATCGCGTACATGACCTTTATCGTTGCCTTCTTGCACCAAGCGGGAGCCGGAGCCGGCGAGATCACGGCGTTCTGGAGTGTCCTTGGTATCTCCTCCGTCGCAGGTGCCTTTCTCTGGGTCCGACCGATCTCCCACCTCCGCGGAGCCAACAGCGTCGCCGTGGTCCTCGCAGCGGTAGCCCTTGGGGCGATCTTGCCACTCATATCCCGCTCAGTCCCGATCGCACTGGTATCGGCGATCTTCTTCGGAGGCTCCTTCTTGGCGGTCGTGACCTCGGTCACCTCTGTCACTCGCCGCTCGTTGCCGCCACACCATTGGACGCCGGCCATTGCGACGCTCACGGTGGCATTTGCCGTGGGCCAAATCATCGGCCCTGAACTCACGGGGCTGCTCTCTGAAGGAGCGGCGGGACTCAAGGTCGGCCTCGGCGTCTCAGCGGCCCTCCTCGTTGGCGCCGCCTTGACGGCGCTCAAGCAACGACCCGTCGGCGACCTCGAACCATCGGCTTGAGCGAGGCCATCGCAGCGCATGTCGCAAGCACAGCCTGACCATTGACCGTCGCTCAT
Organism: Actinomycetes bacterium; assembly: GCA_021806545.1. Taxonomy (GTDB): domain Bacteria; phylum Actinomycetota; class Acidimicrobiia; order Acidimicrobiales; family Acidimicrobiaceae; genus Ferrimicrobium. The sequence goes on along the minus strand of JAJZXI010000142.1, from coordinate 4,170 downwards.
TGGCATCTGTCGTGCCTGGCCTTACTCTGCTCGGTGACACTCGAGCGCTACCAGGAAACGTGGGGCGTGGGTGCACACCTGCTCGACATAGGCGCCAGTCGCTCCCAGGGCTCGGTACCTCTCGGCGGAGCACAACGCATCTACTCCCTCAACGATACCGACCCCATCAGACGTCGCCACCGAGGGCGACCCTCTGTTCCTCCGCGAACCAGCGCACCACTGTGACGACGACGTGCGGGTTACCCGAAGGCTAACTCATCATCGTGGATCGCTCAGGCTGGCTCTCGATCAGCTCCTGGAGATACTCCCCGGCATGCCCACTCGCGAGCGTCTCCAGTGCCAATGCCAGCCCCTCCGCGATCGAGGATGCTCGGTCACTGGCATAGAGCGCCGCCCCGGCGTTCAAGGCGACCAGGTCTCTGCGGGCATCGGTGATATCGCCCGACAAGATACCTCTCAACACCGCGGCATTCTCGGTGGCATCGCCACCCTGGAGCGTCGCCAGCGATGCCGTCGCAAGGCCAAACTGCCCAGGAGCGATCTCATAGCGCTCAACCTCGCTCTCAGCACGAACCTCCCACACCGTGGTCGACGAGCTGAGGCTGACCTCGTCCATGCCGTCATCGCCACAGACCACCAGCGCATGGACCGATCCCTGCGCCTTGAGCACCGCCGCCATCGACGGCGCAAGCCGACGATCAAAGACACCCACCAACTGGTATCGAGCGTGACCCGGGTTGACCAGAGGACCGAGGAAGTTGAAGGCGGTCGGAATCCCGAGCGCCCGTCTCACCGGTGCCACCGCCGCCATCGCCGGGTGAAAGCGCGTAGCCAGCGCAAACCCAAAGCGCTTCGTGTTCACCATCTGGGCCACCCCGTCCGGATCGAGGCTGATATCGACGCCCAAACGCTCGAGTACGTCCGCCGACCCCGTCTTGGAGCTCGCAGCGCGCCCGCCATGCTTGAGAACCCGGGCACCCGCAGCGCCGGCGACCAAACCGGCGGCCGTGGAGACGTTGATGGTTCCCTGTCGATCACCGCCGGTTCCGCAGGTATCAAGAACATCGCCATCGACGGGTACCGTCAACATCCTCGAGGCCATGGCCCGAGCAAAGCCCAAGAGCTCAGCCACCGACTCCTCGCGCTGGCGCATCAATACGAGAACGGCCGCGACGACCGGAGGCGGAGCCTCGCCCTCAAAGAAGCTGGTGAGCACCCGGCTCGCCTCCTCCTCGGCAAGGTACTCGCCCTTCATGAGCCGTCCAAGAAGATCGGCCCACGCGGCTGATAGAGCTGGCGAAGCCGTCGTGCGCGGTGACCCTGCGTCCGCGGTAGGTCCGGCGACTGGGTCGGGTATAGCTGGGTCAAAGGATATGTGCTGGGGCATGTGCTCATGCTAGCCGAGCCTGGTCGTGCCCTCATTCCCTAACAGCTTGAGCAATGCGGCCTCGCGCAGTGGCCGTGCAAGATGAAACCCCTGCACCTCTGGTACTCCTAGCTCGATGAGTGTGTCCAGGCACGCCTGATCGCCAACACCCTCAGCGACCACCGAGATCCCGAGCTCACCTGCCAACGCCGTCAACCCGGCAACGAGTCCGCGATCGCCACCCGAGCCGAGGTCCTTGACGAACTGACGATCGATCTTGACGATGTCGACCGGCATGATCTGGAGATGCCGAAACGAGGAGGTGCCAACGCCGAAGTCGTCCAGCGCGATCAAGAACCCCTCGCGTTTGAGACGCCGCATGATCTTGGCAATCCGATCGATCAGGAGATCCGAGAGCTCCGTCTCCGTCAGTTCGATCATGACCATCGATGGCGGGACCCCGAGTCGCTCCGCCAACTGGCAAAAGTCACGGACCGTGCGGCCCTCTGCGGCATTCACCCCACTCAGGTTGATCGACAGGCGCATCGACAAACCAAGTCCGGCCGCTCGCCAGCGAGCAAAGCGTGCTATCGCTTCGGCTCGCACGAATGCATCGAGTTGATCCATCAGCCGATACTGCAGCGCGAGCGAGAGAAATCGACCGGGCAACAGCAACCCCTCCGTCGGGTGCTGCCACCGGACCAACGCCTCAACGGCGGTCACCGCCCGACTCTCGGCCCCGAAGATGGGCTGGAACCGCAGGATCAGGCTCCCTCCACGTTCATCACCGCGCAGCACGCGCACGAGATCGGGGCCGAGCTCGATCTCGACCGCGTCTCGGGTGCCCCGGTGTAGATGCAACAAATCCGGCCGACGTCGAGAGAACTTGTCCTGGTACATCGCCGAATCAGCGATCGACATGAGCTGATCGAGATCGAAGGTCGACGTGGTGCCGGTAGCGATCCCGACCGCCGCGGTGATGCGAAGTTCGACCGTTCCGATCGTGATCGGATTGAACGCGATGGCCGCCGAGAGCCGCTCGGAAACCTGTCGGATCACCCGCAGCGAGTCCTGACCGATGACCAGGACCGCAAACTCATCCCCTCCGATGCGGCCAATCACATCAAAGGGCCGCATGCTTTTGCGGATCCGACTCGCGACCTCGACCAGGACCCGATCGCCAGCGACATGGCCAAACTGATCATTGACCACCTTGAGCCCATCGACGTCGATGAAGAGCAGCCCAACTGGTCCATCCTCGACGCTCTTGAAGTGCTCGGCCGCCAGATCGAAGAACCCAGCGCGGTTATTCAACCCAGTGAGCGGATCCACATGGGCGAGCTGTCGGACCCGCTGGCGCTCGAGCGCACGCTCGTGGATGTCGCGTATCGCGATCAGGGTGCCCGCCGTCCCCGATACCGGATCGACAAATCGACGGCGATAGGACTCAGCCAAGAAGATCGACCCATCCAGTCGGCGCCGCTCCTCCTCGACGAGGGCCCCATGCTCTCCAACGTCACGCAGGTGTTCGCCCTCGAGGTCAGAGGCCTTGGTACCACGCAACGACTGGCGGTGACTACCACCATGGAGCTGGGCAAAGGCTCGGTTGTGCAGCGCAATCTCCTGGTTGTCGTCAACAACCGCAACGCCATCGAGCATCAGATCCAAAACCTCGGCCGCGAGGCCGGCTCGTGCGTGCCCTGGGGCGACGAAGTTGAGCGTCTGACGCTGAGCAACAATCGCACCGGCAAACCGGGCGAGCTCCCCGACGGTCTCGAGATCGTCGAGGGTAAATCGATACGGCGTCGGACTGAACACCGCCACGAGTGCCACCAACGTGGCCGTGTGATCGAAAATCGGGGCCACCACCGCTGAATCGTTGTCGGTCTCACCACGAACGGCAGCGAGCGCCGCTGCGGGCATCCCGGCGCGATCGGCCAACGAGCCGATGAGCACCGCCTCTTGGTGACTCGTCACCCATGCGAGCAACCCTGCGGTTCGGTCGATCACGTCTCCCGGCTGGCGCAGCGTCTCCCCTATTGCTGCTGCCACCCGCGCTGCGTTCGTCGTGACCTCGAGCACGAGCGCACTGTGCGCCCCGGTCAACACCCTGGCCTCCCGAGCGATCACCTGCCAAGGAATCGCGGTATCGCCGATGTTGACCAGTCCATCCAAGAGCCGCTGATTGGCACGAACCCGTCGGTTCAGCCAGCGCCCAAAGCGCGTCTGGCGATAGGTCTCGCACGCCACCCGTACGGCCGCTCCCACCCGTTGGAGCAGCTCGTCATCTTGGGGGCTGAGTCGATCCAGATCACGCACCCCGATCAGGAGATGCTCGTTCAATCTGAAGAGGGTCAGCTCCGTGCCTCGCACGCGAGCGAACACCTCCTCGCGGGGGGCATCGACCTTGAGCCCGACGTAGTCGACAAACTCGTCCGCTCGCCAAGGAACGGCGAGGCGCAGGCGTGCGAACGCTGGTTCGACCTCGAACACCGTCATCGGAGAACCGAAATACTCCTCCAACAACGACAGCAACTTGACGAGCGCCGAGCGCGAGCCGGGCCTCTCCGCAAGGAGCTGTGATACCCGACGCAAGAGCACCACGCTCTCTGGCTCACTCCCAGGCGGTGCTATGCCTACGGCCTCTAAGCGATTCAATGCATCGCTCATGTCCGGAGCACCTCGCTCCTCGACGCTATGGCACCCATCAACGCTGCCCTGAAAGATCGGCCGCGTACTCGAGCGATGATCGATACCACCGCACCCGATCCACGCGAAGTCTCTCGGTATAAAACCACCGATTT
>JAJZXI010000017.1 GCA_021806545.1 Actinomycetes bacterium | reverse complement strand
GAGGTTCCGGCATCCAAACGGTCAACGCGGCCTACACCAGCCAAACATGTCCTGATCCAACGTGTGGGTATGTCCATAGGGACAACCGACACGGGGATGTGTTTCACTGTCGCAATCCTTATTGGGATTGCAACTGGCAGGGCGATGTGGATCACGTAGCCGCCATGAACATCAAATCGAGGATCGAAGATCGCCAGATCAGCCGGTTCACTCCCTATACGGAGGTGAAGAAGATCCTTGATGAGAGGTTCCTACGCCGAAAGGAAAGCCGAGTTGGAGCACGCATCGTCCCTTTGGGGACCACTGACAACGGTGTCCGAGATACGTGTGTTGAAGACGGAGCTACCGCTCACGGCCCGACTCCAAGCAAACCACGACAACGAAAGTTGGACGTGGGAGGTAAACAACCATCGACTCGCCCTAGTTCTGTCCCTGTGGATAGGGCAGAACACTCAAAGGCGGCTGGAGAGCGAAAACAAAAGAAGTGCATATAAATGTATATGTATTTTGGAGCGGATATTTGGACGGTGCGTTACACGCGGTTGCCTTTGCGCCCCAGAGCGCGCTTGGTGGGATTACGGATGTCCCTGCCGGCGATGTTGAGCTCGCGATGCGTACGAGTGTCTGGAGCTACTCGGCGTTGGGGCGGCTCCTCCATCACCTGGCGCCATCGTCTGGTGCCAGTTTGGTAGGGCTAGATTTCGACAGTGCCCGGGCGTGGCCGGTGTACAACTGGATGGGTCCGTGCAAGGCTGCCCTGCGTTCGCTGAACGGCTATCTTGCTCGTGACCTTGGTGCTGTGCACGTACGGGCCAATTTGGTCGCTGCCGGGCCCCTCCGGACCCGCGCGGCCTCAGGGATACCTGATTTTGAGTTGCTCGTGGATCGGTGGAGCCAACAGGCACCGCTGCCTTGGGATCCCATGGATGCGTCCAGCGTGGCCGATGCGGTCTGCTTTCTCTTGTCGGATCTTGCTCGATCCATCACCGGAGAGGTGCTGCATGTGGATGGAGGTTTCCATGCCATGGCTACCTGCTTGGGGAGTGGTTCTCCTCGGTGAGATCCGGATGCTCGTGGATATCGGAGACGTTCTTGCCGGTTCGAGGAGGCGCTAAGTTAGCAACGAGTTGTAGGAGCTCGCCGATGCTATGCGGTTGTTCGACAGGATGGCGTAATGGCTGATCGGGGTGAATCTCGTAATGGTTGCGGCGGCCTACGCGTGTTCGCTTTACATAATTGCCCTCCACGAGATCAGCGATAATTGCCTGGGCTGCGCGTTCGGTGATCCCGACCCGCGAGGCAATGTCGCGGCCGCGAATCCCGGGATCGCTGGCGATGCAGACGAGGACATGCCCGTGGTTGGTAAGGAACGTCCAGTTAGGCCGTGCCGAATCTTCGGGGGTGCGATTGGAGTGAGCCATATTCCCAATGGTAGCTGGCTTCATGAAATAGTTGACAGGTTTTTCCCCACGAGTGACCGATCACTCGTGGCATTGGTTATAATAACAGCGGTGAATAACTCACGAAACAGAATTCGTAAGTAAGTACGGGAGGGTAGCCATGGGACTGGGACGGACTGTAGACCCTGAGGGGAGTTGTTGATGGACGTCTTTACACAGTGGCTCCTCGGCGCAGCGGTGCTGATGCCAATCGTAGGGTCCGCTATCGCAGTGGTTGGCGCCAAGGGATCGAATCGTCGCCGTCGAATAGTGACGGAACTTGGCTGGATGTCGGCGCTGTTTGCCTTCGGTACCGCTGTGGCGGTTGCACTTCGTGGATCTTTTGGGATCACCTTAGGGGGTGCCCATGGTCATCCATTTCTGGGCCTTTGGGCAGACCCACTCACGGTAACGCTTCTGGTCCTCATCTGCGGGGTTGGTGCGGTGGTGCAAAGCTACGGCCTTCGGTACCTACAGGCCGACCCGAAGGCTGAGCGCTTCTTCGCTGCGGCGAACGTGGTGGTGACCGCGATGGCGGTTGTGAGCACATCGATAACGGTCGCAGGCTTGGTCGCCGCTTGGGTGGTTGCAGGGATCGGCTTTGTAGTCGTGGTCGGGGCGCGACCGGATCTGCCGGGAGTGCGGACGTCTGCCCGACGTACCTTGGGAATGTTCGTCCTTGGCGACGCAGCCTTGGTGGGTGCCGCGGTCATTATCTGGTTACGAGCGGGGAACGTCGATGTGGTCTCCGCGCATGCGCTACGCCTGGCAGCTGGAGCCATCGGTGGGCTTTCAGGCGCGGTGGCACTCCTTATCGTGGTCGCAGCACTTTCGCGTTCTGCTCAGGGGCCCTTTGGGCGTTGGCTGCCGGGCACCGTGTCGGCGCCGACGCCAGCATCAGCCCTGCTCCATGCCGGGGTTGTCAACGGTGGTGGAATCCTGCTGATACGTCTCGGTGCGCTAGCCGGTGACTCGATGTTCGCCATGGTAGTAGCGTTTACGGTCGCCGCAGGCACCGCAATCGTGGCGACGGCACTCATGACCCGCAGGCCAGACGTCAAGGGAGCTTTGGTGTTCTCAACGATGGGTCAGATGGGCTTCATGATTGCCGAATGCGCAGTCGGAGCTTACCTGGCGGCGTTGGTCCACCTGGTTGGCCACGGCATGTACAAGGCGACGTTGTTCTTCGGCTCTGGCTCACAAGTCCCTCGCCTTGGCGAGGAGCCTATCGCGCCGGCTCGTGTGGGCTCCACCCTTGTGCGGTTACTGGCAGCGGGGGCTACGGCAGTGGCAGCGGTCGGTGTAATGACCGCTATTCCCGGAGTCCTGGAACATCGCGGTGGTGCGGTATTGCTTGTCTTCACCGCTGCAACCGCTGCAGCAGCAGGCTGGGCATGGTGGGCGCGGCGTCCAGGCTCAGTGGGTGTTGCAGCCGCGTGGGTGGCCTCAATGCTTGCTGCTGGAGCACTTTATGGGCTGGTCTTGGGTGGTTTGGGTGACTGGATCGGTCCAGCACTCCCAATCGCGGGGATCGGTACGCTCAGTCCTTGGTGGTTGTTGACTATGGGTGCGGGAGGACTTGCGATTGCGGGCCTTCTCCGGGTCTCTAGCATCCGGCAGCGATTGGTGGCAAGCTTGATAGCAGCTGGCGCACCGCCAGCCATAACAGGCCCGCAGAGGAGTACTCCGGGCTCTGTGGATCCCTGGGTGGGCTCGCGTGGAGGTACTGTTCAGACGACTGCCATTTGGACGGAGGGTGTGGCGTGAACACTACTGATGAACTGCTCGCTGCTCGGACACGACTGCTCGTCCAAGTCGACGAGGCAGCCCGACTGATCGCCCCGTTGTGGCCGCTCTCAACCGTCATCGCAGTAAACCCTTTGTGGGATCTCCGTCAAATGCCCTTCGCCGAAGCGGTTACCTACGCAAGTCGTGTGCTTGGCATCTGCGGATACCCGTCACCATCGCTGTTCGCCGAGGAGTATGCGAGCCAACGAATTACCAATGATGATCTGCGGGCAGCTCTTGGGGATTGCCCAGTTACCCATGGTGGCAAAGGGATCAGCGATGTTGTGGTCCTGACGGCTACGGAGCGCCATGACTTGGCTCATGGTACCGAAATCGCCGCAACTACGGATCGGGAGGTCGCCAAGTGGAGTGCCGCATTCCTTGCGGGCATGGTTCCTACCCATGCAGCCAGTGGGTTCTATACTGCCTGGCGGGCGATCATACCCTCAGACCCGACACTCCGCAGGATCTTGGGGAAATCCGGGAGGGGCCGCCTTGCCGAGCTCCCGACCCAGCCCGAGGATGCGATTCTGCTCGGCCTCGACCGGCTCGGCGTGCCCGAGGAGGACCGAGTTGCAGAGCTGGCTCGTCAGCTGGCACGGATGCCTGGGTGGGCTGGGCACGCCAAGTGGCGCTCTCGGTGGGCCGCACCCTATCAGCCGGGCCCAGCTCTGCATCTGGTTGACTACCTGGCGGTTCGTCTCAGCTATGAGGCCGCATTGTCGGTCGCGGCCACGAACGGAGAGGGAGCGATGGGTAGCTCAGCTTTCTACCAACACCACAGGGGGTTGGACGAGGCGCCTCGAAGTTGTGAAGCTCGGCGGCTCGAGCCGCCACGCTTGGATGTCGAGGCTTTTCCAGCCGATGTGCGCGAGGAGCTGTTTGCGCTGTCTGGTGCTGAGGCCGCGCAGGTCTGGCTCAGGGCCTACGAGGGCCACTATCGTGATCGACTGCTCGACTCTTTGAACACAGAGGTTGATGGGCTTTCGACTCAGACGCCCTCTGCCCAGGCTGTCTTTTGCATCGATGTGCGCTCCGAGGGACTGCGCCGCCACCTCGAAGCGGTTGGTCCGTACGAGACGTTTGGATTTGCTGGCTTCTTTGCACTGCCGATCCGCCATCAGCCCTGGGGATCGACCGAAGCCGTCGATCTGTGCCCAGTGCTACTCAGACCCGGCTCGAGGACCATGGAGAAGCCGCACAACGCCGACGTAACCGCGAGTCGCCACCTTCGTGGTCGCCAGGTAGAGGCTGGCGCTCATATGATGTTCGATACCGCCAAGAAGGCAGCGGTGTCTCCGTTCATCCTCGCCGAAGCCAGCGGCTTCCTGGCTGGTCCGATATCCGCCGCCAAGACCTTCTTTCCGAGATCGTATGCGAAGTTGCGTAGCGCGCTGCGTGCATCGCTGGCACCGTCAGTCGCCACGGTGATCGAAACCGATCCCAACGACGGTGGGATGAGCGATGAAGAGCAGGCGCTGTTTGCCGAGACGGCTCTGACCACCATGGGTCTCACCCGGGATTTTGCCTCGCTGGTTCTGCTCTGTGGGCATGGCAGCACCACGGAAAACAACCCGTATGCCTCTGCGCTTGACTGCGGAGCCTGTGGAGGGAATAGGGGCGGCGCGAGCGCTCGCGCTGCAGCCTGGATCTTGAACCGGACGAGAACTCGTGAATTGCTTGCTCAACGGGGGATCTTCATACCTGGGGGGACGGTCTTTGTCGCAGGCGAACACGACACCGCGACCGATACGGTCGTCATCTACGACCTGCATCTCGTGCCACCGTCACATCACGACGGTATCGCTGTGCTGGCCGCAGATCTCGAGCGCGCGGGCGCGGCACTGGCTAAGGAGCGTGCTCGGCTCTTGCCAGGGGTGAAGAAGGGTCGCAACGCCGTAGCTCAGGTGGCCGCGCGTTCCACAGATTGGGCCCAGGTGCAGCCTGAATGGGGGTTAGCCCGAAACGCCGCATTCATCGTTGCTCCACGGAGCGTGACCGCCGGTGTCGATCTGGAGGGTCGCTGCTTCCTACACTCCTATGATGCATCCGTGGACCCAGATGGCGTTGCCTTGGAGACGATCCTCACCGCGCCTATGGTCGTTGCCCATTGGATCAACGCGCAGTACTACTTCTCAACCGTTGATCCAGAGGTACTCTCCGCCGGAGACAAAACCGTCCACAACATCGTTGCCGGAGTAGGCGTGGTCGCCGGTGCCGGAGGCGACTTGAAGGTTGGCCTGCCCCTCCAATCGCTCTTCGAGAGTGGCCGGACTTATCATGAGCCGCTGCGGCTACTCACCGTTGTCCAGGCTCCACAGATCCGCCTCGACGCGGTCATCAATCGCAACCCGGTTCTGCGTGAACTCTTCGACGGGCAGTGGGTGCATTTGGCTGCGCGTGACGACGAGCACGATACCTGGAAGATCCGTCGCAGTGACGGTAGTTGGGTCCAGTGGAGACCCGCTGCAACCTATACCGAGGAGGTAAGTACCCATGGATGAAAGCTGGGCATTGGCGCAAATGACAAGGATCGAGGTCGTGATTGGTGGTGAGGATGTTCCCCTTATCACTGAGCTCTTGTCCGAGGTGGGTGCAACCGGATTCACCGTGGTGTCGAACGTCTCTGGCCTTGGCCATAGCGGGTATCACCAGGGACGTCTGCTCTTCAACGACCGAAATGCGCTTTCCCTAATTACCGTGGTGTTGCCCGCCGAGAGGGTGAGGCCCTTACTCGACGGTCTTCGGTCACTGCTTGCACACCGCTCCGGAGTACTCCTGGTCTCCGATACCTGGGTAAGTCGCCCGGAATACTTCCAGTGATCGTTGTGACGGCCAACCATTTTGTGTCAGAAGTATCCAACAGGTTCATCCAGAGCACCTCCTCACAGGGGGGAGATGTAGGGGTCCGAGGACCTGCAAAATCTGGGCGCCGAGGTGGCGAGATTTTCAGGAAGAAGGCTTATCGACACAAAATGTTACCGAATTGAGAAGATGTATAGGAATTGTGGCAAAAACGCCGGTCAACCGCCATCGCGTGTACTAGGTTAGGCACAATCGAAGGTCTACAAGGGCTTCGAGAGGGTCACAGTGACCTAATCAATATGGTCAAGGTGACCTAGTCATAATAGAGGCCTCGCAATGGTGGCCTCGTCATCACGAGTCAAAAGTCAAGGGGGCTTACTCAATGCAAACCGATAAACCAGCCGTCGGAGGGCGGCTGAGACGTGAGATGTCATATCTCGACTTGAGCTTCGCAGGCCTCGGTGCCATCATTGGCTCCGGTTGGCTCTTCGGAGTTCTCTACGCCGCAAACTATGCTGGCCCAGCGGCCATCCTAGCGTGGATCATTGCGGCCGTTATTGTTACGTTCATCGCACTGGTGTATGCCGAACTTTCGGGTATGCTTCCGGAGGCTGGAGGAATTACTCGATTTCCTCACTTCTCGCATGGATCACTCGTCGGCTTCATCATGAGCTGGGGCGCGTTTCTCGGCTATGCCGCAGTTCCTGCCATTGAGGCTGAGGCGGTTGTGCAGTACGCCGAGCACTATATCACTGCATTCAACGGCAATACTACACTCGACTTTATCGTCGAGGCGATCATTCTGCTCGTGTTCTATGCCATCAATATCTACGGTGTGAAGGTCTTTGCCAAGATCAACAGCGTGGTGACGTTCTTGAAGTTCGTCACGCCGACCTTGACGATCATCGTGATTCTCTTCGTCGCCAAGCATTGGGGCAACTATACCGCCACGACGGCACACGGCTCTGGGTTCATGCCCTATGGATCGGCCGGAGTTTTCATCGCAATCGCATCGGGTGGTATCATCTTCTCGCTCCTTGGCTTCCGGCAGGCCGTGGATCTCGCGGGTGAGGCGAAGAACCCACAGCGCGATATCCCGCGAGCGATCATCACCGCGATTCTGCTTGGCGCTCTTGTCTATACCCTCGTACAGGTGGTCTTCATCGCGGCCCTGCCACCGCATGCGATCGCCAAAGGCTGGGCAGCACTCTCGTATACCTCGCCGTTCGCCCAGGTCGCTACCATCATCGGGCTTGGTTGGTTGGCATCGATCCTCTATGCTGATGCCGTCCTCTCCCCCTCGGGAACCGGACTGGTCTATCTCTCCTCTGGAGGACGTGTCGTCCTAGGTTCAGCACGCAACAACTACATCGGCAACAAGTTTCGGGGTATCTCCGAGCGCTTTGGCGTGCCAATCTGGGCTATGTCCATCACGGTACTCTTCGCGATCATCTTCCTGCTTCCATTCCCAAGCTGGCAGAGTCTGGTGGGGGTTATCTCCGCGGCGACGGCTTTTACTTACATCATGGGTCCGGTCTCGCTCGCAGTGTTCAGGAAGTACCACAACGATAAGCACCGCCCGTTCCGCTTGGGTGGAGCCAAGTTGATTGGCTTGCTGGCCTTTATCGGTGGCACGCTCATCATCTACTGGTCAAGCTGGGGCGTGGACTGGAAGCTTGTTGTTGGAATTCTGGGTGGTACGGTCGTCTATTTGATCGCATCGGCACTGGGTGCACCGGTGGAGAAGATTACGCGGGAGGATTGGCGGTCAGGACTCTGGCTTCCGGTCTATCTGCTTGCAATGATGGCCATGGCTTACTTTGGCGCTGCACGCTTTGGCTCTCCATTCAACCACGGAAAGGGTCTGATCCACTATCCCTTTGACCTCGTGGTGGATGTCGTGCTTGCCGTAGTGTTTTACGCATGGGCCGTGGCATCGGGTCGTAACAGTCAAGACACCGAGGAAGCCTTTACCCGATCTGCCGAGGTGCGCCTTGAAGTCCAAGGCGGTGGCGAGGCAAGCCTCGCCGATTAGCACGTCGGGAAGATGATGGGTTCCAAACCGTAGGATTCTTCACCTTTCTCAACTCTGGGACTATTGCAGAGGGACGGTCGGTATATCCGCACCGTCCCTCTCTGTTGTTGCGCTATTTGCGCAAGTAGTACGGGCTCGGCATCTGTGACTAAGGTCATGTCTGCGGACTGGATTTCGCCGCTCGGTCTGTCGCGGGGAGATTTGGATCGGCCGCGGGTGAATCGCCGTATTGCGCGTGCAACGTGGAGTGCAAACACCGTGCTAAAACTGAGTACCGACGGCTGGAGAGTAGCGCAAATCCGGCGCAAGTGGTACAGTCAAATGACACTTTTGACAAGTCGTTCATCGCTAGAGCTGGGTAGCGGAGGTGGCGTTTGACGGTTGGGTCGCAGCGGTTACCAACGTGAATGCGATCGAGGGTCGCCGGTGAAACCGTGTTCGAGCTGGCTCTGGTGCGCGACGTACTCGCGTGGCCGGTATCGGTGAAGATGCTGGGTGACGCCCAATGACACCAACCGCCCCCAGGATCTGGATCGTGAGCAGTTGGAGGGGGACAGTGTCAGTCTTGGTGACTCACCCAGTGCAGGTCGAGATGACCCTTCGCGACGTGGAGTATCGGTGTCGGTGTATGTCCAATGTCGGTCGCAAACAGGACACCGTGAGAAACGAAGCCAACGGCCAGTGGAAAGTAGTACGTGGAGTGATTCGGGAATTATGATTCGTTAGTATACTCAAACACAACAGGGAGGGGGAGCGACCAGATGACCGTCAAGCGACCACATAGTCATGAGGTGACCGATGGACCCGGGAGAGCACCGGCTCGAGCGATGCTGCGGGCAACGGGTTTTTGTGATGCCGATTTCGAACGGCCTCAAGTAGGTATCGCCTCTGCGGGCAACGACCTTACCCCGTGCAATATTATCCTTCATTCGCTCGCCGACTCGGTGGCGGCGGGCGTGCGCTCGGCCGGGGGAGTTCCAATGCAGTTTTCTACCGTGGCAATCTCTGACGGCATTGCTATGGGCCATGAAGGCATGCGTGCCTCACTTCCGAGTCGTGACCTCATTGCTGATTCCGTCGAGTGCGCCATGACTGCCGAGCGATTAGACGCTATGGTGACCATCGCTGGTTGTGACAAGAGCTTGCCGGCCATGCTGATGGCCGCCGCTCGTCTCAATGTCGCAAGTGTGTTTCTCTACGGTGGCACGAGCCAACCTGGACGCTATCAAGACCGAGATGTCACGATTCAAGATGTTTTCGAGGCGGTAGGCGCACAGGCTGCCGGCCGAATCGCCCCTGATGAGCTCGACGCATTGGAGCGTTCGGCCTGTCCTGGAGCGGGTTCGTGTGCCGGGATGTACACCGCTAACACGGTAGCCGCTGAGGCCGAGGCGCTTGGCATGGCTCTACCCGGATCAGCGTCTCCGCCGGCAGGCAGTGACGATCGGATCCGGCTCGCTCGAGCAAGTGGTGAGGCTGCACTCAACCTACTCAGTCAAGGCATTTGTGCTCGTGACATTCTCACCAGGCCTGCCTTCGAAAATGCCATCACAACGGTAATGGCCTTGGGCGGTTCGACGAATGCAGTTCTGCATCTGCTTGCGATTGCGCACGAGGCTGGCGTCCACCTGGAGATCGAGGATTTTGACCGGATCAGCCGCAGAGTCCCACACATTGGCGACCTACGACCGGGAGGTCGTTTTGTCATGAGCGATCTCGATCGTGTCGGGGGAGTGCCGGTGGTACTGAACATCCTGCTCGAGGCTGGACTACTCCACGGTGAGACATTGACGGTCTCTGGTGCTACGCTGGCTGAGAATCTCGCCGCCTTCCCTCAACAGGCCGATGGAGTCGTCGTACGTCCCATCGACAGGGCGCTACGCACCGACGGGGGTCTGGCGATCCTCTACGGTTCGCTGGCACCTCAAGGCGCGGTTATGAAGCTTGCTGGAATCGACGCTACGCGCTTTGTCGGCATAGCGCGCGTCTTTGACAACGAGCCCGCGGCCATGAGCTACGTCACTAGCGGGCAGCTCCAACCCGGTGATGCAATCGTCGTGCGCTACGAGGGTCCCCGTGGTGGACCAGGTATGCCCGAGATGTTGGCGGTGACCGCAGCGGTGAAGGGATCGGGCCATGGACACGACGTGGCCCTCCTCACGGATGGTCGTTTTTCAGGTGCAACCACCGGCATCAGCATTGGACACATCTGCCCGGAGGCTGCGGTCGGCGGTCCATTAGCACTCGTCGAGAACGGTGATCCGATCATCATCGATCTTTCGGCTCGCGTTGTCGACCTCAAGGTCGAGGGCGGGGAGTTGGAGTTACGGCGCCAGCGTTGGCGTGCGCCATCGCTCCCGAGCGGCAATGGTTTTCTGGCCAAGTACGCCCGCCTTGTTGGCGCAGCCTCTCAAGGTGCGATCGTGGGCAGCTAACGGGTGATTGTGTCGGATGCTGCGATGTGAATGTGGAAGGCCGACTGCACCGCGCCACGACCGTTCCGCAATGTGACGGGCGTTGTCGGGGAGATTGCGACAGTCATAGCTACCATCGAAGGCGGTGTGAGGGCTCCCTCGGTACTTGGCGTTCTGTCGCTTCTCCAGACGGTGGCGGTGGCGATCAGTGCCTTTGATACTGGCCGTGAATGGTGTATACTGATGTAGAGTTCGCGAGTTAAGGAGCATATGATGAACGCAATCGATAGGGCCACCACCCCGACAGATCAGACACGACCACTCGGTCCCAGGGAATCTGTACGGCGTCGAGTCATCGGAGTTGATCTCTGGGTTGAATGCCCGTCCGGTCGTGAGCAGGTGGTGTCACAGGCCCGATTGGCGGCGATGAGGACTCATCTCCGCTTGTCAGAGGCTTGGGACAAGGTGGGCTCGGAGAATACAGCCCGAGTGAACGAGTTAGCCGAGCTGCAGCTGCGATTTGTGGCTCGCCGCGACGATGTTCACCTCACCGACGAAGCAATTTGTGAGTTGCTGGACCAACTGGCTGGTCGGATACGATGGTCACAACTGGTCAAGTTGGAGGAGTTCGACGGCGTTTCGGTCTTGGAGCCTCGCCTGGCGTACTAGCACGGAGGGCCTAGTCCCTTCTCCTCATCTACGGCGGTGCTTCTCCAAGCGCAGGGCGCTGCCTTGCTGGCTATCCTGGTTTTTTGGGTGTTCGAGTCTTGTCGGCGAGGAGGGTGCTCAGTCAGACCCAACGGTCCTATATCTTGATCGTGAGCCAACTCCTTCCCCCGCTGCGCGTGTTGAGGGTGCTCAGTCGTGTTGAACGCACGTGGCACCCCGGCATAGCTCGAGCGCGCGATGGGATCTGAGGATTCGATGGCCGAGCTCTGTGTGGACGGATCCTTAGGTTGGGCACGTATGCGAGAATTGTTAGCCGTAGTACAGAGGCTCGTCGGAATAGCCGGTGACACGGTGGCGGGCGCGAACAATGGTGATACGCTGCTGGTCAAGGTCTCTGCATGCGCGACCTGTTTGCGCTACGGTACGGTGTTTTGCCAGTGATAGCTCGCGAGCAGGCGGTAGGTCGAATGCGGTGGACGTGTTCCCATCGCTTCGCGGAACCGTTCGAACGGCTGGAGGTCCCATTCCTTGAGGGTAGCGGGCATTATCAGCGGCGGTTGTGATCGGCGTAGCAACGCTATCAGGACTTCGCGGGTGCGAGGTCCGTCGTCGCCAGCGATTGAATCGTTTCGAGGTTTTTGCCTGCGAATACTGGGGTTACCGCGATGATCTTCGGTGTCGTGGTCGCGTTGTGATCGATGACGACGAGGCCGCGTGCGTGCGGCAGTCGGATCGCATACGGGAGGGTTGCTGGCGCGATGAGGAAGTCCATCGGGCTTCGATGGGTCGCAGCGACGGTGACCGAGTTGAGGCCGAGTCGGGGCCCGAGGTGTTCAATGGGGATGACGTTGGCGCGGTTTCCCACCAACGTCGGATAGCCACCCAGGGTGCAGGTGACCCCTTGGTGGGGCCTGATGGTGAGGATCGAGAAGGCGGTGTTCGATTGGGTGCTGCGAACGCTGATGCCGACCTGACTAGCACGACACTCCTGTTGTTGATTGACCAGACGCTGATGGCTGCCGAGGGCCTGTCCGAGGAAGAGGCCGAGGACGACGAAGACGACACCAAGTACCACAGGAGCCGCGAAGGCACGCCGGTAACGAGATCGGTAGGTAACCACGACGCCTCTAGGAGTGAACGAGATAGCGACTGGCGCTCGCCGCGGGCCCCCCTTGAGTCACAGAACCACACGCGCTCAAGGCGTAGCATCGACCCCAATGGGCCGCACGTAGCGATCCAGACACCGACAGTGCTAGGCGCCGCTGGTCGGAGGTGTGGTGCCGCCCTGACCCGGGTTGTCGGTCGTTTGCTGGTCTGCTGGCTTGACTAGCTCCTCCTGGGCGCGTATTGCGCTCACGAGCCGTTCGGTCTCAGCCTTTTGCACCTCGGGAGTAAGGTCCTGATTCGCTGCCCGATAGGTCACAGCACCGAGTTCGCGGTAGAGCGCGTCGAGTTGCCGTTTTGCCTGTAGCTGGTCGAGCTTGTCCTGACCCTTCTGAGCGGCCTCAGTAGCGGTTTGAGTGAGCGTCTGTGCCTGTTCTTTTACCTTGTCAAACAAACTCATAGCGGTCCTCCTCACTGTCCAAGTGTAGTCGGTTGCAACCTTGTCGGGGTCCGCTGGGCGTCACGGAGCCTCAGTGGCGATAGCCAAGTAGCCCCAGTGGTGTCGCCCCCAAGTTGCGTCGGCGCTCGTCGCTATGAATCCTTCCAATCCTCAGTGGTGGCGTCAGGGCCGCGCGCGAGAACTCGTCAAGAACCCTCTCCTCCTGTGGGGCAGTGAAGAGTAGTTCGAAGTCCTCACCGCCCCCGAGCGCCTGCTCACTCGTGGCTCCCTTGGCGATGGGTACCTCGTCGAGTTCGAAGCCAACGTGTGAGGCATTGGCAAGGCGATGCAGATCAAGGGCGAGGCCATCCGAGATGTCGATCGCTGCTGTCGCACCTGCGCGTGATGCTGCGAAACCTTCGGCCACGCGTGCGACCGGATCTTGCAGAGCCGCGCGGGCGAGATCGTCGAGATCGAGCCCCTGGCTGAGGCGCTCGAGCGCGAGAGCGGCTCCCCCGAGTAGGCCGGTGACGAAGATCAGGTCGCCTGGTCGTGCACCGCTCCTCCGTAGTGGCGCGGCGACCTGGGTGCCGATGGCGGTCACCGACACGACGACCGTGTTCGATCTGCTCAGGTCGCCACCGATCAGGTGGGCACCATAGTGCTCGGCCTGGTCCTGGAGGCCGACGAGGAGTTCGTCCGTGGCAAAGTGCTTGGGTGATGCGACGGTCGAGAGGATCCAGAGTGGTTGGGCGGCCATGGCGGCGAGATCCGAGATGTTGACGGTAACCGCCTTCGCCCCGATCTGACGCGGAGACCAGTAATCGAGGTCGAAGTGAACGCCCTCGACCAGTGCGTCTGCACAGACGGTGATGGACTCGGATCCGAGTTTGACGATGGCTGCATCATCGCCGAGAACCTGCTTGGTCGAGTCCCACGTCGCACGACGTGCGATTGCCTCGGCCAGAACGAGCTCATCCCACCCCTGTTCGTCCACGTCACTCCGTTCGTTACGGTAAAAAGTTGCTCCAGTCGAGATTATTTTGCCATAATCAATCTACTGTATTGAACACACGACGGAGTTGAAAGGTTTTGTGGCAATTGGTTCCGCAGTGCTAACGTGTGCAGGCACGATGAGGGAGGAGTGATGAGCATATGAGGTTTACGAATCCAAAGGTGGTTGGCTGGCTCGAGGAGTGGACTGCGCTGATGCAACCCGAGCGCAGCGTAATGGTGGACGCAAGCGCTGCGATGAGAGAGCAACTGATCGCAACCCTGGTCGAACTCGGTACGATCAAGGCTCTCAACCCCCAGCTCCGCCCTGGAAGTTACCTCGCCTCCTCGGATCCTCGGGACGTGGCCCGTCTCGAGAGTAGGACCATCATCTGCTCGGAGCGTGAGGCCGATGCCGGCCCAACGAATAACTGGCGCGCGCCTTCGGAGATGCGCGAAATGATGCGCAAGCTCTATGAGGGCTGCATGCGGGGACGCACGATGTACATCATCCCGTTCTCCATGGGGGAGGTGGGCTCGCCTTTTGCGATCTATGGGATCGAGATCACCGATTCGGCTTACGTCGCGCTTTCGATGCTGACCATGGCTACGGTTGATGACCGCGTGCGAGCGGCGATCGATGCTGACGGTGTGTTCGTCCCGGCGGTTCACTCGGTTGGCTACCCCCTTGTTGGTCGTGAGGATGTTGCCTGGCCATGCAATCCAGAGGATACCTACATCGCACACTTCCCGGAGACGAGGGAGATCTGGTCCTACGGGTCCGGATATGGCGGCAATGCGCTGCTTGGCAAGAAGTGCCTCGCGCTGCGTATCGCCTCGGTCGCTGCACGCGACGAGGGTTGGCTAGCCGAACACATGTTGATCCTGAAGCTGACCTCGCCGCGCAACGAGGTTTATTATGTCGCGGGCGCGTTTCCGAGCGCCTGCGGCAAGACCAACCTGGCGATGCTGGTTCCGACTCGGCCGGGCTGGCGAGCCGAGACCGTAGGCGATGATATCGCTTGGTTGCGTCGTGGACCAGATGGCCGTCTGTGGGCCGTCAACCCAGAGATGGGCTTTTTCGGTGTGGCTCCTGGAACCTCGGTCAAGACGAATCCTGTCGCCATGGAGACGGTGGCCAGGAACACGATCTTCACCAACTGCGCCCTGACGGCGGACGGGGATGTCTGGTGGGAGGGCATGACCAAGGAGCCGCCGGAGGGCCTGACGGACTGGCAGGGTCGGCCCTATACCGGTGAGGGGCCAGCGGCGCACCCGAACGCACGTTTTACGGTTTCGATAGAGGAGTCACCCAACATCGCCCCGGAGCGTGATGGCGTGCCGATCTCAGCGATTCTCTTCGGTGGTCGCCGATCAACGCTCGTTCCCTTGGTCACCGAAGCGCGTAGCTGGGAGCATGGAGTCTTCCTCGGGTCGATCATGGCCTCGGAGACGACCGCAGCGGCCGAGGGGGCAGTGGGGCGCGTCCGACGAGATCCATTCGCGATGCTGCCGTTCTGTGGCTACAACATGGGCGACTATTTCGGTCACTGGCTTTCGATGGCCGAGACCGATCCTCAGGCGTTGCCGAGGATCTACCTGGTCAACTGGTTCCGGCGTGGAGCCGATGGTGGCTTCGTCTGGCCAGGGTATGGGGAGAATGTCCGTGTGCTCTCCTGGATCATCGACCGCCTCGAGGGCCGAGCCGCCGGGAGTGAGACGCCACTCGGACTGATACCCAAGCCAGAGGATTTTGAAGTGGAGGGTCTTGATCTGAGTGAGAACTGGTTTGACCAGCTCTTTTCGATGGACAAGGAGGAACTCATCGCCGAGGTCGACCTAATTCGCGAGCACTACGCCCGCTTTGCAGAGCATCTCCCCAAGCAGCTGGCGGCGCAGTTCAACGAGTTTGAGGAGTCGGTGCACCGCTGAGGTGCCCTGGCGCAGGAGTCGCCGACCGCCAACGGTTGTGCTCGGCGTGAGGCTTCACACTGTGACGTCATCGTCGACACAGCGCGGTGGTGATCTGGCGAGGATGTGGTGTTGCTCAGAGCTAGCGTCGTCGAGAACTCGTTGCGTATGATGGTTCGATCAGGTTGGTCGACGCTCGTTGGAGCCGGCGAGGCAGCAGTCGTCATGGCATCGGGCGTTCGCGCCTGGGATATGGGCGTTTGGATCCTCGCCGTTGACCCAGGCGCTCACCAGATCAGCGAGCATGGCAATGAAGGTCGGTGAGGTGCCAACGGTCGCGAGCCTGTCGAAGGAGAGGCCATATTCGATGGCAGCGTTGCGGGCGAGGATGTCAAGGTCGTAGCGCACCTCTTGATGGTCGGAGACGAAGCCGATCGGTATCACGATGACGCGACGCAGTGCGGCTGTGGTGTGCGCTGCCTCGCGGATGGCGTCGGTCACGTCGGGGGCGAGCCAGGGGGTGCGCGGACTCCCCGAGCGGCTCTGGTAGACGAGCTGAATCGTTGGACCATCGGGCAGGAGCTCCTGGAGGGCCTGGCACACGCGTGTGAGTTGTTCCTCGTATTCGCAGGTCGACGCCATGGCGGTTGGGATCGAGTGGGCGGTCGCGAAAACGCTCGTCGTTCCCGGATCGATGGGCGCGTGGACCGCGAGGAAGTCGCGCACGATGGCCGACTCGGCGGCGATGAAGAGGGGGTGAGAAGCAAAAGGCTTGATGGTGTGAGTGTGAAACGCCGGGCGACAGTGTGCGAGGTCCTCGCGGTACTGGCGACAGCCCGAATAGGAGCTATACGCCGAGGTCGGGATTACTAACGCCTCGTCGATGCGATCTCGCTGCATCTCGTCGACCGTGTCGCACAGGAAGGGATGCCAGTTGCGGTTGCCGAAATAAATGGGCACCTCGATCCCGAGCTCTGCGAGGGCGACGCCGAGCCGGTGGATGAGATCTCTGTTGAGCGCGTTGAGTGGGCTGGCACCGCCGGTGGCACGATACTGGTCAGCGACGAGGCGCAGACGATCCTCGGGGATATCGCGGCCGCGCGTAACGTTGGCCAAAAACGGCTCGATGTCGTCGGGCTTGTCTGGGGATCCAAAAGACTGCCACAGGATCGCTCGCCGTCGAGTGCTCACCGCAGCGCTAAGGCTTGACCAGTCTGTTCGTGCGGATACAGGAGGTGCATACGTTGCGTCGTCGCGATGTTCCGTTCTCGAGGACACGAATCCGCTGGATGTTGGGGTTGAAGCGACGCTTGTTGCGCCGGTGGGAGTGCGAGAGACTCATCCCGAAGCCAGGCTTCTTGCCACAAATTTCGCACACGCTTGCCACGTTGGGGCTCCCTTCGGAAACGGTTTTGAATAACTGGACTATTTTGTCGACCCTCTAGGCTATCATGCCCTGGGTGGATTCAGGGCAGTTTCCTCGTGTGAATGAGGTCCAGACAGGGTTGCGTGACGCGCGAGCTGGTCTTGAGCGCCATCGCAGCGCCATCGACCGCCTCAATGTGTTTCCTGTTCCAGACGGGGACACCGGCTCGAACATGCTCGCAACGCTCAGTGCGGGGGTGAACGCTCTCGACCAACTCGGCGATCGCGTGCGTCCTGATTGGTATCGGACGATCACCAAGGCCACGCTCCTTGGCGCACGAGGTAACTCCGGCGTGATCCTCTCCCAGATCCTCCAGGCAGTCTTGAGCGCGCTCAGCTGCGATGTCCCGATTGAAGAGGCCTGGCATCGCGCTCTGGTCGAGGGTTCGCAGGCGGCAACGAACGCGGTGCTCAGCCCAAAGCCTGGCACGATGCTGAGCGTGATCGCGGCGGGCGCGTCGGTAGGGCTGGCTCCGATCGAGGTGAGTCTCAAAGCCATGCGCAGGGCGCTCGAGAATACCCCCGAGCAGCTCGAGGTCCTCAAGCGAGCTGGTGTCGTTGACTCAGGTGGCGCGGGGCTCATCGTCTTCTTCGAGGCGTTGGCGAGCGCCCTCGGAGTAACGGTCGAGAGCGAGGGCGTCTATCCATGGTTGGAGCGTGCTGATGAGCTCACGGATGCGGTGCTCCCTGATCTCTCGACCGTCGAGCTCGAGAGCGCCGGCAGCTCAGAGATGCGCTTTGAGGTCATGTTCTCGCTGGAGTCGGCGCCCCAGCAGGTGGAGGCGATGAAGACGGTCTGGTCGGGGATTGGCGACTCCATCGTCGTCGTGGGGGCCGAAGGTCTCTATCGGTGCCACATTCACACCAATGAGATCGGACCTGCGATCGAGGCCGGGATCCAGGCGGGCGGGGTCCACGACATCTCGGTCACCGACCTGTTGCACCAGATCGATGAGGTCGCCTGGGTCCGCGATGGCCTGTCGGCACCGGAGACGGCTCGGGTCAGCCAGCGCACCGGTGTGGTCGCGGTGGCGGCTGGAGCGGGGGTGGCGCGCCTTTTCAAGTCGTTTGGCGTGGAGTCGGTGGTGGTGGGAGGACAGGGCCGCAACCCCTCGATTCAGGAGTTGATCGATGCGGTGCATTCGACGAACGCTGAGGCGGTGCTGCTGTTGCCGAACAACTCGAATATCCAGGCGGCGGCGCAGTCGGTGGTGTCGCTGGTTGACAAGGCCGTGGAGATCATACCAACGGTGAACGTGCTCGAGGGGTTCTCGGCGCTGATGGCCTTTGATCCGGAGTCGGATCTGTCGGTAAATCGTGCCCAGATGACCGAGGCGGCCCGTCGAGTGTCCTGGGGTGAGGTGACTACCGCGGTACGGGCTGGATCCTATGAGTTTGGCGAATTCCTAGCGGGCTCCTTCATCGGCCTGAGTGCCGACGGGATCGTCGTTGCAGGCGAGGCGCTCGATGCTGTGGTGATCGGGCTGGTCGATGCCCTAGTGGACGCCGACGCTGAGATCGTGACGTTGCTGGTCGGCGAGGGCGTGGACTCATCATTGGTGACGACGATTACGGAGCAGCTAGAAAGGCGGTATCCTCACATGACGGTCGAGGTGCATCACGGTGACCAACCGCTCTATCCGTTTCTGGTAGGAGTTGAATAGCGCCGGATTCTCAACCAGACGCCGGCTCCAAGTCTGGACTCGGCTGCATCCGATGGTCGCCTTGGTCAGCGATTAGCCTGATAGCCGTGATGAGCCAGGAGGTATGGTGGGAGTCGTAGTTCGCCTCGATGAGCTGACACGCCTGAGCGTGAGCGAGTTGGCGGGTGTTGGTCCCGCACGGACGCGCGCGCTCGCGGCACTCGGTGTTGAGACGATCTACGACCTGGTGACCTACTTCCCTCGCAGGTACGTCGATCGCTCTCGGGAGGTCCCCATCGGTGAGGCGGTTCCCGGCGAGCAGGTACTGCTCGTCGGTCGGGTGATGGATGCCCGCCGAATCCCGACTCGCGGGGGGCGGGTACTGGTCGAGGCACAGCTCGTTGACTCCTCGGGAAAGATCACCCTTGCATTCTTTGGTCAGCCGTATCGAGCCAAGCAGCTCGCCAACATCACGGGCGAGGTTGCGGTGTTTGGGCGGGTCGAGCTCTTTCGTCGTCGCCGACAGATGAACAACCCGCTCGTTGATCCCATCGGTGACAAGACCGGCGCGATCGTTCCCCTCTATCCGCTCCGCGAGGCGGCTGGATTGAACTCCTCGGATATCGCTCGCGCGGTGGCGCAGGTATTCAACGAGTACGCTGAGTTTGTCGATGTCGTCCCTCCGTCGCTGAGGGGGCATCTTGGTCTCTACGATATCTACCAGGCGCTCTGGCAGCTGCACTTTCCGACCAACGAGCAGACCCGGCAGGTCGCGCGCAAGAGCGTCGCCTTCGATGAGCTTTTTCTCCTGCAGGTCAAGTTGGCGCAGCTGCGCGCCGAACGTGAGGCTCGAGCGGTCGCGACAGAGCATGATGCGAATCCCTTTGTTCCAGGGTCGGCGCGCCTGCTCGAGGAGTTCCTCGCACATCTTCCCTACGAACCCACGGATGGCCAGCGTTCCGCGATCGCCGAGATCGCCAGGGACATGGCCTCGCCGAGGGCCATGCACCGCCTCCTGCAGGGTGATGTGGGTTCCGGTAAGACGCTGGTCTCTGTCGTTGCCATGTTGATTGCGGTGCAAAGTGGCCACCAGGCCGTTCTCGTGGCGCCGACCGAGGTGCTCGCCGAACAGCATCACCGCTCGATCAGCACGCTCGTGGCTGAGGCGCGATTGCCCGATAGCGTTACCGGGCGCCTCTTCGAGGGATCCCCTCGAGCGGTGTCGATCGATCTCCTGACGGGGTCGACGCCCGCTGCCCGCCGGCGCCGGCTACTGGCCGACCTGCGAGCGGGAGCGCTCGATATCGTGGTAGGCACCCATGCACTCTTCAATGACGAGCTGGCCTTCGCATCCCTTGGTCTGGTGGTCGTCGATGAACAGCATCGCTTTGGTGTCGAACAACGCTCGGCATTGACGGACCGGGTGACCGTCGATCAAGGGAGTGCTCCTGACACGCTCGTGATGACGGCGACCCCGATACCGAGGACGGCGGCGATGACCGTCTATGGGGATCTCGACGTCTCGGTCATCGAGGGACTCCCTCCTGGGCGCCAACGAGTCGAGACCAGATGGGCGCGCACCGCGCTGGAGGCTCAGATGGCCTTCACACTGCTTCGCGATGAGGTCGCCGTGGGTCGCCAGGGCTATGTCGTGTGCCCGGTGGTGGATGAGAGTACCAAGCTACAGGTGCGCGCGGTGACGGAGGAGTTTGAGCGGCTCCAGCAAGCAGAGCTCAAGGGTCTGCGTCTCGGTCTGATTCATGGCAAGCTCTCCTCTGCGGCCAAGGACGAGGTGATGAGGGATTTTCGTGATCGGGCTATCGACGTTTTGGTGGCGACGACCGTGATCGAGGTGGGGGTGGATGTCCCCAACGCTACGGTGATGATCATCGAGGATGCCGACCGATTCGGAATCGCTCAGCTTCACCAGCTGCGCGGCCGGGTTGGACGCGGTGCCGACAAGTCCTACTGCTACCTGCTCTCGGAGGTCGATACCGCGGTCGCCGAGGCGCGCCTCGGTGCATTGGTTGCGAGCGATGATGGCTTCGTCTTGGCGGAGATCGATCTCGAGCTGCGAGGAGAGGGAACCGTGCTCGGAGGGCGCCAGGCCGGCCGAACCGACCTCAAGGTCGCCTCATTGAGTCATGATCGGGATCTTGTACTCGAGGCCCGCCAGCACGCGCGCGCACTGATTGCCCAGGATCGCTCACTCGAGCACCACCCCCGCCTACGAGCGATGCTCCAGGCGCTCTTCGGTGACGATGAGGCTGACTTTCTGCTGCGAAGCTGAGCCAAGCGGTCCTGGTGTACTGAGAGTTGTCGGCAACCGGTGCCAGATCACCTGGAGTTACAACGGATAGACGTTGCCAACCTCGAGGACCCGCCAGGCGCCATCGACATGCGCGAGCGTAATGTTGACATCCCAGTCGACCTCGGCAAGAGCCGAAGCCTGCTCGGAGACGGCGACGGGACCGATGCCGTCGGCGAAGTAGAGGGCGCCGGGCTCGATCCTCTCGATCGTGAGGCACCCTTCGACGATACTGTCCTCGCCAAGCACATCCGGATCGAAGGCGAGAGCGCTGCGGCTTTGGTCGTACAACAGGTTGGCGAGCTGCTCTGCACGCGGGAGGTCGCGCGCCGCCTGTCCCCCTTCGTCCCTGGCAGCGTCGCGCTCGGCCTCATTGACATAGCCTTGCTCGTAGAGCCAGGTGGCAAGCTTCTTGGTGACCGTCCCTGCTGCTTGCAGCAGGTCCTGGGAGCCCATCACCTTCCTGATCATGAAGTAGCCCAGAAACTCTCCGAGATGGCCGAGGATATATTCCGGGCCGAAGAGATGACAAAAGGCCTCGTCGTCACCATCGTCCATGGCAGCTTCGAAGCGCTTGAGATCAGCCTCGTCAAGGTCCATGTAGGCATAACCATTCAGTGAGTGGCGCAGCAGGCTGATGATGTCGTCGTAGTTACGCATCGTGCGAGCCGAGAGCCGACGCCGTTGATCCTCCAGAAAGGCTTCGAGTACCGTATCAATCGTGGCAGCTTCGCCCATATCCGCCTCCTACTGGTCAAGGTGCGCCCAGAAGTTCGGGCGCTTGTTTCCTGTTGTTTGTCGATGCGAGTGGTCTCGCCTCGTAAAGGCTATCGTGGCGTTAGCGTGTTGCGAGCTAGGTGATGTGATGTTTTCGAACCGGGCGTCCTCTGGTGGGATCCGCGACCGGTGGGAGATGGCCACGAGACCTCGAGACCAGGGCAGGAGCCGACAGGTTCTCACACCCCGACACCGTGATGCCTGGCACGTCTGTGATGAGGAGTCCACAGCGCGCGGTCGATAGGCTCGACTCAGGAGGTTGGCTCGATAATTGTCTTGGCGGGCCGTCACTGCTAACGGTGCGTCGATGGGCCCTCTCGATAAAGGGAGTGCGTTCGCCTCCAGCGATAGCTCGCCAGCGGCTCCGTGTTGTCGGCAGGAGAACCAAGAGCATGACTGGTGGTAAATCCGGTCGATACTGCCTAGGGCACCAGGCTCGATAGACACAGCTCAGCTCGTGCACGAACTAGGAGGGGCCATGGTGAAGGTTTAACGATGAAGAGACCAAGAGACGATGCCTCGTGGTCGGGAGCCGCTAGAGCAGGTGCTCCTCGGTGATAGCGACGACGGGAAGGTGCTTTCTCAGAGGGACTGGGTGCACGCGACGTTGGCTGACTGGGTCGAGGGGCGTTCGCTGGACTGAGTGCAAGCGCGTGACTATGTATGAGCAAGGACATAGAGTCGCGAGGTATCACCTGGCCGATGGGACAGGTGGGCGGTGCCGTTCAGCCCTGAGAGACGGTGGATTTTGGTCCACATAGTCGGCTCTTGGATCCTACGGGTCGTTTGCCGGTGTCTGGGGTCATGGTGCAGGTGGTCATTCAAAGAGGGATTCGTCGTTGATGAGATACAAATTTCTCGGACGCTCGCAGTGCGTGATCTCCTTGACGGTAATGCTATTGCGACGATAACAGCCATCGATGCTTGACAATTACAGCGACCGGTGCTACCATTGCGGCATCGTATTCGAGGCTTGTCGAGCATATTGTTTGGGTATTCTTGGCCGTTGTCGTGGAGTGCCCGTGGTGGGTGCTTGCAAGTAAGGGGGACAAAATGGGTCGGATGACAGCAATTCGTTGGAAGGTAAAAGTCGTGGTTTCAGGCGTCATCGCCGCTGCTCTTGTTGGGTTGGCGTGCCTCGGGCTGGAGAGTGCTCCGCTGAGTACGGAGCTCTCCGCATCGCGCACAGTCGGTCCGACACTCTACGTCTCGCCTCATGGGAACGATAGTGCCAACGCATGCACTCGGGTTTCTCGTCCATGTCAGACCATAGCGCATGCGGTCAGTGTAGCGCCATCAGGTGCTACCGTCGTGGTGGAGCCGGGCTTATACCAGGTAAAGATCGTCGGCGGCATCGATCTCACCCAGCCGGTTACCATCAAGGCACTGGGTCATGTAGTCGTCACGGGAACAGGGCCGATTTTTGACCTGTACAACGCAAGTTCTCCGATGAGCGGTGTCCATGGGGTGACTATTGAGGGCATCCATTTCCAAAATGTGACCGGATCTGGCTACAACGGAGTCATTACGGTGCCTGGATACGGCGCTCGTGACGTCACTATTGCCGACAACACCTTCTCGAATATCACCGATGAGGCGATTGGTTACCATGGCAATCCATCTCCATTTCTTACCGGTTCGAACTGGCGGATCATCGGAAATACGATCAATGGCGTCACCCACAGTAGTCGATCCGGTATCTGGCTTGGCAATCTGAGCAATAGCGTCATCGCTGATAACTCGATCAGCAATGTCGGGCATGCTGGCATTATTCTCAACGCCTTTTCAGCATCTCCGCCGAGCAACAACAACAACCAGATCCTCGATAACCGGATCAGCAATGCTCCTTACGAGGGCATTCAGGTGGCCTTTGGCAACTCTGTGTTGGTGAAGGGCAACGTAATCTTTAGGGCTGGGACCCACTGTATGGGTGCTGCGGCAGGTTCGGGTTGCGGAGCTGCTGCCGGAGCGAGTTCGAGTGCTATCATGCTGTACAACCCCGGTCAGACCAATATTACCGTGATCGATAACACGGCCTCACAGAGCTTCAATGGCTTGACGGTGGGTCCTGCGAGTTCGGCTACGGCACCGGGCGTGTTGGGCGCTGGTGTCGTGGCGATCCACAACGACTTCGTCGCAGACTCGAACGCGGGCGTCGCGAACTTCGCTGCTTCCGATAGCGCTCCCCTAAATGCCATGCTGAACTGGTGGGGCTGTGCTAGCGGTCCAAACACCGGCAACTGCTCATCCACAATCGGCTCGGTCGACGTTGTTCCTTGGCTCACGCACGCTGTTCACGCGTCACATGGACCCCGCTACGCCTTCAACGGTTGAGGGCGCATGACGACGGGCGAGCCTGGAGCTCTGCCACACCGGGTTTACCGCTGAGGTAAGGGCTGATGGTGTGTGTTGGGCGAAGGTGCTGGTCTCGCGCAGCGGGTGATCCGCCCAAGCGTGAGAGGGACGATCGTCCGTGTGAGTCCAGGGATGAGCCTAGGGGAGTGAGACTGTTTCCCTTCGCGCTTCATTAGCGACATGCAGCTTATGCGGATACCGCTCCGTGGAGCACGCGGTCAGCGCAGCGCCAGTGCTCGCGACATCGCGACGTGTTCGAGCTGCACTACTGCTAGCTGGCCGCCCTTGGTCTTCTCGCGATCGTGAGCACTCGGCGAACGAGAATGGCTGGAAGCCACCCCTCGAGGAAGGCAAGGATCAGCGCGATTGCCACCAGTGCAGGGCCAAGGCTAGCTGGCAGTCCTGCGAGCAGAGCGACGACTCGGGCGGATCCGCTGAGATGATCGCTGATGGCGCTTTGTGTGAAGCCTGCGCCCCAGCCAACTAGCACCGCGAGGCCAGCGAGGCTCGGACGGAGCCAGATGGCGAGGAGCGCGCCTATCAGGTAACCGAGCCACCAGAGTCCAGCGGCGTTGGCGAGAGCGACGGCGAGGGCGCCGAGGAGCACCCAGACGATCGACCAGTACCCCCGGGTCATGATCGTGGCTCCAGGGTCCAGGTAGCGATGCCCGGTAGCGCACCGAGACCGAAGGGGAGATAACGGCCACTGAACCAGTCGGGAATCTGATTCTCGTACCAGGGTGAGAGCGGGTTCTCCGATTGGCCGCCCGGGTAGATCGCATAACCACGGTCCCCAAAGGCTACGATCATGCGCCAGCTCGGCCCGGCCTCAGAGAGTAGATCGCCATCAGCCGCATCGACGGTCCAGGCATCCCCGGAGGAGCCTCGGGGTCCATATGACAGACCTGCGGCTCCACTCAACGATGGGAATTCTCTAAAGTGCAGGCGATCCCAGCGCCAGGACTGCTGATTGGAGCCGAACTTGTGGGTGAGCGTTGCGATCGCCTGGCCGAGTGCTTCACGTGCAACCGTGCCCGCCGTCACCTTGTGTGCATTGCCGGGTGGGGTAAAGAATGGGCTCGACGGCTGGGATAGATCCATGTATTGGAGATCTTCGACGAGGGGAGCATTGAGCTGGTTGACTACGAGCGAGCTCCCGGCCGGTTGGGGGACGCGATACCTTGCGAACCAAGGGCCAAAGGTGTCGTGAATCTCGTCGCCGAGAAAGGTCCACCAGATACTTGCCGCTGTCGAGGATGCTCCCATCCTTGCATTCCAATGGCTGAGCGTGTGCAGGGCCGCTGCGACGGCGGGAGGTTCATGGACGCCGTTGAACTGACGGACGAGCCAGGGCACCAGCTGGGTCGCGAGATAGTCGGTCACCGAGTTCTGAAGATGCGCGACATCGGTAGGGGTTATCTTGCTCGTTGTGGACAGTACTGCGTGAATCTCGTCGGCACGGTAGCCATTGGAAAAGAAGTTGAACGAGGTCCCAAGGTAGTACGGGTAGTTGGCGGCAACAGGTCGTTGGTTGGCGCTGAAGACAAAGCCCGACTTCGGGTCATAACTCTGTGGTATCTCACGGTAGGGAATCGAACCAATGATACGATCTCCACTGTTGCCATTCATGACCAGCCAGGGATCTCGAGCGCTCAGGATAGGGTAATAGCCTGCCGAGATGAGTCCGATATTGCCGTGGCGGTCCCCGAATACGAAGTTCTGAGATGGCGCTCTCCAGGATGAGAGCGCGGCCTTGAACTGTGTCCAGTTCGAGGCGTGCAACACGCCCATCAAGGAGGCGAAGTCTGTCGATACCTGGGCACCAAGCCAGTACACCGCGACCTTTACGCCGTGGACTGAGATGATTGGGCCGTTGGCGGTGGTGTCGATTACCAGGTGTTGTGCTGGTTGACCTTTGACCTTGACGGTGTAGGTGATGTGGCCAAATGGCACCCAAGCTCCGTGGAGGAGATAGTCTCCAGGGTGCGCTTTGCTGGTGGTCTCCTGATAGAAGAAGGTCGATTGGTTCTCGACATCGGTCTCACTCCATGCAATCGAGTGATTCCTCCCGATCAGGATGATCGGGAGCCCCGGTACCGTCACTCCGGCAAAGCTGATGCCGGGCGCGTGGGCGTTGACCCAGTACCAAACGGCCGGGAGCGTCTGGTTCAGATGCGGATCGCCGGCGACGATGGCGTTGCCGGTCGATGACTTGGATCCCGAGATCGCCCAGTTGTTGGAGTTCGAGAAGGAGTGGATCGCGGTGTCGGGTAGCTTCGTACTCGCCTGGGCGATCGCCTGCAAGGAGGCGAGGAGTCCGGGGCTCACGGTGGTCGAAGGGTCGATGGGGATGTGATGTTGTGAGTGATACGGTCCAAGATCATAGGGCGATTGAGGATTCTTCGCAATGACAGGGAAGAGATCCATCGTTCGCTGGTAACCCAGGTGCCCCACGAGGATCGAATAGTCCACCGGGTTCTGTGAATAGTCGAGGGTCTGGGTGAGATAGCCTTGTACCAGCATCGAGTCGGTTGGTGTCCATGGCGCCGGCGTGTAGTTGAGGAGCCGAAACTCGACGGGCAGCTGATGGTGACTGATATCGTAGGAGCGTGCCGCATTGACGCCGTTGGAGAAGATCTCTAGGACTTTGCGGTCAGTTGCAGGCAGGGCGGCAAAGTTCGCCTTGGCGGTGCGCATCAGACCAAGGCGTAGCTCGAACAGATCTGAGGTGAGATAGCTCGGCCCGAGGACGGCCGAGAGCTCTCCAGCGGCCTCGCGTCGGATGAGATCCATCTCGAAGAGTCGATTCCGCGCCTCAAGGTATCCCATGGCGAACCAGAGTGCGCTCTGGTTCGTGGCGTGAAGATCGGGGATCCCCTGCGCAGAGTAGGAGACGGTGACCGTACCTGGCATGTGGGCGATAGGGATGGTCACAGATCGTGGGAGCTTCGCCCTGGAGCCAATATTGAGTGCGCCAGTGGCTGGATCGAGGGTTGCCCCCAGTGGTGGAACGCTCGCGATTCCCTTGGTCTGAACGACGACGAGCACGACGAGGCCAATTAGTACTGGGATCGTCCCCAAGAGTCCACGCCGGTTCATTGGTTCCCTCCACTGTGAGTTCGCCCGAGTCTAGCAGAGCGCGCTGGTCGGAGAAAGTCACTATCTCCAAGTGCAGGCAACGGCTAGTGGCCCTTAGTCGCGACGTATGCGCCTGGGCTACGGGGGGATTTTCCTACGCAAGGGATTGGTTCGATCGAGCCTCCTTTGAGCTCCAAAGGTTACGAAGCTGATTATTCCGTCCGTGGAGGTAGACCTTGCGGTTCTCATGCGGCGATTGGTTCGTCTCCCTATGGCCACGGTGTCGCTGGATCGAACGACCGCCAGCTCGGTGAACTTCAGCGATACCGTGATGGAACCATCCGGACTCCTGTAGCCTGGCTGGTCGAACGCGCCACCGTGGCTGCTGGAGCCGTGCAAATTGTGGCCCAAGAATGGCCGACGCCCGTGTTGTTACAACGTTCCTGGTGCAAGGACAACGCACAGTCTCGACAAGTGAGCAAGGGCTGGCTGTCTTGGCTTGGCGCACGACCACCGGCTTGGTGGACATTTCGAGACGTTCGCCGTACACTGGGGTGAGGGTGAGGCTTGCGTGAATGGGACACCCGAAGCACATCGT
>JAJZXI010000141.1 GCA_021806545.1 Actinomycetes bacterium | reverse complement strand
GAGGGGGCAGGGATGCTGTATGGATTCGTCGGCCGAGATGGCGAAGTCGAGTCTCGTCGCTTGGGTGGGTTCGTCGGACCATCCTTGCTTGCTTCTAGTGGCGTGTTGTTGGCGGGTTAGAGCTCTACAGGATCTTGACGCACGCTGAGGCACATTCCGTGCTGCTTGGCGTGTTCGCAGCCATTTGGTGCTTCGCTGGGGGCATTTTGTTCTCACAATTTGTCTTGTGTAACGTGGTCCCATCCAAACAGTTGGGCTCAGGGCATGCGCTCTCTGCTCGGTTGCGATTGGCGCGTACGGAGCACTACCTCGACAGCGTCGTGCGCTGGGGCGCGATCATCGCTAGATGGGCTCTTGTCCTGCGACGGCGCAACGTCGGGTTCGAACTCGCCACGATGGCACGTCACGCTACGGTCGGTGCTGAGCAGTACCGCAGTAATGCACCGAGTTAGGCTCATTCGGTGACCGAGGCGAGAACGGCATCTACAACCCGAGGGAGTGCTACGCGCCAATCGGCGGTGATCGCAGCGTCGGCTGCGGCTGCAAGTGGACTCTCTGGATCGTTGTTGATGCCGAGAATCGTTCTCGCGCGGTTGACACCAACGAGATGGTTAAAGCTTCCACGAACGCCGACTGCAATGTAGAGCAGTGGCGCAATTGACCTACCGGTAACGCCGATCTGCCGTGACCTTGGCATCCAGCCGCGATCTGCAACCTTTCTCGTACAAGCGACCGCTGCACGGACTCTGGCAGCCTGCTCGAATACGAGGGGGTAGTCGGCAGGATCGACGCCAAGGCCTACTCCTATGACGATCTCAGCCTCATCGAGCGCCCTGAGATCCTCGGTGATCTCGTTGTGCACGGTGTGGATGTTTACTCGTCGGGGAACCTGAAGGATTTGCGGTTGGATCGTCGTCGGTGTCGTAGGGGGGAGCGCGCCCGTGTGCAGCGAACGGCTGAGCTTCATGGTCACTAACTGGATCTCGGAGCGTGTCAGGACCGCCGCCATCGAGAGCTCCGATCCAACTGGCTTGTAGGCGATGACCCTTGCGTCGTCGCGTATCTCGAGCTCGGTAGCGTCGCCGATGAGGCCGACGCCGAGTGACGCAGCCAACCGCGCTGCCACCTCGCGGCCGAAACTCGTTGCTGGAGCCACAAGGAGCTCGGGGCGACTCTCGGAGATCCATGGGCGAAGCGCAGCGGCGACATCTGCCTCGTGTCTGCTGCCACGCAGTTCGACGATTGAGTCTCCAATGGCGAGTCCACGATAGCTATCGGGAAATCCTACTGCCGTGATGCTCAAGCCTTCAGATGCGACAAGCTCCCGAGTGAGGGCGATAAGGTCCGCAGTTAGGTCGGGCTGCTCGTGATCGCACAGAATGGCAACCGAGCTAAGAGAGCCAGACGCTATTGACCGTTGTTCAGCAGGGATGGGGTCGCGATCGGCCAAAAAGACGGCGAGTTTTGCCACCTGCTCCTCGATTGAACCGGACCAGGACAGCCCGCGACGCAGTTGTGCGATTCGGGTTATCCCGGAGACCGATGTCGGTGAGCCAGCGGCTCCGACTGGGAAGTCGACCCGGAGGCGATCGGTGTCGAGTATCTTGATTTTCTCCGTATCGACAGCATGGACCTCAGCTAGAGACGGCTTCGCCGGTGCGCAGAGTCGCTCGGCGACGGCGATCACCGCAGGCAGCTCGACTACGACCTCGCGGACACTCGAGTCGAGTTCGCAACGCGACGATACATAGTCGCCGTCGAGCTCCAGGGACGTCGCTGCGCCGATGAAGGGCAGACCGAGTAACTCCGCCAACTGGGGGCCGACTTGTCCCGTACCCGCATCGATAGAGAATCGCCCGACCAATATCATGGTGAACGGACCATGTTCGACGGCAAAACGAGCGAGAACCCGGGCGGTGACGAGCGTATCCGACCCGGCTAACGCTGGATCAGATAACAGAAAGCCTTCATCGACTCCGGCAGCTAGCGCTTCTCGCAGAGCGCTCGTAGCTGTCTGTGGGCCCATGGAGACTGCGGTCACTGAACCTCCAAACTCGTTGGCCAGGTGGACCGCCTTAGCAATCGATCTTCGACAGAAGGCATTGATCCCGAGGTCGACCCCGGTGCGGACGAGTCTCCCGGTGGCGTCAAGGGTGATCTCCTCGGTTCGGGGGACCTGCTTGATTGGCACCAGTATCCTAAGGTCGTTGGCTTTCATGCGAAGGCGCTCCTTTCTTTGCTCGGCATTGCCTGACCGGATTTCTTGTAGATCCTCGTCAGGGTGAACGTTCTGGGGCAGTCCTTGGACATCACACCTCCTGGACTCTGGGCAGTCGTACGCCGATGCAGGCACCACCCTCGGCTGGGTTGGTCGCCTCAATAACGCCATGGTGGAGCTCAACAAGCAGCTTCACGATCGCAAGACCAAAGCCCATTCCTCCTGCATCGGTGGATTCGCCACTCTCACCGCGAGCCAGCCGGTCAAAGACGTTCTCGGGAAGGCCTTCTCCTTGGTCCTTCACCGTGATCGCGATCCAGTCACCCTCTTGGCGCACCGAGAGGGTGACGATACCGACGCTGGCATAGCGGATTGAGTTCTCCAATAGGTTATCGAGTATCTGGCGCAGCCGGGTCGGGTCGACAACCGCTGAGAGCGCTGCTGGGCAGTCGAGGAGGAACGAAAGTGCGTCGTCCTGGCAGCGATCCTTGGCCGCAACGAGGGCCGATGCTGCCAAGTCCTCGAGATCAACCTCGTGGAGCTCTAAAGTCAAGGATCCGGCTCGATAGCGGGCGAAGAGCAGGAGGTCAGTGTACAGCGTCGCGAGTTGCTCGGCGGCAAGCTGCGCGGCCCCTAGGGCCTCTGAGAGTGCCGCCGGATCTGAGGAGCGACGCTCGGCGAGTTGTAGCTCAGCGGACACCGTAGCGAGTGGCGTCCTCAGCTCATGGCTGAGCGCGTGGAGGAACCAGTTCTGACTCTCGATCATCGACTCGAGGCGATCGACGAAGCGATTGATCACCTCAGCGAGGTTTGCAATCTCGTCATGGGTCCTCGGAACCGCGAGTCGCTTGGCCAGGGTACCGAGCGACAGGGATTCGGCTTCGGCACAGATGTTGGCGACTGGACGCAGTGAGGCGCGTGCGAGCAGCCAGGCCCCACCGACTGAGAGCACTACTGCGAGTGTGCCCGCCAGCGCGACGACGATCCACAGCTCCGAGAGCGCGTGGCCTAGCTCATCATCTGAAGTGGCGACGAGAATGACGGTATTGGAATGGCTTGCGGCTCTCATTGCAAGGACGATCCTGCCATGCGTCGTGGGCTGAGCGGGTAAGAACAGGGTGGACCGAACGTCTTGGAGGGTAGTCGTTGGCATCAAGAGTCTCGCGCCTGCCGCGCGCGTTGTATAGAGGAGATCTCCGCTCCGCGTGGTGACCTGGATCTCCTGGGAGGCTGCGACCTGCCTTGCGAGCCGGGCAACAGGAAGCTCGCTCTGGGGGGAGCTTAGGTCGCTTGCAACCCTCTTTGCCGTGTTGCGAAGAGCGTCTTTCGCCGTCTGATCGATAGCGGTCGTAATGCGCCACTGCGCCACGAGGGCTCCAAGCACCACGAGGAGTGTGGCTATCGCCCCTACGATCGTCGCGAGCCTCCACTTAATTGACATCCACATCCACATCCGCTTTCAGTCGGTATCCCAGTCCATGGATCGTCTGGATGGACGCGCCAGCATCATAGCCATCGAGCTTCCCGCGCAGGTGTGCGATGTGAGAGTCGATGCGTTTGTGCGAAACCGCATCGGTGTCTGGCCAAATGACAGCGTGGATCGTCTCCTTCGTCAGGACGAGTCCAGAGCGCATCAGCAGGTACTTGAGGATCTTGAACTCTGTGGGACTGAGGAAGACCTCTTCTTCTCTGATCCAGAGTTGGTGTGTCTCCTCGCTCATCACGATAAAGCCACATCGGAGCTGAGTTGGGAGCTGATGTGAAGTCGCGGACCGATAGATGAGATTAGCCAGGCGCAGGTGGAGTTCGTCGAAGTGCACAGGCTTGACGAGGTAGTCATCGGCACCTACTCGCAAGCCCTCGATGCGATCCTCAACAGCTCCCAGCGCTGTCAGAACGAGGATCGGTGTGGTGACACCGACCGAGCGAGCCAGTCTGAGGACCTCGCGGCCGTCTCTGGCGGGGAGCAGCAGGTCCAAGACGATCGCGTCGAAGGTGATTCGCGGGTCGAGGATGACATCAAGGGCCTCAGTGCCGTCCTGGGCGACGGAGACGATTGCCCCTACCTCCCAGAGGTAACTGGTGAGCGCGTGCTGAAAGGCGCGGTCATCCTCGACCACCAGGACGCTTGGTCGCGTGGCAAGAAACCAGTCGGTGAGTGTACGCTGACTGCGCGAGTGCCGTCGATCCAGAGCCATCCTCACGATACCTTCCACCTCAAGTCTCGTTGCCGCACTACCTCGCGTCCGGCTTCACCGGTTACAATTCACTTGCGCCACTCATGTAGGAGTTCCCTTGGGACTGCAACGTTGACAGCGCCGAGGAGATCGACTGCTTGCCGGTGACCGCGTTGAAGAACTCGGTATCGAGTGATGCCTGCACTTCGGCGTAGGAGTCCGAAACCGGCCTTGGGTAGGTATGCGGGGATTCCGCCGCCGACAGGGATGCCTTCAAGCCCGGGTGCGTAGCGAGAAAGCTCGTGGGAAGCGCGGCAATGGCCGCCCGGGTCTCAGGGGCATATCCAGTGGTCTCCGCCCAGGCGACCTGTTGCTTGGTGCCAAACCACCACTGGATGAAGGTCCACGCAGCGGCGCGCTGTGCGGAGGTATCGGCCTTGGGCAACACGAAGCCGAGGCCCTGAGCCAGGTTGTAATGGATACCCGTAGAGCCGGCCGGCTCCACGAATGCGCCAACCTTGAAGGCTCCACCCACCGCGATCAGCACCTTTGCATAACCCGCCGAGGTTCCGTCGATCATGGCGATCTTGCCTGATGCAAAATCTGCGCGTAGCGTGGTACCGTGGTGGAACTGCAGCTCTCCAGCCGCGTAGAGGTTGTGGAAGTAGCTGAAGGTCGCCCTACCGGCGGCGTTGTCAAATGCGACGCTGTGGCCAACGGAGTTGGACCCCTTCAGCATTGAGCCTCCGTTGCTCAAAAACGTCGGGAGAATATGCGCTGATGAGTCCTTCCATCCGATCGGGATGACCCCAAGTGTCTTCAACTTCGCGGCATCGGTTGCCATCTGGGCGTCAGTTTGAGGAGGGGCCGAGATGCCGGCCTTGGCAAAGAGGGACTCATTATAAAACACCTCTGACAGTTTGAGGTCGGTTTCAAGCCGATAGTGCGACGATCCAACCGTACCGTTTCGCCATACAGGTGGGAGCATGTTCGCCTGTGTCACCACAGAGGACTTGGCTATGTAGCTGTTCCACGGCACGAGTGCACCGGACTTCACGTACTTGCCATCGTAGTGACTGATCTCGGCGAGTGTCGGCGGATCCCCAGCAGCGATCGCGGCGAGGAGCCGGGTGGAGGCCTTCGTCACTACGATGCTCACCTTGACGCTGCGATGAGTTGCGTTGAAGTTGTTCACCATCGTCGTCATCTCATCGCCAACGGGGCCACCATTATGGGATTCCCAGAGTGTTATGTCGACCGGTGCTGACTTAGCAGATGTCGTAGCACCTGTCGAA
>JAJZXI010000016.1 GCA_021806545.1 Actinomycetes bacterium | reverse complement strand
TCAGTGAAGTCGGCCACGATCGCCAGAGTCCAATTGCCTTGACGAAGCCCTGCATCCAAGCCGACAGTATACGAAAGAGTTCCGGGACAGCACAGCCGTTTCAGTCGATCGATGAGCTCATCGAGCAGTGTGGCATCATAGTTGGGCTTGAGTTTCATCATGACAACATTGCGGATCATGTCCCGACTTTAGCCCATCTGCACGGATGTGTGTTAGTCGGGACCAGGGCCGTCCAAGTGCAGTTGCACCAGCGTGCTCCGCCGACAAATAGCCCACGGTTGCAGCTGCCGGTGAATGAGCTATCGGCGCTAAGAGCATGTCCAGCGGCGTGGACCGCCCTACAGACTGTGACCATTGCGAAGCAAGCGGACAGCCAAGGAGAGCGGCGGTTGGAATGTGTCTGGCGCAAGCAAGCCGTTCACAACGTTCTTTGGTTGGACCTCGTCGTAGCTGACCAGTTTGCGTGCAAGCAAGCCGGTGCGTCTTCTCGTTAGCGAAGTCATTTGGGTCATATAGGCGTGAGGACCATGTTTGCTGGACAAACTTCCACCGAGGATTAGGTGGTGAATGTGCACGAGTTTACTGCTCCTCACAGATAGGCGAGCTTGCATGAATGTCATGCGAGAAGGCGACTGGTCGTCTGTTGGGCCGCTACGCGAACTCAGAAGCTCTCAGGTGCCAGTCGACATTGACACGATGACCGTGGTGAAGAGGTTGGGCACGGGAGCCATCCTTCGACTCCATCTAAGGAGTCTGTGGTCGTCAGAAGGCTAAAACACCATCGCCTCTCCACTGGCAGTATTGTCGACCGGACTCTTGAATCGTGTAACCACGACGGTAGCAATCGCGAATGCAATCAGTCCGAAGACCGAGGCGAGCCGAAAGCTCATGGCCCAGCCATGGACTTCTGCTATGGCGTTAGCCGCAAGAGGCGTGAGCTGATGATGTGCGAGCGCGCCTTGAAGGGAACCGAGCTTGCGGTGAGTAACGGACACCGCGAGCGTCACGAGGATTGAGAGCCCGATAGTACCGCCAACCTGTTGGCCGACATTGACCAACGCTGATGCCATGCCGGCCTCTTGTGGCTTGACTCCATGGGTAGCGGTAGGGAAGATAGACACGAAGGATAGGCCAGAGCCGGCCGACATGATCAGCAGTGGGATCAGGAGCTGGAGGTAACTACTGTGCGGGCCGATGAACGACAGTAAGAACATTGCGATGGTGATTGCCAATCCACCGAGCATCATGAAGACTTTCGGACCCACTCGGTGGAGCGAACGCGCAGCAATTTGGGCAAATACGACGATGCCGAGGGTCATTGGCAAAAATGCCAAGCCGGTCTTGGTAGGCGAGTAGCCCATTACCTCCTGCATGTACTGGGTAAGGAAGAAGAAAATGCTGTACATGCCGGCCATGACGAAGAGAATCATGCCAATTGCCCCTGCACGATCACGACTCTTGAGGATTGCAAAGTTGATGATTGGCGCAGTAACTCGACGCTCGAAGCCGACAAAGATCACGAGGAGCGAAAGGCCGATGATACCCGGGATGAGTGTTGATGGGGTGGTCCAGGTGTGTGATGACGCGTTGATGATCCCATAGACCAGACCCGCAAGACCTGCCGTTCCAATGAGAGCGCCGCCCAAATCGATGCGGGTTCGGACCTTCTCGCTCTCTTGAAGGACTTTGGGTGCGGCAAAGGCAAGTAGTACCGCGATCGGAGCATTCACGAAGAAGACCCAACGCCACGAGACGTATTCTGTCAAGACACCACCGAGGAGCAGACCTAAGGCGACGCCGGCGACCGAAACCGCGGAGTAGATGGCAAATGCGCGGCCCCGTTCCTTTGGCTCTACGAAGTTTGTCGAGATGAGGGCAAGCGCGGTGGGAGAGGCGATAGCCGCGCCAATGCCTTGAAGTGCCCGCCCGGTGAGCAACCAAGTCGAGGTGGTGGCTAAGCCACCGAATAGGCTCGCGCCTGCGAAGAGTAGGGTGCCGATCGTGAACATCTTTCGGCGCCCAAACAGGTCGCCGGATCGACCACCCAGGAGTAGCAGGCCGCCGAAGACCAGTGTGTACGCATTCACTACCCATGCCAGCGATGAAGGCGAGAAGTGTAGTGCGGAGTGAATTGACGGAAGGGCGACGTTTACGATAGTCAGGTCCAGGGTGATCATCAGCTGGGCCCCGGCGACCACTGCGATCGCGAGGTTGGTGCTCCTACGTGACATGGTGCTCCTCTCGGCTATTCAAAGGTGACGCATTGATGCAACATCTGGCATGGAACTTTGTTCCCGAAAATAGTTTACAGTCGTTAATTAAATACTCGGCGATTACTTCGCCTCAGGAGTGGCACCGAGATTGCCGCCGGCTGAGGCCCCACCGCGTTGGTGCAGCTATGATCGAGTATCGTCGAAGTACGATATATCACCATCCCGCCAAGTTGGCACCGGTGTTCGTGTACCGGCGGGCTAGTAGGTTCGACGTTGAAAGGAGCGATAGCGGCTTTGTTGCATGGAGAGGTTCTCACGTTTGTGGCGGTCGCGCTCTTTCTGGTCACGCTGATCTTGGTTATCTCGCAACCCCGTGGCCTTTCGATTGGTGTCACGGCGCTCGCCGGAGCAATCGTTGCCCTGTCCGTGGGTGTCGACCGCCTTGTCAATGTCGCGACAGTCTGGGGAATCGTTTGGAACGCCACTATCACGTTTGTGGCGGTAATCATTATCTCGTTGATCCTTGACCGTATTGGCTTCTTCGAGTGGGCTGCACTCTACGTGCTGCGACTCTCGCGGGGTAGTGCCATCCGAGCCTTTGTGTACCTGCTGGTCCTCGGAGCCCTTGTTGCCTCGGTGTTTGCGAATGACGGCGCGGCGCTGATTTTGACACCGATTGTCTATCAACAGACGCGAGTGTTGGGCTTCGATCGTCGACGAGCTTTGCCATTCGTGATGGCTGCTGGTTTTATTGCTGACACAACCAGCCTTCCGTTCGTAGTGTCAAACCTGGTCAATATCGTGACCGCCAGCTTTTTCCACATCGGGTTCATCAGTTATACCATGCGGATGGCACCGATCGATATCGTCTCCTTTCTCGCGAGTCTGGTGGTGCTCGTCATCTACTATCGGAGGTCGTTGCCCCGTAGCTATGATCTGAACTCATTGGCCGAACCCGGCAGCGCAATCCGGGACCGACGACTGTTTCGGATTGGCTGGGTAGTTCTGGCCGTGCTCTTGGCGGGATATATCCTCTCTGAACCGCTCAACTTTCCCGTATCGATCCCTGCCTCAGGGGTAGCACTACTTTTCCTCATCGCTGCGAGCCGTTCTGACGTACTTTCGAGTCGAACTATCGTGCGTGAGGCGCCATGGCGTATCGTTGTATTCTCCGTTGGGATGTACCTTGTCGTCTATGGTCTCTACAATGCAGGTCTTACGAGCTACCTCTCACATGGTCTGCGAGCTGCTAGCCATCATGGACCGGTCGTGACCTCACTGGTGGGTGGATTTGGGGCCGGAATTCTCTCTGCAATCAGCAACAACATGCCCACGACATTGATCGGAGCACTCACTATTCATGGGGCACACCTCGTGGGTGTCTCCCATAGCGTCGCCGAGTACGCTCTTGTCGTCGGTGCTGACATCGGCCCTAAGTTCACGCCGATTGGCTCGCTCGCGACGCTCTTGTGGCTCCACGTGCTCGACACCAAGGGAGTGAGGATCACGTGGGGTCAGTATTTTCGCCAAGGTATTGTGCTCGCAGCACCGGTTCTCTTGGTAACGCTCGTCGCGCTGGCCGGCTGGGTCGCGCTCTTGCACTGAGAATTAGTGCAGCTCACAGGTCGGCCACCGCTCGCTTGAAGGCTGTAAGAATGCGCTGGTTGACGCAGTATGAGGTTCTTGGTCCCTCAATTTCGCCTTGGATGAGCTGAGCCTCCCTCAAGAGTCTGAGGTGTTCCGAGATGGTTGACTGCGCGAGTGGAAGCTGCGCGACCAATTCGCCAGTCATACAGGTATGTTGCGCTAGGAGTAAGCGGATAATCTTGATTCGAGTGGGATTACCGAGAGCCTTTGCTACCTTGGCCAGTGTCTCATCATCGATCGGCTCTCCTGGAGTCGGCGCGGCTTCTGGTACCTGGCAGCTTGGCCCACTGGTTGCGTTGGCGAAGGATTCAGGCACGGTCATGAAGTGATCCTATCCCGTTTGGTCGTCGATCGCTGGCACCGATCTCACCAAGCCACTGACTAGCCGCAATCTGGAGGGCATCCCATGGCGTGCCCAGCGGTGGGGTATAGGCGAGGTCGAGGTCCATGAGTCGCTCGATCGTCATCTCTGTGCTGAGCGCAACGGCTGCGACGTCGATGCGCTTATGAATCGCACTGGTGATCGATCCGAGCATGGTGACTCCGAGGAGTCGATGGGTAGAGCGGTCGCCGGTGATCTTGATGGTGAGGGTCTCGGCTCCAGGGTAGTAACGCTTATGATCATCGGCAACAGTGATGGCGGAGGCCGGGTTGAAGCCAGCAGCCAATGCCTCCTGTTCGGTGAGTCCGGTACGGGCAATTACTTGGCCGAAGACCTTGACAACTTGGGTGCCGACGATGCCGTCGAACTCCTCGCCACTGTTGCCGACCGCTTGGGCTCCCGCAACCCTACCCTGTTTGTGTGCTGTAGTGCCGAGGGGAAGATACGTTTCACCAAGTAAGCGGTGGTGGGTGATGACGCAGTCGCCAGCGGCAAAGACTCCTTCGATGCCAGTCTGCATCCGGCGATCCACCCAGATGGCCCCTGCTGCACCCAAGGTAGCACCGGCCGCGACCGCAAGTCCGGTTTCCGGGCGCACCCCTGTGACCACGATTGCAATGTCCCCGATGGCTAAACCTGGACGATCGGTGTTACTCGTGGAGAGTGCGACCCTAACACTAGTGCCAGTGGTCTCGATCGAGGTGGCCAGAGTACCAGTGGCGAGTTCGACCCCCTTGGCAACCAGTTCTGGTTCAAGAAGCCTTGCGATCTCTGGATCGATCGTGGGGAGCACGTGTGGTAGTGCTTCGAGTTGGTGAACCGCAATCCCGCGGGTAATGAGGCCATCAGCCAGCTCGAGGCCAATGTAGCCAGCACCAATGATGATTGCTCGTCTAGCCGCCATGCGCTGAATAGCATCCATGATGGATCGCGCATCGTCGATAGTGTGCACGAAGTAGACGCGACCATTCTGCTGAGCAGCGGCAAGCCCAAGGATTGGTGGCGAGACGGGGGCTGCACCGGTTGCAATGATGAGACGGTCCCAGTGCACGTCCTCGTGGGAGCCGCGCCGAAGTTGGTACTGCACTCGATGGCCCTGCGTGTCGATGGAGGTTACTCGTGCTTCAGTTCGTAGCTCAATCCCCAGTCCTTCGAGGTGTTCTCTTGAGCGGTGGGCCAGATTCGACCAGTTAGCGACCTCGCCCGAGAGGTAGTAGGGGATACCACAGATGGAGAAGTTTGGATAGGCGTCCTTGAGGATCACGGTTACTTTTGCTGATGGGTCAAGTTCACGGGCTCGAAGCGCCGCTGCGATGCCTGCATCGCTTCCTCCGATGATGACAACTTCCACTGGGCTCCTTCTGAGATCTCACCTGCCGCAGCGCTCTCGCCAATGTTGTATCAGTGGAGCGGATCAACGACTATCGTCGATACACGATCTATCGTAGCACCTTGACAGCGACTGTTCGAATGAACATGTCGGATTTTTCCATAGCTGCAGACGCTCCTGGGTGCTGGTCGGTAGGCTTGTCTTGCACCGGAAGGGTGAAAGGGGTGTGTTCGATGGCGATGACTAAGGGGCTGCAACTACTATCCGAGGCGAAGGATCTCGATGCCTCGGTCATCGAGATCCGGCGCGCGATTCACGCCCATCCAGAGCTTGGACTTGACCTTCCAGTTACCCAGAAGCTCATT
This sequence comes from Actinomycetes bacterium, assembly GCA_021806545.1. Taxonomy (GTDB): domain Bacteria; phylum Actinomycetota; class Acidimicrobiia; order Acidimicrobiales; family Acidimicrobiaceae; genus Ferrimicrobium. The sequence goes on along the minus strand of JAJZXI010000016.1, from coordinate 21,897 downwards.
CTTGATCGGCTCGATGCTCTTGGCGTCCCGGCGACACGGGGTGCGACGATATCATCGGTGGTCGGCCATATTGCTGGGACTCAGCCCGGTCCTACGACACTGCTGCGGGCTGACATGGATGCTCTTGCGCTTGTCGAGGAGACCGGGCTACCCTTTGCCTCGGCCGTTCAAGGTGTCATGCATGCTTGTGGACACGATGCTCACGTCGCAATGCTGCTTGGGGCGGCCGAACTTTTGATGGCGCATCGCCACGAACTTCGCGGTTCTGTTATCCTTGCCTTCCAGCCTGGAGAGGAGGGGGCCGGAGGCGCCCGAAGGATGCTCGAAGAGGGCCTCATGCAGCCATCTCCTGACCGAAGTTATGCCCTGCACGTTATCACCAACATCCCGAGCGGGCTCATCGCGACGAGAGGTGGACCGATGATGGCGTCCGCCGACGAGTTCCTTATCACTCTTACCGGTCGCGGCGGCCATGCGTCTGCCCCCCACGAGGCACGAGACCCCATCCCCGTTGCCGCAGAGTTGGTGTTGGCTCTGCAGGTGGCGTTGACAAGGAGTGTGAACGTTTTTGACCCGGCCGTACTTACGGTCGGACAGATCGAAGCCGGCACCACCTTTAACATCATTCCCGAGGTCGCAACGATTCGCGGGACTTTTCGGGCTTTGTCTGAAGAGACTCGAGTGAAGGTTTCGGACCTGGTGAACAGGGTCGCAGGCGGCATCGCTAAGGCACACGGAGCCGAAGTTGACGTGAGTTTCCCGATGGAAAGTTATCCGGTTACCGTCAACGATCCGGAGGGAGCCGGTAGAGCGCTGCAGCTTGCCCGGCTGCTCGTGGGCCCCGACGCTGTACAGGAGATGGTGACCCCAGTCATGGGGGCCGAGGACTTCTCCTACCTGCTGCAGGTGTCGCCCGGGGCGATGATTTTCCTCGGTGTTGCACCGCCTGGGGTTGATGATCCGGCTCCCAATCACTCCAATAGGATGCTGGTGGACGAAGCGGCGCTTCATCGAGGGGTAGCACTGTACGCGTTACTGGCCCTCGCTGACTAGTACGTTTCACGTGAGCGCAGCCGAGGCTGGTACGGTCCCGTGCGACGGTCTGTCGGGTCGAAGTCAGGCGCAGCCCGCAGCGATTGGCTCGCCTTGAGGTCTAGCTTCTCTGGGCGAGTCTGGCCGTTGGGTTCGATTCGAGCGGTTCTGCGATCGCGTTCATTTGCGCCGAGACTCTTGGAGATCGGCGCCACGCAACCACCTTCGAACTCAAGCGCTTCTACCCACGCGCGTGACCAAGGATAGCGCCTATCTCGCGGGTACCCCTACCAAATGGGCTCCCTGCCCTCGCCGATGTGGGCATCCTCGTACTAGCGCGGAGCTTCCTATCTGGGGTTATAAGTACCTGGCAAGTGAGATGAGGTCTTCTCGCTGAGCCACGGTGCTAGCCACTGACACTGCGTTCAACGAGTCCTGGGAGACCTATCTCCTCGTAATCTGGTGGGTGCTTGCTAGCAGAGCGCTCAACGTGACCCAGCGAATGGGGCGTAATTCATTGCTCGGCTTTACCCAACGCGAGGGCAAACCCCGTCCTTTGGGGCGGAGATGGATCGGCACATACTGGCTCAAAAAGCTTCGTACCAGCCAAGCATGTCCGACCCTCGACCAATAACACAAGCATGAGCATCCGCGAGCGCCTCTACCCACAAGAACAGGAGCTAGCTGTTCTTGTGGGCCACTGTTGAGATGCTCGCTATGGCTAGAACCTAGCGCTTGAACGACCCAACTTGTGGGTTCGCGGACGCTGACAGAAGATCACCACTGATTCGCGAATGCGAGAACTTGCCCAGGCCCGCAAGGAAACGTGGCTTGGCGAAGGTTCATCCCCGATTCAACAACAAGCCCTCCGTGACTTGGACCGAGCTTTGCACAACTGGTACAAACATCGAGATCACTTCCAAAGACCAACCTGGCACAAGAAGGACATCAACGAAGGCTTCGCTATGAGAGACCTATCCGTTCGACGGCTCAACCGCAAGTGGGATGAGGTCTTCATTCCCACATGCGGCTGGGTGAAGTTTCGCGTCACTCGCCAGAGAGCACACCTCACCAAAGACCGAGCTGGTCGATGGTTCGTGAGCTTCACCTATCCGGCTCCACAGATCACACGCGAACCAACCGGCGAGGTCGTCGGTAGAGACATGGGCATCGCTCACACGGCTACGTTGTCTACTGGCAAGTTCCTCGACGTGCCGAGGTTGTTGTCCAAAGGCGAGGCACAGCGCTAGCGAGCCAATGAAAGGCCAACCAGCCGAGACTGCGTGAGCAGTCAAGGAAGCCCTGTCAGCAAGGGAGGGTGGGATGCCGCCGGCGAAGCTAATCAGCTGTCCGGGGGACCTACCTTGACCGCAATAGCTACGGCGCGATTCATTTCCGCGAGCCCAGCTGGCCCGATGCCGGAGCCAGCGCTCGCACACACGACTCAAACGATAGACGCACCCTTGCTGTCGTACGGCGGATATGAAGAATGCACATGGCGATCCCGTGAAGCGTCAATCTGCTGAAGTTGAGGGCCGTGGAATAGGCAGGCCGCATCCAATCCCTATCACTGGGACAAGGAATCTGGCGTTACCCGACCTCCGCCGGACGGCTATCGCGGCATTCAGAGGTGGGTAGTGGTTTGGTTCAATGGGTATCGCTGTCGGATGGAGAAGGTACGCGATAAAGGCAGGCGTCACAACTGGTGCGAACTTGTTCTCCGAACGCCTCGCGTATCCTCAGCCAAAGCGCATCGAGTACCAGTGGATCTGGCCCAAGTTCGGCGCTGATCCTAACGGTACGCTGGGCGTTTCTTGCCCATTCTTGAGCTTGGTCCGCAATTCGGTCGAGGAGGACGCCGTGGAAGAGGAAATAGGGTGCTACCGTGATTGTGTCCGCCCCGAGGCGCGCCAACTGGTCGAGGCCGGCAGTGACGGTGGGCGGTGTCAGCGAGACGAAGGCGGTGTGCGTGGTGGGGAAGCCTCTGCTTTCTGCTACGAGTCTTGTGATGGCGTGGAGCTCGGCGTTCGCGGCACGGTCACTCGATCCTCTTCCAACGACGAGAATCGCCTCCGTAGCGGCCGTAACGGCGTTGACCCGTTGGTTGAGACAGTCGAGCAGTTCGTTGGTGGGTCCAAGATCAGAGGCCAAGTGGACGTTGATCTGGGGCCACCGTTGACGCACATAGTTGGCCAACAGAGCGGCATCGTCCTTGAGGTGACCCGCCGGCAGGAGCACCACGGGCGCGATAGTGATTTCATCAACACCGCGAGCAGCTAGCGCACCAACGGCGCTGAACATCGAAGGCTCGGCGAGTTCGATGAACCCTCCCTCGACCGGCCCGTCAAAACGCCGAACTGCACGAGCTACGAGTTCACGGAATTGAGCTTGACCCCTTTCGGATGTGGTGCCATGCCCCATCAACATCAATCCTCTAGCTGCCAAGGCGGTACTCCCCGTGCGCGACGAGAGCGAGTGCATTGAGCGCAGCTGCCGCCATGGATGAACCGCCCCGACGCGAGATGGAGGTGATTGCAGGAATGCCTGACGCGCGCAGGGCAGCCTTGGACTCAACGGCATCGACGAATCCAACCGGCATTCCGATGACGGCGAGAGGAGCCGTCTCCTCAACATGGGCGAGCACTGCTCGGAGCGCCGTAGGTGCTGAGCCGATGGCGATGATCGGACTGGTGCCAGCGAGTTTGTGGAGCAGCACCGACATTCCCCGATAGGACCGTGTTCGTGCACTGGGTGGTACCGCCTGATCGATGGCATCGGTGGGATCGCCGGATGCATCAATGGCGACGAAGGATCGTAGGTTACTGAGCCCTGCAGCCAACATGCGCACGTCAACGACTATTGGCACTTCATGCTGGATCCCCCAGACTGAGCGTTGAATTGCCTCTTCATCGATAGTGAGATCCGCGATGATACCGGTGTCACCCGTCGCGTGGATGATGCGGGCGGCAATCTCGGCAGCATCACGCCCAAGATGCGTGAAGTCGACCTCGCGTTGGATACGAGCGAAGCTTTCGAGTTCGATCGTAGAAACCATCACCGAGGGCTCCGCAGGACGTCTCTGCTGAGGGCAGGAAGAGGCGCCACCCCGCCACATCTATCCGTGCCCGGATTCAATGTATTCGGCCAAATGCATCGCCCTCCCCAGCCGGATAATCCGATCGAGGCATCAGCGTGTCGGGGTTGGTGAGGCGAGTTCCTTTGCGGTAACACAGCGACGCTGAACCGCCCCGCTTGTTCGTCGCGGACCGTGCTTGACTTGGAGGACGGTATTGTTAAATTTCGACCTGCTACCGTGCCACGGCATTCCATCGGGAGGCCTGCTGCGGACCTGCCTTGACCAGTAGCCGGGTCAATGCGGGGGTGAGGAGACACCTCCCGGTCCAGTTTTTCGCTTGCCTCTAATGTAGCCACCGCTTCCATTTTCTCCTCACTGCCTCTATCTAAGAACACCGTCCCTCCTCGAGGCAGCCTAAGACGGTTGGGGCTGCTCGAGGACGATGTGGGTCTTACTCTGTGCTCCGAGACTACAGGGCCTTCGGCACTGATGTGCGCTACAGCCCTTTCGGTGTGAGCACGAGCGTTGGAGCGAGGGACCGCTTGGCTCAGGTTTTCCTCGTCACCACCGGTACGACCCAGGCTGATCCTGGTCGCTATCGCCGTGTCGGTGAGGCACTCATTTGGCTGGTGTCGACTCTGCTCGAGGATGATTCGGTTGGGTGCTAGGTGTTCGATTGTTTGCCCAGCTGAGCGGGAGTGTCCTTTGATCCACCGAGAGCGCTGTTGGAGCGCGAGGCTCCAAAGGCAGCGTGTACCAGCGAGATGGTCTATCGCGGAAGGGTCCTTGTGCACTGCACGTGAAGACAGCGATGCTCATGCTGGCACTCGAGAGTCGGACGCTTTGACGTGCAATCCTCGTTCCCGCAAGGGGAACGGAGCCGACGGCACCCTCGGCTACCTATTCGAGCGGCGAAAGCTTGTACCGCTGCGTCGACGCAGGGCCAGCGGCCACCACCTCAGCAGAAGCAGGCTCAACACCACCGAAAAGCCGACATCCTCAGGGAATAGCTCACGCGATCGGCCCTCGGAGTGCAAACATCCCTCACAGCGCCGCCTCCATGTCCTCGACGCGACCCTACTTCGGGTGCGCCCGTTACCGCACGACAAAGTACTGAGGCACCCCTAAGTCAGCCAGCCTGCGCCCCATCGAGCGCCAGCATCAAAGTGTTCCACGGCAGCGTCGCACATTTGATCCGTACAGGAAACTTGACCACGCCCTGAAGCGCGGCAAGCTCACCGAACTCGCGAAGGTCGACTGGTTCGGGCTCGCCTTGCACCTCTTCGACGGCGATCATTCGTTTAAACCGACTCACCAGTGCCTTGACCTCCTCGATCGAACACCCCTTGATAGCCTGAGACATCAAAGAGGCCGACGAGCGTGAGATCGAGCACCCCTGACCAGTAATCTTGATATCGGTCACGATATCACCCTCTATCTTGACGTAAATCTTGACCTCGTCACCGCAGAGTGGGTTGAACCCCTCCTCGGCGTGCACCGCTGGACCCTCAAGAATCCCTTGGTTACGCGGATTTTTGTAGTGATCGAGGATAATCTCCCGATAAAGGTCGTCGAGATCGTTCATCGTCCCTCCTAGCTGTGAAACATTCGGTAGGCGTCAAGTAAGGCTTCGACTAGTGCGTCTACGTCGGCCTCGTCATTGTAGAGATAGAACGAAGCTCGTGCCGTCGCTCCCACACCTAGCTCTCGCATGAGAGGCTTGGCACAATGGTGACCGGCGCGAACACAGACACCGTGTTGATCAAGCACCTGGGCGACATCGTGAGGATGCACGTCAGCAAGCTCAAACGAGAGGACGCCTCCCCTCTTGGTGATGTCGCTGGGGCCAAAGATCTTGATCCGCTCGTCGAGCCTGTCTTGAAGTTGCGAAATAGCGTAGCTCGTTAACGCCCGATCGTGATTGCTGATGGCCTCCATGCCGACCGTCTCGAGGTAATCAAGCGCAGCATCCCAACCTGCCGCCTCAGCAATCGGCGGAGTGCCAGCCTCAAATTTATGCGGGATCTCATTGGGCGTAAAACCGTCAAGGCGAACATCGCTGATCATTTCACCGCCCCCAAGAAACGGCTGCATCGCCTCGAGGATCTCCGACCGAGCCCATAGCGCCCCAATGCCCGTCGGGGCCAACATCTTGTGGCCCGTAATCGCAAGGCAATCCACCCCGAGCTGGTCAACGTCGGTTTGAAAATGAGGGACGAACTGCGCCCCATCTGCAACGACTAATGCCCCGTGTTCATGGGCTTTCCGACTCAACATGCTAACAGGATTGAGCGTACCCAGCACGTTTGACATCAAGGTAACACCGAGGATATCGGCTCGCTCGAGCAAGGCATCCAGGTTTTCCAGGACAAGAAGCCCCTCGGCATCGAACGGTAAGTAGTCGATCGAAAACCCGATCTGTTCCTGGAGGATCATCCACGGGACGAGGTTGGCGTGGTGCTCCATCTCCGTCAAAAGGATGTGACTCTCAGGTTTGAGGAGAACTCGACCCAAGCCCTGCGCCACAAGGTTCAGCGCCTCGGTAGCATTCTTGGTAAAGACAATCTCATGAGCCGGATCGCGGGCTCCAATAAAGCGACCGAGGTGTCGGCGGGCGGCCTCATAGATACCAGTCGCCTCCTCGGCTAAGCCATAGACACCTCGGTGAACATTTGCATGTGAATGCCGATAGTACCTATCCATCGTATCGAGCACCGACATCGGCCGCTGCGACGAAGCGGCGGAGTCGAGGTAGTAGAAGGGTCGCGAGTTGCGGATATCCGCAAAAATAGGAAAATCCTTGCGCAGCTCGTTCGCTAAATTTGTCACTTCAACACTCGCCACTTCTGATATCCCTCTCGCTCCAGATCCTCCACCAACTCCATGCCACCTGAACCGACGATGCGGCCATCCATGGCGATATGCACCATCGTTGGCGCAAGCAACGCCAGGATGCGCTGATAGTGCGTGATGAGAACGACACCCATGTCCGGATTCGCCTCTCGAACCGTCTCTATCCCATTCGCAACGGTCTTCAATGCATCAATATCCAGGCCCGAATCAGTCTCGTCCAGTATGGCTAGCTCCGGTTCCATCATTGCCATCTGAATGATCTCATTGCGCTTCTTCTCACCGCCAGAAAAACCCTCGTTCAAATACCGGGATGCAAAGGAAGGGTCGAGTCCGAGACGCTCGAGCCACTCCAGTAGATCGAACCGAACCTCGATAGCGGACACATCGCCACCACGCCGCGCCTGCAGAGCCTGCCGAAGGAACTGGATTACCGAAACACCCGGGATCTCCTCCGGATACTGAAAGGCGAGAAAAATGCCTTCCTTCGCGCGTTCGTCGACGGGAAGTCCACCGATATCGATCCCCTTGAACAAGACCTGCCCACTCTCAATCCGGTACTCAGTGCTCCCCATGATCGCATTGGCAAAGCTCGACTTGCCGGAGCCGTTAGGTCCCATGATCACATGCAACTCCCCGGCGGCAACAGAGAGCGAAAAGCCCTTGAGAATCGTGGTGCCGGCGGCAGATACCCATAGATCACGGGCCTCGAACAATGGTTGGACTGTCACGGGCACAGTCTAGTAGGAATTAACCCTATCCCAATAGTGCAATTACCGCAGGGCAACGGTCTCGCCCAACGTTGGTTCCCCAGACCTTCTCCGGTAGGCTACAATTCGAGGTTGTGCCACAAGAGGGAGGTTCATGATGCGGATCGAAGTCGACTTCGACAGGTGTCAATCCAATGCGGTCTGTGAGGGTCTCGCACCATCCGTATTCGAAGTGAGAGACGACGGCTTCCTCTACGTCATCAATGAGAACCCTCCGGAGGACCTTCACGAGGCCGTATTAGCCGCACAAGCGCAATGTCCCACTCAGGCTATCACGGTAAGCGACTAGCCAGTGACCCGGCTAGTGATAGTCGGAGGGGCCCTAGCTGGCCACCGAGCCGCAGTCCATGCGCGCCGGATCGACCCCGAGCTCGACATCACCGTTCTCGGGGCCGAGGATGAACTTCCTTACCAGCGCCCACCTCTCTCAAAGGGCTTTCTCACGGGTGACGTTCCCGAGAACCGAGTTCGACTGCGCGGCGCTGGCGAAGGTTATCGGCTCCTGACTCCGGCGCCGGCGGTCGGACTCGACCTCACGCGCTCTGAAGTAGTCTTGGAGGGAGCAAAAGAACCATTCGACTTACTCGTCGTCGCGACCGGCGCCCACCCTCGCATCCTCGGCAAATTCCCTCCGGGAGATCAGGTTATCTATCTGAGAACGTTAAAGGATGCAATCCGCTTGCGGGACGCACTGGGACATAACAGGCATCTCACCATCATCGGCGGCGGCTTCGTCGGCGCAGAGGTCGCCATGAGCGCTCGCCATCGGGGCGTGGACGTCGTACTAGTGGAGCAGAGTCAACACCTGCTTTCACGAGCGGTGGGTAGCAGGGTCAGCCGAATCGTCGAGACACACCTGCAGGACAATGGCGTAACACTTGCGCTTGGCCGCGAGGTCACTCAGGAGTTCGCTGGAACCCAGCGGCTCATCAGTGATGGGGTAACGACCTGGTCGACCGACCTCATCGTCATTGGAGTTGGAGTTGTACCATCAACCGAATGGCTCGATGGCGCATTGCCCACCCGTGATGACGGCGGCATCGCAGTGACTGAGTTTGGACTCGTTGCTGGATTCGAACAGATCGCCGCTGTTGGTGATGTCGCCAGCTGGTATCATCCCCTGTACGGTCGACCCCTGCGATTCGAGCACTTCGAGGTTGCCACAAATCAGGCACAACATGCCGTGGAGACGTTGCTCGGGCGAGGAAATACCCCGTATCAAGAGCTTCCGTTCGGCTGGAGTGATCAGGGTGGGCTCCTGATCCAGTTCCTTGGGGTACCCCAGTCGGACCTCATCGAGGAGGAGGAGAGCGCAGAGGACGGGAGACTATTTTTGTATCGACGAAATGAACGCACTGAGGGTGCGATTCTCCTCAACGCCACCGACGAACTCACCGCAGTAAGAGAGCGCCTCATCTCGACATTGATGAGCTAGTACATCCCAGGAAAGGTGCGACGAACCCATCGAGACGCCCGCCAATACCGCTGCGCGTTCGCAGAGCGGCTCAACCGAGTGTACCGTATTCGGCTGCTTCAACGCCAAAGCGCTGGTAACCAGTCTTCTCGAGCTCCACCGCCAGGTCCATGCCGCCCTCGGCTACCATTTTGCCTCGCACCAATACCACAACCCGATCTGCTCGGATCTCGCGAAGCAGACGAGGATAGTGTGTGATGAGCAGCAGCGCTGTGCCTTGTTCGTCATTCAATCTACGGAGTCTACGTGCCACATCTCGAAGGGCATCGATATCGAGTCCAGAATCGATCTCGTCGCCAATAACAAGCGCCTGGGGAACCGCGCTCACCAGTAACGTCTCGAGCTTCTTGCGCTCGCCTCCGGACAGATCAACATTCACCCAGCGATTGAGCAAGCTTTGATCAAGCGCGAGATCGTTCGCCTCAGCCACGATACGCTCAGTCACCTTCCCGGTGTCCAGATCTCGGAACCGATACATCGACGTTATCAGCTCATCCACACGTACCCCTGGGATCTCTGGCTGGCTCTGAGAAATCAACGCAAGTCCGCGACGCGCACGACGATCCGTGGACCAGGCGGCAATGTCTTGATCTTCAATCGCAATGGAACCCTGATCGACCGTGTAGGTCGGCCGACCCATGATGGTGGAGACGAGCGTACTCTTACCAGACCCGTTGGGCCCCATCACCGCAACAACCTCCCCCGCATCGACCTGCAGATCGATACCTTGTAACACCTGCTTGGCACCAACTGACACATGAAGGTCAGTAATCGTCAATAATGCCACTGCTATCCTTGGCCTCTCTTGTGTTGTGCGCTGGGACTCTCGTCAAAACGCCCGAGCAAAACCTCGCCATCACGCTCTATCACTCTGAATACCGGAACCGCCTTCGTGGCCGGGAGGCAGGTAGGATGACCATCGCGCAATGAGAAGGTGCTCCCGTGCTTCCAGCACTCGATCTCTCGTTCCTCTGGGTAAACCTCACCCTCCGACAGGCTGTATTTTGCGTGGGAGCAGGTATCCCCAATAGCGAAGAGCTCACCGTCGATCCGAACCACCACGACCGGTAAGCCAGCAAAATCAACCTTGACGGCCTTGCCCTCCTCGAAATCTCCGCTCAAACCGACAGGCTCCATCACTCAGCCAACTCCCACTTCTCGTCAACCGCCCTTCGCAAGCGCTGCTGCTCGACACTAAAGTCATCGCCCATGTCGGCGAAGAATGCCCGAGCAAGCGTCCGACGCGCCTCCTCGGCGGGGAACCCCTTGGATGCGAGATAGAACAGCTGCTCCTCATCGATCGGGCCCACCGTCGACGCATGGGAACACTTGACATCGCTAATTTGAATGTCGAGGTTGGGCACAGACCACGCCAGAGCCTCCTCAGAGAGGAGAACGTTACGATTCGTTTGGAAGGCCTCCGACCCCTTTCCAAGGGGCGTGATGGTAATCATGCCGGTATAGATCGAGGCACCATCACCGTTTACCACCCCTTTGTACAGGAGGTTGCTGGTCGTGAGCGGCGCATCATGGGTGATAAAGGTACGGTAATCGACTCGCTCCCTGGTACCTACGACATACCCCACCCGGACGATAGCACTTGCCCGCGTGCCCTGGAGGACACCATCGGTGCGAATACGCGAATACCCCTGATGTGTGCTTGCCCCATCGATTTGGAGGCGCGCCTCCTTTGCGAGCCGAAAACGCAAATAACCAAGACTCAATGCCTGTCGGTCGTGATCGAGATGATGACGATAGACCATCGAGGATCCCTGCCCCGCCACGATTTCGATGATAGGGAGGTGCAAGACCGAACCATCGAGTAGGTCAACGTGCACCACTTCGACCTGAACATCCGGCGCAACGACAAATCGTAGCCAACTCCAAAGCGCGGCATCGCTGCCGCTGCCTCCTGTAATAACACCAACTCGGCGTACCCCATCGTCGAGCTGGAGTTCAACCCGACCGGGAGCGAGCAGTGTCGCCAGGGTCAAGAGGCTCTCGTCCTCCTCGCGGAGGAACTCACCGGCAGCCTCAACATGAGATACCGCTACTCCGTTAGCCGACGCTCCCGCTTCGACGAGGCGACCACCGTCGATACGAACAATGGTGTCAAACGACCCAAAGGTCGCAAGGATCTCCATACCGCGATCCCAAAGAGCGTCGGCACTTGCCACACCTGACCCCTGATAGCGATCCCAATCGACATCATCGACCGAAGAATACCTCCAGCACTCCAAAGCCTCAGTCGGCCATGCGAGCCGCTCCACCTCGGCTGCTCTCGCCGTGCTTCGGCCCGGCAATTGCCAGGACAAATCCTTCCCTAAGGATCCCACGCGATCTCCTTCGATAGTCACAAAAGTGAGCTCCGCACCAGACTCGTCGATGCCCAAAGCGACACTTTACCCTACCATCATAGTGCTAATCTGAAGGCAACCCCCGGACCGTTATCTCTCCGGGACCAACGAGAGGAGGTACGGATGGAGACCGTCACGTTAGCGACCCACGATGGCATCGGCGAGCTGACGCTCAACCGCCCATCCAAACTCAACACCATGAACGCGAAGTTCTTCGAGGAACTCCCCCAAGCAGTGGACGATCTCGAGCGAGATCGATCGACTCGAGTGATCGTCGTCACCGCGAATGGCCCGCACTTCAGCGCTGGCCTCGACCTCAAGGACATGGCACCCGGATCCCGGGCAATCGAGTCGACCGAGGACATCGAAGCCCTCCAGCGCGGCTTCATCGCCCTGGCCACGACGAGCAAGCCAACCCTGGCGGCCGTGAATGGCTACTGCATCGGAGGTGGGCTCGACCTGGCAGCCGCCTGCGACTTCCGTTTAGCCTCTCAGACCGCCATCTTCTCACTTCGCGAAGTTCGCATCGGCATCGTAGCAGACCTCGGCTCGCTCAGCTTGCTCGCAGAGCTACTGCCATATGCCACGCTGGCAGAGCTTGCGCTTACCGGTCGTGACATTGCCGCAGACGAAGCCAGACACATCGGCTTGCTTCAAGGACTTTACGAGACACCAGAGGCCCTGACGGCCGCGACTAGGCGACTTGCTCAGGAACTCGTTGTGAACCCACCACTTGCGGTGCAGGCAACAAAAAGGCTGCTGGTCAACCAACGTCAACAGCGTCTTGGACCTCAGCTCGCGCTCGCTGCGAAGGAAAATGTCGCCTTGATGCGCTCAAGAGACGCTCTCGAGGCTTTGGCTGCCTTTCGAGAAGGAAGAAAACCTCTATTCGAGGGTCGCTAGATCCAACACTGGGCCCACGGGTGGGTATCTCGGCGAACCACGACGCGATGGCGCCTCAAGACGCGTGCCCGCGACAATACCCCCACTACCATGGACTTCGAGCTGAGAGGCCTTTCGTCAAGCTCCTACCTGTTCCTAAGGTTTCTCAAAGCAAGAGACACCAGACTGATACTCGAAAGGTTCATTACACGGATAGCTCCATACAGTGGGAGCGCTCGCGAAGGATTGAAGAGAAAGGCGTACACCATGAGTGAGAACGATTTCCCCGAAGAAGAGCACACGGGCGACCTTTCGGACGCTCAGGATTCGACGCAGGAGTTTCGGCCTGAGGACCCCACCCAGGAGAGCGCGTCTCTTTCCGGAGACTCCGGAGGTGATGCGACGCTCGGTCAGGGAGCACCGACGAATGATGGTTGGTCCTCTGGTGATGGATGGTCCTCTGGTGATACTCTGGCCTCGGGTGGTCACTGGTCCAACGCCTCCGAGTCAGCTGGCGATGGTGGCTCCAATGCCGGGGCCGTCGGTGGCCAGGGATCCTCGGGATACCACGGTTACGAATACTCATCGAGCTGGACATCGCCTGCTCCAACAGCGCCGGCCGCCCATGGATCGGGCAAAGGCAAGCGCAAGAGCTCTTTGAGCCAGCGGCGTTTCTCCGGACTCACCGTCCTGACCGCTGCAGTCGTCGCCGCAATCGTCGCGGTCGGGACGAGTATTACTGTCGTGCACCTGAGCAATACCTCGAATTCAAAGCCCGTCGTGATCAGTGAGTCCTCTGCGTCGCCCGCCGCAATCCAAGGTTCAGGGCTCAATGGCAACGGAAGTCTCAACGTCCCACAAATTCTGGCCAAGGTCGAGCCTGCAGTGGTTGATATAACGGCAGAAGGCTCCACGAGTAACGGGTTCTTGGGTACGAGCCAGTTCGAGGACGCCGGTACTGGCATGATCATCAGCTCGAATGGGCTTGTGCTCACCAACAACCACGTCATCGCTGGTGCGACGTCAATACAGGCGACCTTGTACAACCAATCGAAGTCCTATCCGGTCAAGGTTGTCGGCACGGACCCTGCCCATGATGTGGCCGTCCTCCAGATTCAGGGGCTTTCGAACCTCCCAACCGTGAAATTTGGGAACTCCAAGCAGCTCCAGGTCGGGGACCCGGTCGTGGCGATCGGTAACGCCCTGGCCCTGCAGGGCGACCCCACCGTCACCCAAGGGATTGTGTCGGCGCTCAACCGTTCCATCACCGCTCAGGACCAGAACCTCACCGAGCACCTGACTCAAATGATCCAGACGGATGCTCCGATCAACCCGGGCAACTCTGGCGGACCGCTGGTCAACGCTGCTGGGCAAGTTGTAGGTATGGATACGGCGATCATCTCCTCGACTTCCCAGACTCCTGCTCAGAACCTTGGATTCGCTGAGTCGATCGACTCCGTCTTGCCGGTGGTCAAGAACATCCTGAAGGATCCGACTTACTACACCAAGTCATCATCAGGTGGTTCACCGAACGCGACCACCACCTCGAAGGCCTTCCTTGGCGTTGGCATTCAGACGATGAACGCCCAGGCTGCGGCCCAACTCGGCTATCCAACGAACCAGCAAGGGGCGCTGATCGACTACATCTATCCGGGCTCACCGGCGTCCAATGCTGGCCTTACCGCTGGTGACGTCATCATTGGGTTCGATGGGAAGGCGGTGACCGACGCCTCGCAACTGGTCACGGATGTTACGTCGAAGTCGCCGGGCACTTCGGTAACGCTCAAAGTCCTATCCCAGTCAGGGACATCGACGCTGACGATCACCTTAGGCAACGCGCCAGCAGCCTAGATGATACGTCATCCATACCGCAAACAAGCAACCAGAGATGTCACTGGCGCCCTTATGGGCGCTGGTGGCGTCCCCGCGTCGGCGTCAACGGCCTTGAGTTCCCGCGTTAGTGCGACCGCTAAGAACACCGAGCACGCACGCTACGCTCGTCACCAACACAAGGAGAAGTCATGACATCGACACAAGGGCGGCCATCGAAAGATAAGCGCGTGTTGGTGGTAGATGATGAGCTTCCTATCACAGAGCTCCTACAGATGGCGTTGAACTTCGAGGGGTACGAGGTGAGTATCGCAGCCTCAGGCAGAGAAGCCCTGGAGCTGACCAAAACGTTTCGCCCCGACCTCATCGTTCTCGACGTAATGATGCCGGGTCTCGACGGTTTCCAGGTAGTCAAGCGACTTCGCGAAGAGCGCGATAGCACACCAATCCTGTTTCTGACCGCCCGTGACTCGGTCGAGGATCGGGTCGAAGGACTGCGTCTCGGGTCAGACGACTACCTGACAAAGCCATTTTCGCTCGCCGAACTCACCGCACGGATTGAGGCGGTGCTTCGCAGGAGTGGTGGCGGCTCCACTGAGACATCTCGGCAAGTCTTCCATGATCTCACGCTTGACGACGAGACCCATGAAGTGCTGCGTGGCGGCAAGCCCGTCGAGCTTACCGCCACCGAATTCAAACTACTGCGTTTCTTGATGTTGAACGCCAACAAGGTTGTCTCGAAGACGCAGATACTTGATCATGTTTGGGAGTACGATTTCGGAGGCGATGCCAACATCGTCGAGACCTACATCAGCTACCTTCGTAAGAAGCTCGATCAGTTCGGCCCCCCCATGATTAAAACGATTAGAGGCGTCGGTTATAGCCTCCGTGCGCCTGAGACGCGGGAAGTCTAACAACGTCCGATAAATCCGAAGCAGCGCCAAGGCAACGATCACAGCTCTCCCTGCGGGCGCGCCTGCTGATAATCGCCCTCGCCACCCTCATAGTGGGTACGCTCGCGATTGACTTCACAACCGTCACGGCGCTGCGATCGTTCCTCGTCGCCCGCGTCGATTCTCAGCTCACCAGCGACATCCCTCTTGCCGCTCGCGAACTCCTGCATTCGAGTGTCTATGGCAGCTCGAGCTTTGCCGGGCTCGTCTCCCTTCCCCAAGGTAGCTACGGCGAACTCATCTTCTCGAACGGAACCTCAGTGATCGGGCAATTCTCGAACTCGGTCGCAGAACCTCCGCCTGATGTCGCTACTGGCAAGGCCGGTGACCAGCGTGTGGATATCCCAGTCGGACATCCGATCACGATCGAGCTTCCCAAGTCCGGCTATGCGTATCGTGTGCTCGCCGCCCGTGATCCCGCGCTGGATGCCACCATGATTTTGTCAATACCGCTGAGCTCCGTCACGAGCACCCTGCACCGCCTGGAACTGGCCGAACTCTTCGTCTCACTTGGTGTGGTCCTGGCGCTTGGGCTCGCTGGAGCAATTTCGATTAGGATCGGCCTCAGCCCGCTTGAACGCATGCGTGTTCAAGCACGAGGAATTACCGCAGGCGACTCCATGGCGCGCGTCGACGATGATGGGCCTCAGGAGATAGCCAGCCTTGCGGGTACGTTGAACACTATGCTCGAGCGCCTCCAAGAGGCCTACAACAACTCTCAAAGTTCGCAAACACGACTTCGGCAGTTCATTGCTGACGTGAGCCATGAACTCCGCACCCCGCTGACCAGCATCAAGGGGTACGCAGAGCTCTATCTTGATGGTGCGTTAGACCCCACCACAGACACTCCTCTGGCAATGGAGCGGATCCAGTCAGAGGCCAGTCGCATGGCTGCACTCATCGAAGATCTGCTGCTCCTCGCTCGCATGGACGAGAATCGGCCGCTTTCGCTGGCACCGGTCGATCTGTCAAAGCTTGCTAAGGCTGCCGTCATGGACGCGGCGGCCGTTGAGCCAGAGCGTAAGATTGACTTCATTGCCCCTCCAGATGCCCTCGTCCTCGGTGATGAGCATCGTCTTACCCAGGTAATAACCAATCTGCTCTCCAATGTGCGCACCCACACTCCCCCAACCGCCACGGTGGTCGTGCGGATCGAAATTGTCCCCAAAGACGCCACACCACCGCCAGGTGCTCGAACCGCTAAGGGTGTCTCCGATCTCTTTGGCAGCACCGACGAGACCATCGCACTCCTTGAGTGGGATGCCAAGGTGCGCCTGACCGTGTGCGATACGGGACCAGGTCTCGAAGGTGCTCAGCTCGACCGCGTCTTTGAGCGCTTCTATCGATCGGATGAGTCGCGCTCACGCTCACGAGGTGGTGCCGGACTTGGACTCTCCCTCGTCGCTGCCATCACCCACGCCCATGGCGGTGCTGCCTGGGTCGCTAGCGCTGGATTAGGAAGAGGCAGCTGTTTCGGGATCGATCTGCCGATGTTGGAGATGGACACCGGAGAGGATAGTCCTGGCCAGCCGACTGCCACCACTCCCGCTCCAGCCTCCACCTCCCGCTTCAGTGCCCCTTGGAGAATTGGCGCCCGGAGGGATAGAAGCAAGTCCGACTGAGAGAGCGAGGTCGATTCATCGCGAGAGCGCCACCCCACCCTCACACACCGTTCATTTGCCCGGGCATGGTGACTCGACCCGTCGCCGATGAACCAAAGGTAAACGCGGAATCCGCTGAATGCGAAGCGTCGCCGCGGCAGTGCATCACGAGTAGCATGGCACATGACGAGGACGTGCGAAAGGTGGCACCGTGAGCAGCTATTCAAAACGCGGAACGGCAATGGTCGGCAAAACAGTGGGTGCCGGGGCCGTTGTGGCCGTTATCGGTGTCATGGTAGCAGGTCCCATCGGGCTTGTCGTTGGTGCCGCCGCTGGCGGTTGGGTTGGCTATAAGTACGCCACAAAGGACCAAGCCCGTTAGGGTGGCCTCGACTTCAGCGCTGCGGCCCGCCTCAGCAGCTTTGAGCGCGCGAAAAGGTATCAATCTGGCTGTTGTTGCCCACCGCGAGCGAACGGAACTCAGCGAGAGACGCCATAGCCACCCGTGCGAGCGACGGCAGCGCCTCTCCCCCGTCTGTCTGTAGAGAAGTAACCGTCAGCTATGTGCTAGCCAATGGAACCGTCCATCTGAAGCTCGATCAAACGGGACCATTCCACAGCGTACTCCATAGGCAACGTACGCGTGACTGGTTCAATGAAGCCATTCACAATCAAACTCATGGCCTGGGACTCAGAAAGACCCCGGCTCATCAGATAGAACAGCTGGTCTTCACCGACCTTCGACACCGTTGCCTCATGACCGACCCAAGCGTTGCGTTCGCCGATCTCCATGTACGGCTTTGTCTCCGAGATAGAGTCATCATCGAGCAATAGAGCGTCACATCGCACGAAGGAGCGAGAGTTCTTGGCTCCCTCCTCCATATGCACGAGTCCACGATAGGTCGTAATACCTCCATCCTTGGAGATTGACTTCGAGACGATTGTCGAGGTCGTCTCGGGTGCAGCGTGAATCATCTTCGCTCCCGCATCTTGATGCTGTCCCGCCCCGGCGTACGCGACAGACAGTACCTCGCCCGAGGCTTTGGGGCCCATCAGATACACCGACGGATACTTCATGGTCAACCGAGAGCCAATATTGCCATCAATCCACTCAACCCGAGCCTCCGCCTCAGCGCGAGCCCGCTTGGTGACCAGATTGTACACGTTCGACGACCAGTTCTGAATGGTCGTATAAGTGATACGGGCTCCCGGCTTGGCGATCAGCTCTACGACAGCTGAATGCAGCGAGTCGGTTGAATAGA
Organism: Actinomycetes bacterium; assembly: GCA_021806545.1. Lineage (GTDB taxonomy): Bacteria > Actinomycetota > Acidimicrobiia > Acidimicrobiales > Acidimicrobiaceae > Ferrimicrobium. Next base: position 3,810 of record JAJZXI010000016.1, on the reverse strand, counting down.
CCGGTGCCGAGCAACCTTCGATATAGTGAACCTGAGATCCCTCATCGGCTATGATCAACGTACGCTCGAACTGTCCCATATTCTCCGAGTTAATCCGGAAATACGCCTGGAGAGGCATCTCAAGCTTGACACCCTTAGGGACATAGATGAATGACCCACCTGACCAAACCGCTGAGTTGAGAGCGGCGAACTTGTTGTCGTTAGGGGGGATTACCGTGCCGAAGTATTGCTTGACAATCTCGGGATACTCGCGAAGTGCAGTATCCATATCAGTAAAAAGGACGCCAAGTTTAGCCAGATCATCTCGGTTGCGATGGTAGACAACCTCAGACTCATACTGAGCCGTCACTCCGCCCAAGTACTTGCGCTCCGCCTCCGGAATGCCGAGCTTATCCCAGGTATCCTTCATGTTCTGAGGCAGCTGATCCCAGTTATCGACCTGGTGGTCGGTAGGCTTGACGTAGTAGTAGATATCGTCAAAATCGAGATCGGGCATGTTCACCGCAAACCATGGAGCCATCGGTCGGCGCATGAAGTGCGCAAGCGCCTTCAACCTGAAGTTGCGCATCCATTCGGGCTCACCTTTAATGCGAGACATCTCCTCAACGATCTCCCGAGAGAGTCCCTTTTTCGGCTTGAAAACGTAGTTCTCGACGTCTGACCAGCCGAGCTTGTAGCGTCCTAGATCAAGTTCCACAGAGGCCATTGCTTCTCCTTCACACCTTCGCAGCGGAAAACGCCACGGCAGCGATTTGCACTATCTCCATAGTAACAACTCCGAGCGATAGGTCGACCGGTCTACACTGACCAGCATGTCATATCTCTCTGAGCAGCTCTTCGCACGTGCCAAACCCATACCAACTCCTCCAACAGGTCTTGAGCGGACTCTCAAGGGCGCTCACATCACCCGTGAGGATCCCTTCTTCGGCCTTCGCGACCTCACGAATCCAGCGACCAGCGACTATCTCCAGCAGGAGCGAGGGTTCATGGAACGTCTCACGAGATCTTTGCAGGAAACGCGCGATGAACTCGTCCGCGAGTATCGATCGCGCATTCCCGAGCCAGACGAGAGCTACCCGACTCGGCGAGGTGGCTATGAATACTTCACTAGAATCGAGCCGGACCTTGATTATCCGATCCACCTCCGCCGCAAACTAGGAGGGACTGAGGTTGAGACGGTATTGGACGAGAACGAAATCGCTGAGGGCCACGACTTTCTGAGCATAAGCGGCATCGCAATTGCCGACGATGACCACACCATCGCCTATGGGGTGGACTTCTCGGGCGATGAGCGCTTTCTCCTTCGCGTCGGCCGTCTCGACGCCGGCGTAATCACGATCAGTGAAGAGATAGCTTCGACCTCGTATGGCTTCCTGTTCACCAACGACGCCTTGCAACTGCTCTACACACGCCCCGACGACGCCATGCGCCCGGATACCGTGCTCACCCATGCTCTTGGCTCCGATCCGAGCGAAGACCGCGTAGTGATGCACGAGCCCGATCAACGATACTACCTCGACGTGGGTCGCACCAAGGATCGAGCATTCCTCGTCATCTCGGCTTCCAGCGCCATCACAAGTGAGTACTGGCTCCTTCCTCCGACGGGCGAACTGGACAGCCCGCGGTGCTATCGGCCACGTGAACAGGGGTTAGAGTATCATCTCGACCACATCAATGGAACCTTCTATCTCATGGCAGCGCACGAAGGGGAGGAGTACCAGCTATTTTCTGCCGTCGATGAACACAGCCCGTGGCAACCATTTTTTGATCTGCCAAGCAGTGACCGGCTCGAAAGCTTCGAACTCACTACCCTAGGACTCGTACTCCAGCTCCGATCCAATGACCGGACCAAGCTCACTTACGTCCCATTCGACAGCCGCCAAGGCATTGAACTCTCCGTTGACGACCCAGCCGTGACGACGATATTGCTCGGCAACCCTGAGCCCTTGGCAACAACGATTCGCATCGAAGAGACCTCGCTTGGGCTAGCAGCAACCCTGATCGAGATCGATCTCCCAACGTCAACGCGCACTACCCTGTGGCAGCAACGAGTAACCGGTGACGTATCCCTTGACGACTACACCAGTTACCGCGTCTACGCCCCTAGCGACGATGGAGTCGCCATTCCGGTTACAGTGGTGCACCGCAAGGATCTGACTCTACCAGCTCCAACACTGGTGTACAGCTATGGAGCCTATGGTGAGCCAATCGATCCCACCTTCTCCACCATGCGACTCTCCCTACTCGACCGAGGCTTCGCCTTCGCCATCGCGCATGTCCGAGGCGGAGGAGAGCTTGGCCGCCAATGGCACGACCAGGGACGACTGCACCACAAGCCCCAGGGCTTCCGCGACCTCATGAGCGCTATCGATTGGCTCATAGACCAGGGAATCACCACACCAGAACTCGTTTGCCTCCGTGGCGCAAGCGCCGGGGGCCTCATGGTCGGAGCAACGCTCAACCTCGATCCACACCGCTTCCGTGCAGCCATCCTCGAAGTCCCATTTGTCGACTGTCTCACGACCATATCCGACCCTGAACTACCCCTCACGATCATGGAATGGGAGGAGTGGGGTAATCCGCTGGAATCTCAGCTCATCGAGGAACTCATGGCAAGCTACAGCCCATATGACAACCTACAAGCGACACGGTATCCAGACCTCCTCGTCACAACAGGCCTCAACGACTCTCGCGTCTCATACTGGGAACCCACCAAGTATGTCGCGAAACTCCGAGCCATTTCCCCATCAACCAACGTCGCACTCAGAGTTGAACAGGACGCGGGGCACATGGGTGCCTCCAAACGAACTGAGGCCTACGAGAACGAGGCGCTCGTTCAGGCATTCCTACTCGCTGCCTGCACGGCGCTGCCATCAAACTAGAACGAGTCGACTGGAGTCGCCATCAGTTGTACGCAGCGCTATCGCCCGTTACCACCTCGTCTCATACATGAGAAGAGGCAAGTAAACGGTGGGTGGTCTTCTCACTTATGAAGTGGACCGGGCTCAAGGGGCCGTCCATGGTCAATTCTCAAGGCAAGGCGATGGAAGCCTGCTGCTACAACGCCCCTAGTTCGTCGAACGAATGGATCGAACAGAAGTAGAGGTCAACGGCCCCGCGCAAGGGCAGACAAAGACCAGCACGCCATTCTGGTCCGACAACTCCTCGGCCATAGGCACACGCCTTACCCGATCAGCTCAGACAATGGGGGTGCTGGTGCACGACAGGCGACCGATATCAAAAGGCCAGGTACAAGACGCTCCTAGGTACTTCCGACCGTGCGGCGACGCCTCAACGCAGACAGCCACGCTGCTCCGCTACCGCCAATGACGACCAACCCAACCAAGCCAATGATAACTCCTGAAGCACTCCTATCGCTGCCCGCTACAAAAGAAATCGCAGACACAGAGTCGCCATCAGTCGCGTACACCGTGTCGGTGGTGGGATCAACTGCCAATCCAATCCCGGCAGACTCAGCATGGACGGTGCCGGTCACCTTATCCGTGGCTCCGTTGACCACCGATATGGACTTACCGTTGGCCAGGTAGAGCGTGTCAGTGGTGGGATCGACCGCTACGAGGCCAGCAGCATCGATGATGCCGGTCACCTTATCCGTGGCTCCGTTGATCACGGACAGAGTTTTCGCGTCAGTCTTGTCAAAGTAAGTGGCAGAGGAATTTTGGGACATGCCGACGTACACCGTGTCGGTGGTGGAGTCAACCGCGATCGCGGTGATGCCAGCGTATAGATGGATCGTGCGGAGCACCTTGTCCGTAGCTCCGTTGATCACAGATATGGACTTGCCGTTGG
>JAJZXI010000140.1 GCA_021806545.1 Actinomycetes bacterium | reverse complement strand
CTTTACACCTCCTTCGGGAGCCGGGACTGGAGACTGTCTAGTAGCCCTGCTAAGGCGAGCAGGTCCTGGATGCGAAATGCAGTGCGTCCGGCGGATACGACAACGTAAGGATCCGGTGGGTCGACATTCGTCCAGGTGGCGGGAATGCTGGTCGTCAACCCCCCCTGTCCAACGATAAAGACCCGGTCCTCACCCCAGTTTCGCTTGCGTGAGATCAAGTCGAACTCCTGTCCAGCCAGTGGGTGGAAGGGATGCGTCACCCGGATTCGTTGTTGCTCAAGCGCCCCACTGGGTGCAATCGACGACTCGGTCCAAGGGCGTGCTGGAGCGGTTTGTGAGATGGGCTAGGACTCAGTCGGACGCCAGAGGATGCAATTGTTGGGTGAAAAGTTGGGCAGAACGGCGGAACGTGGCATGCTGAGCCGATTGTCAGTCCACCCGTAGCACTGTCCGGGAGGCCACGTCGGAGGCGGTAGACGTGAGTGGGTCCGCTTCGCAATCGATCTCTTCTACGGCGACCGGCTGTGGTTGCGGGAGATCTTCGAGCATTTGCTCGCTCAGTTGCGTAAGAACAAGAGCCGAGAGAGTATCTCGCATGGCGCAACTATTCTGGAGAGCATGGGAGTGCTGCTTGACTTGGTGTTGTCTCACCGTAACGAGATCGATCGTCTCGTTCGAGAACATCATGGACGCAGTGTATCCGTCTTCGGATCAGTCGCCCGCGGAGAAGAGACCTCTGAGAGCGACGTTGATCTGTTAGTTGACTTCGACGAACAAAGTACTCTCTTCGACCTACTTCATCTTCAAGAAGCCATCGCAGGCGTTCTAGGCACGTCTGTGGATGTCGTGGCAGCCAAAGGGCTAATGAGTCGAGATGAACATATCAAGCGGGAGGCCATCCCAATTTGAGTAGGAATGACGAACACCGTGTTGCGGACATATTTGATGCAGCCGACGAACTTGCGGTGATAGTCGCCATGGGGCCATCCGACGATGATGACGGGCGTATTCGCCTACGCGCAGTCGAACGCCTACTCGAAATCATCGGCGAGGCGACAGGCGCGCTGTCAGATGAGTTTATTGGTGAATACCCCGGAGTCCCATGGAGTGACATATCCGCTCTACGAATATTGCTTGCGCATCACTACCATCGTATCGACCCTAACCAGGTATGGGCAATTGCTCGAGTCTCTGTCCCTGACTTGGTCATCGCTCTGCGGAGCAAGGGTTCATGATTGTTCCGAGCGAAACCAATACCTTTTGGTCCGGACTGGTGAATCCTATCTGATCCACCGTAAGGGCGAGGGGCTCGAGGAAAGTGGAGGCATGACCAAGAACTCGCCGAGGCGAGGAACGAGTTTGGAAGCCGCATGACCAAAAGCAACCCAGGGTTGCATGAAATACGGCTTGCTAATGCCACAGCTATCCACTTTGTGGGCCTTGTTGGGCCTTCCCGCGAGTCTGCGAGGCTAAAGGATGCCCTGACCTGGTGGGCCGCCAGGGTCTCGAACCCTGCACCTTGGGATTAAAAGGTGCTTATAAAGTGTCCGAGCCGGTAGTAATAGTGACCGAGTACATCTCATTCTTGCAGCTCATTGAGGTGTTCTGGTAAGTGTGATGAGACGACCTCGGACTGGGTCGGACGTTCTCGGGCACAATTGTTGGGTGAAAAGTTGGGTGAAGGGGACTTGAGGATCCTCCCAAGGATTGCTTAGCCGTGTTGCTGTCACTGCCCTTTCCCGAACGCTCTTGACATGTCTTCGGTCTTTCAATGGAACGCATGATCTTTGCTGCCCGTATGCCAGCAGACAATTGTACGAGCTACGCGAAAATGATGGCGAGGATTACTGGGGGAGCTGATCAGCTCTCGTCCGGACTAGCGCGGTCTTGACAGATAACGACAGTCTGAGTAGCCGAGCGTAAGAATTACCTGAAAGTCGAAGCCGCACCGAACTTCCAGGTAGAACCTGACAACCCACAAAATGACCCGATATATTCGGACAGATTGTACTCGCGGTGTTAAGATCTTTCCGAACACCAGACGATACTTCTCGTAGAAGCTATCGAAGGGGGTAAGCGATGGGGTTTGGAGCCATTGTCCGGGGAGGACTGTTACTAGCGTTTGCCGGAAGCAGTGCTGCTCTTGCGTCACCGGCGACCGTGGCTTATAGCTCGAATCCTGAGCCATCCTCGTTCCAGGTCGGGAAGGTTCTGGTGACTCCCACCCCACCTTCAGCTAACTTTGACCCACTCACTGCGAGCAATGCAGCTCTTCGTGCCAATGGCTTCCCCGAGAGGCCTGCTGGTACTCCTCCGGGTTGGTTCATCGGGGCGGTTTCACATACGAAATGGGTATACCCACGGTTCACTCCCCGATATAATCACCAGCCAGCATCACCGTCACATCAAAGCGCTAGCTCTACTGGTGAGCTTGAAGCCCCAAACTGGGCCGGGAACCAGGCAAAGAACGGCAGCCAATTCAATTCGATCGTCGCGAAGTGGAACGTTCCATCAGTCGGGAGCCCTGCGGGCACGAATGCGTACTCCTCCATCTGGCCAGGGATAGGATCGGGAAAGGCGAGTTCGAACCAGCTCCTACAAGCAGGCAGTGAGCAGGACATCAGCTGGCAATATGTCCTGCATTATGGATGGGAGGCGACTACTTCCTACTACCTTTGGTGGGAGGCATTTCCGTTTAACGCCCAGCAACAGGTCAACATCGCCGTGAGTCCAGGACAGACCATCTTCGTCAACGTTGCCTACTACGGCTCCTCGACGGCGCACTACTACATCAAGAACGAATCAACGGGAGTTGCCACCAGTTTCGATGCCTCCTTCAGTGGTGGTTTCACCGGCTTGAATGCCGAATGGATCGTAGAGCGTACCCAAGTGGGCAACAACTATCCGCCGCTAGCCGACTTTAACAACACGACCTTCAGCGACGCCAACGCGGAACAGGGAAGCACCTGGAATGGTGTTGGAAACTGGAGCCATAATTACCTGGACATGTATGACTGGCACAACGACGATTCCGAAGTTACCGACGCCTATCCTGGACCGATAAGCTCTGGGAATACCTTCACTCTCTATTGGTCCAACTACGGGGATACTGACGCAGTAAACACATGACTCGACTAGAGATCAGGCACCTGCGGCAAGTTAACGCTAGGGATTGTCAAGGGATGAGTGAGGACGATCGATGAACACGAAGCGACTTCTACAACCACAAGTCTTGATCGCTATCCTTCTTTTGCTGCTTCTGGTGGGCGTCGTGATCTTTGCGAATAGGTCATCTGATAGGCCCAACACTGGCACATTCACAGTTGAAGCGATCGGGATCGTTGTGAACCAGAAAGGGACATGTGCAGAGGTTGGCCAGCCTAATCCTTTTCTAAGAACCATAAATCGCCCTGGAGTGGTCTGCACCCATGGAGTTGTTCTTGGCAGGAAGGGAGAATGCGTGACCTTTGGGGAAAATAACTTTACTCCGAGGTTTACCATTCCTGAGCCCGCCAAAATGTCGCTCTGTAAAAGCCACGGGCTTCACATGCCATCCTAAATCGGGAAGCTGATTCATAGCGCAACTGAACGAAGCTGCTTGTCGAAAACGCTGATCTCCGTTGCGCCGCATTACTTGCGATTCAGCAAGCTCAGCATACCGTATCAGTTACACCTGCTGCATTCGCGAAGGTCGTCGTGAACCGCCCCGGACATCTTTGGAGGGCCGATTCGGTGGCTGCCGCGCCTGGGCAAGGTACGACAGCACGCATTCGGTCGGTCGGTAGATGGTATCGATCGGAAGTCGAGGAGTGCCGAATCAGCTGTGACAGGCTATCTGGATTCAGGGGCATCGATCCATCGCACGACGACTAGGACAGATATGGGTTGGCAACGTGGTCGACCCTACACTCTTGAAGTAGTAGAGAAAGTTGTAACACTCCGTGCGAGCAGGACGTTTTGGACGGGCATGGTGCTGTACAAACACCACACCAACGGTTGGGCATGAAAACACAGATAGGCCGAAAGAGACGACCATGTCCGTCACGGAAGCCCCTGGCGGTATGGATCATGCGTTGCTTGCAGGTCATGCGGGTTGCGGCGATGGCCAAAGGACTCGCTGCAACCCTCGTTGATAACTCTCTTCGCGGACGCTGTGTTGATCAAACCGCTGAGCCCCTCGACATCGGCGGTGTAGTGGAGTTCCTCGGGGCATTGCTCGACGATTGCGATGGATAGCGGGTCAGAGGGCATCGGGTAGGGTTACACCGCTTACCCGGTCGATAGCAAACCAGCCCTCAGGGTGAAGGGACTGTTCTCGTTGCGTTCGATCAGGTTTTCCGGTGGAGTGTGGATTCATCGGTAACTGTCTTGCCCACTGCGACCTAATGGCAACCGATGGAGCTCAAGCGGTGAACCGAGGGAATCGAGTTTCGCCTAGTGAGGATGAGCGGCGATCATGTTGGGGGTTATGCGTTCGACCGCTTATAAGGCAAGCGCAGAAGGCACCTTTCCAGTTTCCATTATCAGAGTTGGTGGTCGGTGGCGTGTCTCTCAAGAGGCGCTTCGTCGGCTCTTGGACGTGGGCAGAGGGGTCAGCAGCCAGCGGGCACTATGTCGCTAACGGCGAATACACGGACCGCGGCCAGTGTCGGTCCCCGGGCAGTAGAACTAGCTCAGTCGGAGCCCATAGCCTGTCCGGTGTGTGGTTCTTTGAGATCGACATCGATCCCAGTTCCCTTACCGAGCAGTCGACCAATATGCTCAGCTGCTCGCCTATCCTCATCTGGCACCGAGTCGGTGTAGTGACGGGCCATGACCGCATTCGTCCACCCGAGTCGCGACTGTTTCTGCTTCTCTGAGATCACGGCGTCGAGCGCAGTCGCCTGGAAGTGACGCAGAATGCAGGTGGATGTCGTCCCCAACACCCGCCAGCGTTCTTGTCCTCGTGAAAGCGTGGGAAATAGAGTCAGGATGTGGCGGTGTCAAGCCACCCGGCCCAAAAGAGAAAACAAAGGCATCGACATCGAGCGTCATATCCGCCGACTGAGCTAAGTTCTCTTGAATCTCGCGCAGTCTAAGAAGTTCATCTAAGGTTCCCTCATCGATTGCTACGCTTCGTATGCTGGCCCTCGTCTTTGGCGACTTCACAGTCGCGCTCCCCTTATTCGATACGATCGACTCATCGATGCGAATGGTACCGAGCATGAGATCACAATCGTTCCAACGGATTGCACAGGCCTCGCCCCGGCGCATGCCGGTGGCAACGATGAGACGAAGAATACAACTGATGCGCGGATCCAGGCTGTGGGCCCCAACAAGTAACCTCTGCACCTCATCGAGTGAAGGGGCTCTCACCGGCACGTGTGACTCAATCGACCAACTCGGCAGCTCTGAGTCTGCAATCGGGTTGGGCAAAGATCCACCGCTCCACTTGCGAGCCAATCGGCACGCCCGACCCAAGACGGATCGAACCTGGCGAACCGTGGCTTCAGCCAGCCCTTCATCCTTGAACCCACGCAGGTACTTCTCAACGTCATAGGATGACAACGAGGAGATACGCCTTCGACCAATCGAGTCGTAAACATTCGGTAAACCCGTAGCGCGTAGTCCACGCTGGACGTAAACACGACTGGACACGGAGCATTCGATGGTGTTAACTGGTACTCGTGGACAGTTTGCATACAACCGAGTTAGCGTACTGG
>JAJZXI010000015.1 GCA_021806545.1 Actinomycetes bacterium | reverse complement strand
CCCTGACCCGTGAGGGGATGCTGACGGCCCCGAGCGCTCGGTGTACCTTTGTCCTTGACCAAGGACGCCACTCGTTTACCCGTATGTTCTTGGCACCGGCTTTGCAAGAAGGGACCGATCAGCTATCGATGGGATGGATTCCAAGCGAGGAGCAGACGCCCAGCGCCGGTCATCGACCTCGTGTGCTCTTGTTGTCTGTGTCGACTGGTGATCCGATCTCTTGGCCAGCGCCAGCCCGGTTCCGTTGGGTCAATGAGGGCTCACCTATCCGATTGTCGATGCCGACCCTTTGAGGAGCACAGGATTCGATACTCCTACGTCGATGCTGTCACCTGGCACAGATCGGCTCGTTTCGATCGCTCGGCCACAACTTCCCTCGCCACCAGGTCTCCAAGGACCACGCCCTCACTGTTCGGTTGATCATCCCACGTGATGTGATCCCTGCATCTCTATGACCGAGATCGGTCGTTGTCACCTTGACCTCCTGGGCCGGTTGTTTGAACGTGATCCCTTGGGCGTAGTGGGTACGGTGATGCGCGCACAGATTCCCGGCATCCGACTCAGGAGAACTCTCCGGCCAAGACGGGGGCTACGACCTCGCCAATGCCTCATATTCTGCCAACACGTCCGGATTGGCCACGGAATCTCGGGAGGCAACCTCGGCCAAGGACGACCCGAGAAACAGTCGCCGGATAGGCACCTCGAGCTTCTTGCCGTTGAGCGTCTTGGGGACACCAGATACATAAAAGACCTGGTCAGGGACGTGACGAGGAGAGAGCTCTTCGCGCAGTGCCGCTCGAATACGGCTTGTCAGCGCCTCGTGATCGGCCTGATCGGTTACCACAAACAGCACTAGCTCACCTGTCCGATCCAACGCCGAGGTGTCGATGACGAGAGAGTCAACCACCCCATCGATCGCCTCCACCACGCGGTAAAACTCCGCGGTTCCCATCCGCACTCCACCGCGGTTCAGCGTTGAGTCTGAACGACCATAGATCACGCTGGAGCCATCCTCGTAGAACGTCACCCAATCACCGTGGCGCCACACGCCAGGATATTGTGCAAAGTAAGCCTCATGGTAGCGGTGACGATCTTCGTCATTCCAAAACCCGATCGGCATGGATGGCATCGGCTCGGTAATTACCAACTCGCCCATCTGCCCAACCACAGAACGACCGTTTTCGTCGAAGGCGCCAACTGCTACCCCGAGAGCCGGCGTTGCGATCAGGCCTGCTCGCGTAGGATGCATCGGTGATCCTCCTAGAAAGGCGGTACACACATCGGTTCCACCCGACGCCGAGACCAACTGCACAGGATTCGGGAGATGTTGATAGACCCAATCGAATCCATCGACCGTCAGCGGAGCCCCGGTCGATCCAATAGCGCGCAGGGATGACCCGACCATGAAACTGCGTGGATCCACACGACCAACCTGGGAGCTTCGCAGAAATGGCGCCGAAACACCGAAGAACGAAATATCCGCCTCGTCGATGAGGCGCCACAGTCGCTCGAGGTTGGGAAAGCCCGGAGAGCCATCGTAGAGCACGATAGAAGCCCCTACGAGGAGGCCGCCCACGAGAAAGTTCCACATCATCCAGCCAGTAGACGAATACCAAAAAAACGTGCTACCACTGGTGATGCCATGTTGGAGTTCGAGCACCTTCTTGTGCTCCAACACGATACCGCCATGGGAATGCACGATGGCCTTGGGGATGCCGGTTGTCCCGGAGGAGTACAGGACCCAGAGCGGGTGATTAAACGGCACGGGTGTAAAACCCAAGTCGTGACGACCCTGGGTGGCCTCGGCAAAGGAGATCGTCTTCCAAGCTCCCTGCGGAGGGTCGATTGGCGACCCAACCGTGATCAACGTGCCAACGGTTGGCAGTGCGCCAAGGATCGAGCCGAGCGCCTCGCGTCGATCAATAGGACGCCCGCCGTAACGATACTCGTTGACCGCCAACACCACCTTCGGTTCGATCTGACGGAATCGATCGACCACGGCCCCAACACCAAAGTCCGGGGAGGTACACGACCACACTGCACCGATACTCGCAGTGGCGAAGAGTCCAACCACCGCCTCGTAAACGTTCGGGAGATAGCCCGCCACCCGGTCCCCCTGCTGAACGCCACTCGAGCGCAGAAAGGCAGCGAGTTGCGCCACCGTATGCCAAAACTCAGAGGCAATGATGCTTTCACAGCGACCATCCTCATCGGCAACGATGATCCGAGCGGGGTCACGAAAACGCAGATGAGCCTCTTGTGCGTAGTTGAGCACGCCATCCGGGAAGAACGTCGCATCAGGCAACGCACCGACGAGGTCGCGCTCACCCAAGTCGCCTGCCAACTGCGTGTAGCGCGCTACGGAACGCCAAAACGGCCCGATAGCGGTGATGCTCGCCTGGTAGAGATCCCGATAGGTGCCCGAACGAACCCCGAGCGACGGACCCTCTCTTGCGAGGAACTCTCCCAGTGGACTATCTAGACCCCCATCAGCTGGTTGCCACAGTACATCACCCATGGAACTCATCGTTCACGCTCCTCGCGCTCTGGGATCGCAAGGTCAAGACGACCCAGCACCTGCTGCGCCTTGATGAGCGCACGCCGAACCTTGACGAGCTCCTGTTGAACCTGTTTAACCCTCATTGGATCGAGATTCCGAAGGCGAAGCAGCTGAGAGAAGCTCAGATCATCGAGCTGCGAGAGTAGCTCCTCGATGCCAGCAAGCATGCGCTCTTGAGTCTCATCGTTCGTCATCACGCCTCTTGGGTCACCGACTGTCCAAAGGTTTGTACGACATAGTTACCCGCCTGGAATCCCTCACGCAAGACCTTCTTATGAAACTTTCCAACCGAGGTGCGTGGTATGGCGTCGACAAACGAATAACGTTCTGGTAGCCACCACTTGGCGACCCGGCTCGTGAGAAACTCTCTCAGCTCCGCTGGATCAAGCTGCATACCAGGTTTGACCACGATAAAGGCCAGTGGGCGCTCGAACCAGCGGTCGTCGGGGACAGCAATCACCGCTGCCTCAGCAACACAAGGGTGGTCCATGATGGCGTTCTCAAGTTCGATCGATGAGATCCACTCTCCGCCCGACTTGATCACGTCTTTGGTTCGGTCCACGATGCGCACATAGCCCTCTCGGTCGACGGTTGCGATGTCCCCCGTTCGCAGCCATCCGTCATCAAAATTCTCAGTGCCGAGACCGCCCATGTAGCCCGCGGTGATCCACGGACCCCTCACCTGGATCTCGCCAATGGCCTTTCCATCCCATGGCAGCACCTGATGTCCATCATCGACGATACGGAGCTCGACTCCCGGCACGACCTTGCCTGCCGTCTCGAGATAATCGACCAACCGATCGCGTGGCGTGCCAGACGGAGGAATCGCAAGGGTGCATACGGGTGACGTCTCCGTCATGCCCCAACCGGAAACCATCGGAATGTTGTACCTGTTGAGGTATCCCTCGATGAGCGACCTTGGTGTCGCTGACCCTCCCGATGTCAACATCCGGAGGCTCGAGATATCCCTTGGGTGTGACTCGAGATAGTTGAAGAGATCGTTCCAGATCGTGGGGACCCCTGAGGAGACTGTTGGTTGGAACGTCTCAATAATGCTCGCCAAAGGCTCAGCCTGGAGGAAGCGCCCAGGCATGATCATTGTCGACCCGGTAAGCCAGCACGCGTACGGCGCACCCCACGCTGCGGCATGGAACATGGGAACCACGATGAGCGCTCGATCGCCCTTTGACGCGACAATGTTCCAACTGCGTTGACCATACAATGGCAGCGCAGACACGGCATGGAGATAGGTTGAGCGATGAGAGTAAACGACACCCTTCGGGTTGCCCGTCGTTCCAGAGCTGTAGCAGATCATCGCCGCATCCGTCTCGACGACCTGGGGCCATGCGAATGCCGTGGATTGTGCGCCCAGGAACTCCTCGTAGTCGATAACTTGCAGTCGCTTACCAAGCTGCTCTAGGACGGTTGGGTCGAGGACGGGCCCCACCACAATGAGGACTCTGACGCTAGGACAGCGATCAAGCACCTGAGCGAGCATTGGCAATACCACGCCGTCAACGATGATGGCGCTATCCTCAGCATCAGCGATGACATACTGCAGCTGATCTGGAGCAAGGCGAATGTTGAGTGTGTGAATCACCGACCCCATGGCGGGTACACCCAGGTACGCCTCTAAGTGGACGTGATGATTAAAGCAGAACGTACCCACCCTATCCGAGGGTTTGATTCCAATCCCGGTCAGGGCATTGGCAAGCTGGGCCGCTCGCGAGGCCACCTGCGCGAATGATGTGGTCGAGGTATGCTCCGGATCGTAGGTAATCACCTCGGCGTCCGGAAACGCCCGCTCGCCGTAGCGCAGCATCGCCGCCACCGTCAATTCGCTGTGTTGCATGGTCGATTCCACGATCCCCCACCTACCTCTCTGCGTGTTAGGACTGTAGCCTATCAAAAATCGATCACGACTACCAGACAGTGGGGCAATGTGCTTGGGTACCATCGGTCCGAGACCGGGATGTTGCACGCGCCAGCCACAAAGCAGCTCATTGTCACGACGCCGCTGTCAAGAACGGGATAGAATGGGGCATGCAAGGAGCTAACACCCCCAAAAAGGATGCGCCGCACGAGGGCAAAGGGACGTCACGCAACAACACTCTAGGCCCGTGGTCAGCGGCGGCGAAGGCGTCGAGCGCGCGACGTAACACCTACGGCTAGATCGACGGTTAACCCTGGTGAGATCAAGCGGGTGGGAGAAGGAAGGATCAGAGAGCCGTGGCGAGTCCGTACCCAGCACAGCTCTGGTTTGAGCAGCCTGACTTCATACAGGGGACTCTCTCGCTCTTGGCGAACGAGGAGTGGTCGCTGTCTTTGGAGGACATAAGGCCCTTGGTCTTGGCACTGGCCCCGGCACTCGCCGACCCCGGAGCAAGTCGCAAGGGCGCCGAGCTTGCCGCCATCACCCTGCACCGTCGCGGGCTACCGGCGTCGGCCTGCACGGGACTGATTGAATCGCTCGCTACACTGACCGCCAAAGGACGGCCGGACCTGCCCGCAGCCTTGATCGATCGACAGCGTCAACGCCTCATTGCCCGGGCGGTCGACACGCTGGAGCGGCGCTCAAGGGCCGAACTTCGATCGGCGCTTGCCTCTGGTAGCCGTGATCCGCTCACGGGCCTGATCAACCGCCGAACCTTTATCGAGGCGTTGAACGTCGGCGTGCAGCGGGCGGAGCGTACACAGACTTGTGTTGCCCTTGCGCTCATCGATATCTCGACACTCGCGCAGCCGCACACCAGCCAGGATCCGCGCGACCGCGATCGGCTTCTCGTCGACTTCGCACGTAAGCTTGCGTCTCTGACCCGCTCGACCGACACGGTAGCATGTCTCGGTGATGGCAGCTTCGCGCTCCTGGTCGAGGGCCTCCGGGATCGTGAAGCGATGAGCAGCATCATCCAACGCGAACTCCAAGATATCGCCGAAACAACCATATTCGCCCACAACGATCCGACAGCGCCCTGGCATGTGGGCCTCGCAATCTCGCCCGACGATGGCGACGATCCACTCGCACTGCTCGATACCGCTGAGGCTGCACTCGGCCAGTCCATGGAGGGTACTATCCGGCCTGGTCTGAACCTAGTGATGCCTCCGCTGCCTCCCTCGCACTCGCGAACCTCCACGGCTCAGATTCACTCGCTGATTGCCCTTGGCCGCGATCACCTGGACGTTCGCTATCAGCCGATTGTCGATCTTCGCACCGGTAAGATCGCCCGAGTAGAAGCGTTGGTGCGACTGAACACCCCATCAGGAGTTACTGGCCCCGAGGAGTTTCTCACGAGCCTCTCAAAAGGAGAGCGAGGACGCGTCTTCGAGGCGGTGCTCACGCAGGCTGGCGAGGGGGTTGCCTCCACCGGTCTGTCCATCCCCGTCTCGATCAACATCGAGCCGGACCTGATCTCCGACGGCGATCGCGCCCAGTCGATCATCAACTACTGGCGCAAACAGGGCCTCGACCCTCACCAGCTCGGGATCGAGATAACCGAAACCCAGGATCTCGTCTCTCTGGCCTACGGTCCGCTCTCACTGCTCAGAGCCGCTGGTCACCATATCGCACTGGACGATTTTGGCTCCGGCTACGCATCACTCTCGCGGATCATGAGCTTTCCTTTTGACGAGATCAAACTCGATCGGTCCTTCTCCGAACCAATAGAACTGCTCAATGTCGGCCTTCCACTGGTAACGGTCGCGATCGACGCAAGCGAACTCATGGGAGTTGAACTCGTCATCGAGGGTATCGAAGATCCGCGAATGCTCCCCGTACTGCGAGCCCTCGGTGCCCGTTTCGGGCAGGGTTATGCACTGGCTCGCCCCCTTACCCTTGCACAACTGCTGACCTTCCCTAATCCGCTCAGCCTGCCGACAACAACCTCGTATCCGCTCGTTGTCGCCGCCGTGCAGAGCTTTCGATGGGAGCGTGCCATGCTCTCGTTTGCCGCCAGCGAAGGTGCCCACGAGCACTCGAACTTCGCGTGCACCCTTGAGGAGGCTCTCGTCCACCCGGACCTGATTGAACTCCATCGTGCCCAGCATGCGCTGATCCCGAGCATCGTCGACCATCACGACCAGAGCGCCATCACCGAGCTCGGCAAGCTCGGTAAGGAGCTACGGCGCAGGGTCTCCACTCGCCTCATGACCAGCTGATGCCAACTGCACCTCGTCCCCATCAACAGCCAGGCTCACGACTAGGCGACCGCGCTTTGCCAAACGGAGGAACTCCTCGACCAGCGCGGTGAGCGGAACCCGCTCCTGACGAACGTCGCCGCTGCGCAGGAGCACTGCCTGCGCACCATCATTTCCTGAGCGCGCCCACTCGAGTAACCATTGCGGATCCTCAAGATGATCTCGACAGGCTACCAACTCGCTGACCAGGGAATCAATGGCTCGGCGCAGGGGCATGCGGTTCGGGTGGAGCATCTCGACGATACGTGCGGGATCAGTGCGAGCGACACGAACTCCATCTCGAATCGAACCAGCCGCCAGCCACTCGAGAGCCATGTGATCTGCACCTTGACCAAGAACTCGCGCCAACGCTACCGCGCTCACGTGCGGCAACGTCGACACCACAGCAATAGCAGGATCGTGATCCTCCCAACGAATGGGTATGACCCCGTTGCCGAGGACGAGAGGGAGGGTAACCGCGGTCGCTAGCGCGTCGGGATCCTCCGATCCGGTGAGCGCGACCGCCCAATTGGCATCGTTGAAAATCGATGGGTCAGCGCTTGTGGCCCCATTGCCCTCGCGCCCCGCCATCGGGTGCAGGCTTACGTATCGAAGACTCGAGCCGCTGAATTGTCCGATCGCCAAATCACCCTTGATCGAGGCGATATCGCAGACGACGGGATGCAGGTCTAACTTGGCGGCCGCCACCTCGAGGG
This sequence comes from Actinomycetes bacterium, assembly GCA_021806545.1. Lineage (GTDB taxonomy): Bacteria > Actinomycetota > Acidimicrobiia > Acidimicrobiales > Acidimicrobiaceae > Ferrimicrobium. The sequence continues at coordinate 20,573 of JAJZXI010000015.1, read as the reverse complement.
TCTCCCGTACGCGTGGAACCTCCGGCGTGGGGGTCGCGATAACGACTACACGGCACTCTCGCACGAGCTCCTCGACCGATTCGGCACCACGGGCGTTGAAGGTTGATCGCACAAAGGCGATGGACTCCGGATCCCGATCAAAACCAACTACGTTGAGCTGTTGTTGAAGCGCACCGACGAGGGAGGCACCCATGTGCCCGAGTCCAACGACTCCAACGTCTCCGAGCTGGTCGAGATCGACGCCATACCCCAGAGATCTCGGCCCATGACCCAGGTTCATCGTCCTCCTTCACTGTTGGGCGGAGTCCGATATCTCCTCATAGGCGAGGACCCCTCGTGGCAGCTGCGTCGACGGAGTAACGACCTCTTTCGCAGTCCATCGAGGGTAACAGCCCATCAACTTGACCTGATGGCCGGCCCGCAACAGGGAGCGCAGCAACGAGCGAACGGGCTCGGTGTGCGCGTGGCCATCTGCTACCACGACGAAACAGTGCACATCACGCTCACCCGCCAACGGCCGCGAAAGTATCGACGTCATATTCACGTCGTGGCTCTTGAACTGCCCAGCGATTTCGCTGAGCGCGCCGACCGCGTCATAACGTGGCACAATGGCGAGCATCGTGCGGTCGGATCCACTCGGCGCTGGGAGGTTGTTCGCGATGAGCGCATAGCGCGTTCGCAACTCGCTGACTTGGGCTACCTGCGTTTCGATAGGGTTCAACCCCGCCTGTGAACCGACACTTGGTGGCGCGAGCGCCATAAGCCCTGGATCCCTCGTGCCCGCTACCTCATCGCAGGCCGCCTTCGTCGAGACTGCATGGCGGACGTTGAGGCCACGATGACGGATGAAGTCGGCACACAGATCGAGAATCATCGAGTGTGAAATCGCAGTGTGCACCGACGCCTCGCCGTTAATGGAAAACCCCCAAATCTCCTCGGCGAGCACGGCCTCGCCAACAATGAACGCATCGTCGACGTCGAAAATCAGTCGATCCAAGGTCAGGGTTAGCTCTCCCTCGGTCGAGTTCTCAATCGGAAGGACCCCAAGGAGACCGGGTGTAGTAGAGACGGTGAAGATCACCTCCTCGACCGAGGGCATTGGAAGAGGATCGAAGTCTTTGAACCCAAAGAGTTCGATCACACGGTGATCGGAGCTGCCAATCGGTCCGGCAAAGCAGATCATGGACCGCTCTCGGTTCCCAGCCAACTCAAGCCTCCTTCGTTTTTGGGGTCATGTACACCTCGGTCAATGCACAAATCCTAGGGCAGATGGCGGGAAAGCACCAACCTTCACCCTCGTGCGCCCCAAAACGCATGTACTCTCTCCAAAAGGCCCAACCGTTCGAGCATCTCAGCTGTCGACAGACGTCACCAATGACCACATAGGCACCACTCCCATAAGGTCGTGGCCCGATGTAGGCGAGGAACTAATCTACTCGATAACGTTCTGACACATCAAGACTGTGAATCGTTTGGTCCCCGTTTTATTCTCCGATTCTCCAAACGCAGACCGGGTCTCAGTAGCGCAATGCTAGGGCCCCAATCTTTGGAGTCGGCCTGACAAATTCCACCACGACCTACTCGGCAACGCTGACCCCGTCACTAGAGTCGAGACTATGACCATGCACGCAGAGCTAACAAAGGATGACATCGACTTCATTCATGCTCAGGAGGTGTTCTTTGTTGCCACTGCACCGCTCAGCGAACACGGCCATATCAACTGCTCACCCAAGGGATTACGCGACACCCTCTATGTCCCTGACCTCCACCACATCGCCTACCTCGATCTGACGGGCTCGGGCTCAGAAACGATCGCCCATCTGCGCGAAAATGGACGAGTTACGTTGATGTTTTGCTCGTTTTCCGGTGTACCCAAGACTCTTCGAATCTATGGGAGTGGTCAGCCGCTGCTGCCAGGCGGATCGCGCTTTGAGAGTCTCATCACCAAATTTCCTCAGCGTGGGGGTGCCAGGGCAATCATCTTGATTACCGTCAAAGGGATCGCGAGTTCGTGTGGCTATGGAGTACCCATGGCCCCGCAGATGCGCGAGCGCGATCGCCTCGAGAACTGGATCGCCGCCAAGGGCGAGGAGGGGCTACGCAACTATCGCAAGCGCTTCAACGCGCGCAGCATCGACGGCTTACCGTCAATTCCCTGATGAGGTCCTCTGCCTGCAGTAGCCGTAGAACGGCTTAGCCCAACCACTCAGGGGATCCAAGTACCCCTTGCGTGATCGCTGCACCGACATGCACCATGGTGCGTGCTGCCAGCGATCCCGTCTGCGAGCCAGAGTATTCGGTCAGGTCATTCCAGAACAACCCCCATGCGCTGGCGATACGGTCGTAGCGACCCGCCACCATCAACGTTCGCATGGCAATCCGAGCTACCCTTGGATGCGACAGGGCTATTCGTTGAGCCAGGTATCCCGTCGAAAGAAACGCGCCGAAATGATCTTGAATCTCACTGCGGTAAGCGCCAGCCCCATTCGCTCCGTACCGATCGATCGCTGACGCGCACAGCGTCGCGCTCAAGAGTGCTGCCGCAATCCCCTCGCCCTGCAACGGGTTGACGAGCCCCGCCGCATCCCCAACCAGGAAAACTCCATCATCGGCCACTCTTTGGCCGATCAAACCCATCTTTAACCAGCCGCCCATCTCGCTCGGGGATCCGGTAATCGTGACGATACCTTGCGCCTGGAGCCTTCGCTGGTAACGCTCGAGCAGCTCACGCGCTCCTTTGGCTCGTGTCCGCTGCGTACCGATGCCGACCCCAATCCCGAGGTTTAAGCGACCATCACCCTGATCGAAAACCCATCCGTAACCGGGTAGCGCAGTATCACCCTGCTCCAAAAAGAGATCCACTCGGTCCTCTCGTGTGGCCCCCAATACATGCCGTCGCAACGCAAAACCCATCAGCGCCCGGTCGGCATTCATCAACCCCATCGAGCGAGCTACCGTCGAATTTGCGCCATCGGCCCCGACCACAAGTTCATAATCCTCGCTCTCACTCCCCACGCTCACGCTCAAACGCCGCCCAGCTCGAGTTACTTTGGTGACCACACCGACGCGCGTTGTGGCCCCTGCACGCTCAGCCTCGCGATGCAACAGGTCATCAAACTCTCGCCGACGAATAGTCACGCCGTAGCCGCCATGCCCGAGTCCTGGGCGAGCAGGGAGCGTGATCTGGCCAGCCTCGAATCCCAGCACCATCGACCCGATGCGATGTGCATGAGCCGGAAGGGAAATATCGGCCTGCTTGAGTACCGCGAGTGCCCGCGGACCAATCACGTCGCCACAAGCCTTGTCTCGCGGAAACTCCGAACGATCCACCAACACGACATCGTGGCCCTGTCTCGCGAGCAACACCGCGGCCAGCGAGCCACCCGGACCAGCTCCGGCTATGAGCACTCTCACGAAAAGCTGATCTGGAGTATCCGCAGCTGCAACTGGGATCCAGCGCTATGGGCGGGATACGGGTCCTTGATACCAACCTCCCAGTAGAAGCCGTTGTTGCCGGCCTTGGACGCCAATATCACATCCTGGCCCTTGGTAGCGCTCGCGTCATAGAGGTGCCATCCAGCATCGGGAAGCGAAGCCTTGAAGAAGGCCAGAGCCTTTGGCGGACTCATCGGAACACGATAAAGGACGTAACCATCAAAGTTCGCACCATTTGGGTTGAGGTTCTTATAGGACTCCGCCTTGGCTCCCACCGGGATCAGCACGGTCTCCGCGATGTTTTTCGGAATCGTCCCATCTGGCCCAAGCTTTTCAAGTTGTCCCAGCGCCGTCGTCGCTGAGCCAGGGATAGGGATCTGGGCCGGCCGTTGACCACCGCTTGGAATTGCCGCCAGCGTACCGATACTCACTACCACGATTGCACCAACACCTACCGTCCAGCCGATGACCTTGCGTCTGTTCATCCCGTCCATCTTGTTCCAACTTCAGCGTATCAGCCAACTCGATCGGTTCAGATTACAGTCCCGATTAGTCTCCTATAGGTCGTTGGCGGTGTGGCCGAGTGGTTAGGCAGAGGCCTGCAAAGCCTTGCACAGCGGTTCGAATCCGCTCGCCGCCTCCACGTTCGTCGTTATCGCCTACACGATTGCGGCCCATCGCGGCAACTGCGCACGGTTTCGGCTACTTGCTATCGTTGAACGTGCTAGCGCACGCGGCTGAGTTGGCGCGCGGCCGAACGATCCTCGGCGGAGTCCCGATATCAAGAGTGGCGCCCGAATCGACGCAGAGTCGAAAGCGGCGGCTAGCCGCTGGGCAAGGATTCGAGGCCACGACCAACGAAGCGTCCGCCTGTCATCTCGGCTCTCGCTGATCCTGTGGTGGATGGCTCCCTCCGATGGTGCGCTTGTGAGCGGATAAACTGGACCAAGAGAAAGAACGAGGTAAACGACGTGCAATTTAGCGTACCAACCGTGAGTTGTCATCATTGTCAAGTTGCGATCGAATCCGAGGTGACCAAGCTTCCCAATGTTCGCTCGGTCGTCGTCGATCTGGACGACAAAATTGTGACCGTTGAAGGAGATGGACTCGACGTTGGCGAACTCCTCTCCGCCATTGACGAGGCCGGCTACGATGCCGAACTCATCAGCTAAACAGCTCGATCTTGAGCTCTACGGGATGACCTGTGCAAGCTGCGCATCGCGAATCGAGCGCAAGCTCAATAAGCTTCCGGGTGCGAGCGCTACGGTGAACTACGCCCTCGAAGAGGCGTCAGTGACCTACGATCCCGACGCGTTGGACCTCGAGCGCATCATCGAAGCTGTGCGCCAAGCCGGGTACGACGCCATGGCCAAGAGTGACCAGCCCACAAACACCAAGAGTACGCACCCCCTCTGGCCCCTGGTGGTCAGCATGGTATTGAGTGCAGTGCTGCTCGGCGGTGACCTCGATGTCCTCCACTTCTCGCACCTCGTGGGCATGTTCGCTGCGCTCATCGTGATTGGGCTCGTCGGCAGAGGCTTTCTCTTGACAGCAATCCAGGACCTTCGACAGCTCACCGGAGGGATGGACACCCTGGTCTCCATCGGTTTTGTAACAGCCTTCGTCTTCTCGAGCGTGGTCACGTTTACAGGCGCTACGCATGAGCCGGTCTTCTTCGATGCAGCTGCGATTGTGCCAACAGTGATCTACCTTGGGCGCTGGATCGAGGATCGAGCCAAGACCCTGGCCCGAAGCGACCTCAGTGGTCTTCAGGCAACCATGCTGGGAGAGGTCACCGTTGTTCGCGACGGCGTCGAGTGTCAAGTTCACGCCAGCGACATCCTGCGCGACGACATCCTGACGATTCGACCGGGCCAGATGGTGCCCGCGGACATGGTCGTCATCAACGGAGCGTCAACCATCGATACCTCCATCGTCACCGGCGAGGTCGATCGTAGTCCCGTTGGCCCCGGGGATACCGTACTCGCTGGATCGCTCAACGAGGGTCACCTGATCGAAGGAAGGGCACTCAGCAGCGCCCGGCGGAGTTTTCTCTCTCAAATCACCGAACAGGTTGCCCAGGCACAGGCACGCAAGGCCAACCTCGAGCGCCTCAGTGACCGCATCGCGCGGATCTTCGTGCCGGTGGTCATCGCCATCGCCACCATCGCGTTCCTCGCATGGCTCAGCCAGGGATCCGTTGCCAACGCGCTGATTGCCGGTATCGCGGTACTCGTTGTCGCCTGTCCGTGTTCCCTGGGCCTAGCGACCCCGATAGCCTTTTTGGTGGCTACGTCCAGAGCTGCACGCTCTGGGATCCTCATTCAAAGCCCCACCGTCCTCGAGCAGGTGCCAAAGATCGATACCGTATTTCTCGACAAAACCGGCACCCTCACCGATGCGACGCTCTCCTTGGAGGCACTCCCAGCAGCGCTCACCGACGATAGGCGCGCCTGGATTGCGGCCGTTGCTCGCTCCTCTACCCATCCGGTGTCCAGAGCACTCAGCACACTGTCATCGACCAAAATGACGCCCGAGACGGTCAAGGAGATCGCGGGGTCTGGGCTCATCGGCACCGTCGACGGTCATACCGTGACGATCGCAGCTCCCAGTTATTTCGACATGACAAGCCCTGAGGACGTTCGCGTGATCGCCTGCAGAATCGACGACAGCCCGCCCATGACCTTTGTGCTTACAGAGACCCTTCGTCCGGGAGCGGTCGAAGTTGTTCTGGCGCTTGGCGCAAGTGGAGTCAAGGTCGTGATGTTGACGGGTGATCGTGAGGAGAATGCGAAGGCTCTCGGCGAAAGACTCGGCATCGACTCGATCCGCTCCAATGTCCGTCCAGCAGACAAGGCTGCGGCGATCCGCGACGCGCAAGCCCATGGCGAGCGCGTCGCCATGGTTGGCGACGGGATAAATGACGCTGCAGCACTCGCTCAGGCAGACCTTGGCATAGCACTCGCAGGCGGAACCGATATCGCAAAAGCCAGCGCGGACATTACGATCCTGGGTGACGACATCCAAAAGGTGCCAGCAGCAATCGCCTTGGCAAGGACCACCTTACGCAATATCTATGAGAACTTCGCATGGGCAATCGGTTACAACATCGTCGCCATTGGACTCGCCGCCTTCGGCATTTTGAATCCGATGCTGGGTGCGGCGCTCATGGCAAGCTCATCGCTCATCGTGGTCACGAATGCGCTTCGACTGCGTCGGTGGCAACCTCCATCGGTAGCCAGGCTCGCCGCCCATGTCGATCCTGTCTCGCGCGTTCCAATATCGCCGTAGGTAAACAGGTCGCGTTCGCGGTACCCGGTTGAGGGCTCGCAAGCCTCAGATACGTTTTACGGTAGAATGTCGCGACCGACTTGAACAATGTGACACTTGCCACTAGACTTCCCCTCAATGAGCAAACGTGCCTCTGATCTCAAACTACTATCGTTTGCTTCGATTGTCGCCCTTCTCATCGAATTCATCTTCGGCGCCGCAAACGTATTGTATGTAACAATCGCACCTCGCAACCCGTGGGGCGCTTCTCATCCAATCATCGTCCTCTACGCCCACGTCGTCATTGGATTAGCCCTTCTGATCAACGGAGTGATGATGGTCAATGCCTCACTCGAACAGCCCGAGTCCCGCTCTCTTGGCTATTCGATCGTCGGTGTGGTCGGCATCGTCATCGCCATTGCCGCCGGGCTCGGCTTCGTCAATGGTGGTGGCAAGTCGAACTTACTATCTCTCGCCATGGCCTTTGGTTTCGCCATTGCCCTGTTTGCCTACGCATTTCTGCTCTTTCGTCTCAGTCGCGCCCCATGATACGTTTCATCTCGGATGAGAACCTCGCGTCACGGCGACGGTCCACGAGACCCTTCGTTCGAGGGGCATAACCCTCGAACTCATCGAAGAGGGCTACTACAATCGAGGTTACCGGAGGTCTTGCCATGCGCCTAGTTCCGCTGATTCTTCTTGAGCTGGCTTGCATCATCATCGGACTCGCCTTCTTTGGCCCCTCGCTCGAGGCGCTCGGCGTTGCGAGTTCCCTGTCGCTCATAGTCCTCATTGTCCTCATGGCGCTCAAGGACGTCAATGGCCACTTCTTGGTGCTTGACGCCTGGTTTATCGATCCAGCCGATTCGGTGTATTTTCGTCTGTTTCCAGCCCCGTACTGGTTCCAGTTCATCGCCGGTGCCGCCGTTGCTTTCATATTCCGATGGGCCGTCGGGATTCATGGAATGTCCGTCCTGGCAAAGGTTGGGATGGTCTGCTCCACTCTCATGTTATTTGTCAATATCGGGATCCTGCGCTTGCATGTCAAGATGAAGAGGCCGTAGCCGCTTCGAAATACCTCTACATTTCCAGCGAATCTCCACACCCACTTTGAGACCGTGAAGTGAGAGACATCCAGATCATTAGTGATATCTCGCGGACTGAAATGTTCGCCGTCCAGAGGGTTATCTTCGCTCGCACAACCCGTTCAGCCGACACATTGCGCTAGGCGATCTCCGAGGCAAGGGAACTCCCTATACTTATCGGCCGATGTGTCGACGTAGGTAGGCCTACGACCGGTGCACTTCTTGGTTCCTCGTGCATTCCTCGTTACTTGCGTTGCCTTGAATATTTACTTCGCCATTGCCCTTTCCTTCAAAGGCGCAGGTCGACAATGGGTTGAACCAGGGCCGAATCTTGAAAATTGCTGTCCCAAAGCGAAACTTCGACTAGGGCATAAGGACCCTCCCACAGCGCGGCTCTTCGACCTCCCGGGCGCCGATCTCGGACCCAAGAACAGGCCTATCAGTGTTGGATATCCGTCCAGTGTGCCATTGCGATCGATAGAATCTGACTGGCCACCAGCCATGGACTCAAGAGTGGGCCGTAGAGGACTCGAACCTCTGACCCCTTGCGCGTCATGCAAGTGCGCTACCAGCTGCGCCAACGGCCCGTCGGCTACACTCTACCGCCTCCACCCCGTGAATCGGGCCACCCATCAAACGTGTTCGTCACTCGGGGTACCCACCGTCCGTGCCCAACGATCCTCCGCGAACCGTAGCCAACCTTCGCGCTCAGATGCACCGAAACCCAAAATCAGCACCGTTACCGGCAGGATCAGACACTCAGGCAGCACTATCACAGAGCAGAAAGCAATCGCGCACCATGTTCATGACGGCCTACAGCTCGCGCACTTGGTGACCCGTAACAGCCGGTTCCCGACGCCGTGCAGGCAGGTCGTTGCGGTCAAGCGATACGCGAAGTGACAACCCGCCCAGGACAACATAACCCTCCGGCGAACAACTAAGGAGCTGTTAGATCCTGTTCCTGGTCGGCGAACTGGGTGTGATAGAGGTCGGCATACAGTCCTCCGTCTGCCAGCAGCTCTCGATGGGTTCCCCTGGCGACGATCCTCCCGCTGTCCAGTACCAAAATCTCATCTGCCTCTCGGATAGTCGAGAGTCGATGGGCAATGACCAACGATGTCCGATCCGACAGTGCATGGGCCAAGGCTAGCTGTAGCGCCACCTCCGATTCCGAGTCAAGGTGCGCGGTTGCCTCATCGAGCACAACGACATCCGGTGCCTTGAGCAACAGGCGAGCAATTGCCACGCGCTGCTTCTCGCCACCTGACAGCCGATAACCTCGGTCGCCAACCACCGTGTCGAGTCCATCCGGCAAGTTCGCCGGGATATGCGCGATTTGGGCCGCCTCGAGTGCGTGGCGGATCTCCTCGTCCGTTGCATCGGGCTTTGCATAGAGGAGATTTGCTCGGAGAGTATCGTGGAAAAGATGCGCCTCTTGGGTAACCACCCCAACGGTAGCACGCACCGAATCCTTGGTGGCCACGCGAAGATCCACTCCGTTGATCGACACCGTGCCTGATTCTGGGTCATACAGTCGCGGCACGAGGTGACTCAGCGTGGTCTTACCTGCCCCGGAGGGTCCGACCAGAGCCACCATCGCTCCCGGCTCGATCACGAAGCTGATATCGTGGAGAATCTCTGGGCTCGTACCCTGCTCGAGGTGTTCGACGTTCTCGAGGGACGCCAAGGAGACCTCGGTCGCAGTCGGGTACCGAAAGCTGACGTGGGAAAACTCCACCGTAGCCGGGCCACGAGGAATCGCCCTTGCGTGCGGATCCTCGACAATAGTCGGCTCGAGATCGAGTACCTCGAAGACGCGGTCGAAGGAGACCAACGTCGTCATGATATCAACCTGAACGTTGGAGAGCGCGGTCAAGGGTGCGTACAACCGAGTGAGATACAGGGTGATCGCAACCACCGTACCGACCGGATAGACGCCATGCACCGCCTCGATACCGCCCCAGCCATAGGCGAGTGCCGTTGCAAGCGATGCTGTGGTCAAGAGAGCGACCATGAAGATGCGTGTATACATCGCTTGGGTCACACCGATATCACGAACCCTACCGGCACGACCAGAGAATAGGCCGCTCTCGCCCCTCGGGTCTCCAAAGAGCTTGACCAACAACGCGCCAGAGACGTTGAACCGCTCCGTCATCATATTCGTCATCTCCGCGTTGAGGTTGTAACTCTCCCGGGTAATGCCCTCGATCCTGCGGCCGACCCAGCGTGCTGGGATGATGAACAGCGGCAGGAGAACCAGTGCAGCAAGCGTGATCTGCCATGAGAGAAAGACCATGACGCCAAGTGTGATCACCACGGTAATCGCATTCGAAACAATGGATGAGGTGGTGTCGGTGAAGGCTGACTGCGCGTTGAGCACATCCGAGTTCACCCGGCTGATCAGCGCGCCAGACTGCGTCCTCGAGAAGAACGCTAGCGGCATCGACTGGAAGTGGTCAAATATCTTCGTCCGCATGTCATAGATGAGACCTTCGCCGACCCGCGCGGAGATGTAGCGCTGCCACAGCATCAGCCCCGCGCTCACGATGGCGACCACCCCGGCCAACAACGCAAGCCAGACAATGAGACCAACATTGTGTCTCGCAATACCATCATCGATGATCGCTCGAAAGATCAGTGGACTCACCGCAGAAAGAATTGCACTCACGACGATCAACGCGAGGTAGATGGCCAATGTCCTACGATAGCGAGCACCAAAACGAAGAATTCGCCGCACCAGACCCTTGGGGAGTTGTCGTTGGGTAACCTTCGAATCTCGCCGGAACGACCGCATCGCCTGCCAGCCCGCCAGCGAGCCCATATCGCCACCCATCGCCTTCATTGCGCGCTCCCCTGTCTCAACAATGCCATCAGTCGGCCACCACCCTGTGTTGTCGTGTCAGCCTTCGCCCAGACCTGCCAAGGTAGGACATCGAGGGCTTGCGACAACTCGGTGGGCATCTCAAAGCTCGATCCTCGCGTCGAATCGCTGGCCTCAGCGAACGAGCTACTATGCCATCATCTCCGGGTTGGTGAACCACCCCTGCCGCGCACCTACGAGGTAGGGGCCAGTCCTGGTACGAGCGACGCAACATCTCAAGGACGAGTTGGGCCGCCATCGCGTCAGGCACAGGCACCGAGAACAGGCCAAAGCAAGGGTGCTCAAGCTCCCGATCGAGGAGATCTGGGGCTACGGATAACACAAGTGCAAGCCTAGTAGCCGAACTACTGGGCAAATACTCCAAGCCCGACCGCTCGCTCTTTGAGGCCTGAGCACAGCGGCTGCACCCGTCAGAGTCCGGCTAGGACCTGACGAGCAAGACGATACCATCAGGATGTCTGGTCTCACTCCATCGGCTATCCAACCGAGCACCACCCTCGCGGACTGTCCCCCAACGGGCGTGCCTCCATTCGACCCGTCTTGTGTTGCCGTGGCCATGGGCCACATAACAACCTCCTAACAGAATCCATAGCCGTTCCAAACACTTGGACCATACGATCCTCTTCATGGTCATCATCGCAGTCGATCCCCCCAGGTTGCGCCACCGCGGCGCATTGCGACCGTGATCAAGGCACGGCCCTGGGTTCTCGTTGTCCGTGGAATCGTGGTACTCGCTGTCTTTGGCATCGGGTACGCCGTCCGCGCCATAACCTCACCATCCGCGGGAGGGCGGTCACGGCGTGGAGTCAAGATCATCACGGTTGCCGACGGCACCGCCTCCCAGACGATCCCCGCATCTGGAACCATCGAGCCAGCCAACCAACGCAGCGCCATGTTTGCGACATCTGGCACCGTTGCCACCGTAGCGGTTACGACGGGGCAGTCCGTGACGCAGGGCCAGACGCTTGCAACGCTCCAAACAGCACCCCTTGCGGCCGCGGTCGCCCAAGCCCAAGCACAGCTCGCCAATGCTCAAGCCAAGCTCAGCGCGGATGAGGCTGCTGGTGTTGCCTCGACAACGCTCGCCGCGGACAGCGCTGCGGTGAATGCCGCCAACTACTCCCTCTCCATTGCAGAATCAAACCTCAGCGACGCGACGCTGAAGGCTCCGATATCGGGAACCGTCGTATCGAACTCGCTCACTCCCGGACTACAGGTCTCCGGAACGGTAAACGCCGCAGGGGTAGCGCCTGCAGTCACGATCATCAGTGCAAACTCATGGATCGTCAGTGCAGCGGTCAGTAGTGCGAACATCGCTGGGGTGACCGACGGTGAACAGGCTACTATCAGCCCACAGGGCTCCACCACGAATGTCTTTGGAACGGTGTCCTCCGTCGGGCTGGTGGCTACGGTATCCGGTGGTGTCGCCTCGTTCCCGGTCACAATCGCCATAACCGGATCTCCTTCAGGACTCTATTCCGGCCTCCCCGCGAACGTCTCAGTGGTCACTCGAGTCCAAGCCAACGTGATTGAGATTCCTATCCTGGCGGTACACTCCCTCAGGTCTCATCCCTTTGTCATCGTTGATAGCGGCTCGACACAGCGCAATGTCGCCGTCACTCTAGGTTCAACCATCGGAGCCAACGTGATCGTGACCCACGGCCTTGCCGTCGGGGAACGCATCCTCGAGCGCGTCCCCACGTTCGCAAGAACGCTCGGTGCGCCAACCCTCGGACGTGGGGGAACTAAACGAGGTAAAAGAGGAGCAGGCGGCATTGGCGCAATCTGAACAGACCCATCCTCCTGGGCTACTGGTCCTCAAGGATATCGACAAGACCTATCGCTTGGGCAACCTTTCCGTCGAGGCACTCCGCAGGGTGAGCTTCACCGTCTTTGCCAATGACTATGTCGCCATCACTGGACCGTCGGGCTCGGGGAAGTCGACCCTCATGCATCTCATTGGTTGCCTGGACACCCCTTCGTCGGGAGAACTCATCATCGCTGGCCAACGGGTGAGCGACCTGGATCCAAATCAGCTTGCAGAGATACGCAACCGCCGGATTGGCTTTGTCTTTCAACAGTTCAATCTGCTCCGAACGATGACAGCTGTTCGCAACGTCGAACTTCCACTCATCTACGCAGGTGTGCCAAAGCAGGAACGGCGCGAGCGCGCGATAACCCTACTCGAACGCGTCGGGCTCGGTAACCATCTCCAGCATCGACCAATGGAGCTCTCAGGTGGACAACAACAGCGAGTAGCAATCGCGCGCGCGCTCGTTGGGGACCCTAGCATCATCCTAGCCGACGAGCCTACCGGCAATCTCGACTCCCACAGTGCTGCGGAGATCCTGTCCATCTTTGAGGAGCTCAACCAGTCGGGGCGTACGCTCGTTGTCATCACCCATGATGCCAACGTAGCAGCCAAGGCACAACGGATCCTGACGATTCGCGACGGTCAGCTACAGGAGGCGTCGTGACCTGGGGGCAGCTGGTATCCAGCGCATTCGAGGCCATTCGATGGAATCGGCTTCGCTCACTGCTCACCATACTCGGTATCGTGATTGGGATCGCCGCCGTCATGCTCACGGTGGGCCTCGGCGAAGGAGCGCAGGCAAAGGTCAGTGCGAAGATAGCCTCACTCGGTAGCAACCTGCTCACCGTCACGCCCGGCAGTACCACCTCGGCTCCAGGGGTGCGGCGCGGTCTCGGCTCGGCATCAACCCTCACGATGGCGAACGCCGCTGCTCTCGCGTCACACACTGTTGCTCCTGCGATCGCGGCAGTGGCGCCAATCACGACCCAACACGCGACGCTGACCAACGGGGCGCTCAACTGGCCGACCACGGTCGAGGGGACTACGCCTTCCTGGCTCACCATTCGCTCTCGCGCGATCGAAGCGGGGCGATTTATCGACAGCCAGGACATCAAGTCAAGCGCCAACGTCGTGGTGTTAGGGGCTCTGAGCGCCCAGGAGCTCTTCAGCACCTCCAACCCGATCGGCAAGGTGGTTGATGTCGGACCGCTGCCGATGACGGTCATCGGGGTTCTCGCTCCCATCGGTTCGGGGACATCGGCAACCTCGAACCAGGATGATATAGCGATCGTCCCCATCACGACAGCACAAGGCTCACTCGTTGGGACCACGGCCACCGATTCCATCCAATCGATCCTGCTCCAGGCGACCAGCTCATCGACGCTATCAGCCGCCTATCAGGAGGCAAACCATGAGCTCATGATGCTCCACGGAATCACCAACCCCGCAAACGCAGACTTTACGATCACCGCCGAACAATCACTCTTTAGCGCTGCGACCTCGATTTCGGCAACACTGACGGCACTGCTGGCGGGCATCGCCACGGTCTCGCTGATAGTCGGTGGAATCGGCGTGATGAACATCATGCTCGTTTCCGTAACCGAACGAACGCGGGAGATAGGTTTGCGCAAAGCGCTTGGCGCCAAGCCGAGCGATATCCGCCGCCAATTTCTGGTTGAAGCGGCGGTTCTTGGGGTTACTGGCGGCCTGATAGGAGCGGCATTGGGACTGCTTGGGCAGCTGGTCCTGCCGGGCCTGATCGCAAATCCGGTCAGTATCCCGCCGCTGGTCACCGTCGCTGCGGTAGCCGTCGCGCTACTCATCAGCCTCGTGTTCGGCGTCTACCCGGCTGCGCGCGCGGCACAGCTTTCCCCGATCGACGCACTCAGATCAGAATAGTGAAAGGAGCAACGGTATGCGACGACCAAGTCTCGTTGTGTTGAGCGCACTGCTCAGCGGTGCGCTACTGGCCGCATGTGGATCGACGTCGGCGACACCGACGAGCAGCGTCGCCAGCCCTGCACCCACCACAACCGTCCATCCGCCAAAGATCGCGGCGAGTGGGATCGTCGCCTCTCTCTCGGCCGCGAGCATGCAGGTCCAAGGAACTGCGACTGGCGAGACGACCGTCGAATGGAACGCGACCACCAAGTTCACGATGACTACACGGACCCAACCGTCCACGCTTAGCGTCGGGTCGTGCGTGCTGGTGATCGAGCATGCACCTCGAGGCTCGAGCACACCAGTCGCTCGAACGATCACTCAAGAGGCTCGTAGCACTGCCTGCACAAAATCGGCTTCGACGGCTACCAGCGCCAAGCATCACCATTCACGCCGCCATAGCGGTTTGCATCGGCGCCATCTCGTCCTGGGACGGGTGACGGCGGTGGCGCCGACTTCGATAACCGTGGCCGTAGCGACAACCACCACCTCAAGTCCCCAATCTGTCTCGCTCGCGTTGACACCGACGACCGTCGTCGTGTCCCACCAGAAGGCGGCTTCGAGTGACCTCGCCGTCGGCCGTTGCGTAACGGTAGAGGGCTCCACCAACTCTATCGGCGTCGTCTCCGCTCGCCGCATCGCCATCTCGGAGTCCAAGAACGGGGCCTGTGGAGGGACGGGTAGAAAGAGCTCCTCTTCTTCGGGAAGCACCAGTGCCTAGGTACCGCAAGGTTCTCAAGGTGTCAATCGCTCTGGTAGTCCTCGCAGGAGGAGTATCAGCCTTCTTGGCCACCCGCCATCCGACTCCCGCTTACCAAGTTGCCTACGCGAGACCAGAAACCGTAACCGCCACAGTCAGTGCCGTCGGCACCCTGTCCCCGACGGTACAGGCTGCGGTCCCTCCGCCGATCAATGGGACCGTTACCTCAATCGCGGTACACGTTGGTCAGACCGTTACCGTAGGCGAAACCCTCGCAACGATTGCACCGTCCGCGCAAGCCTCTCGGGCAAAGATATCAGATGCATTTGCGCTTGCCCAAGCTGAGGCCGCCCTCGCCCAAGCAGAGCAACCGAGTAGGAGCCAGACTCCACAGAGCACCGCTAATAGCACAAACGCAATGCAGTCTGACCTTCATGCACTCGAGCAGACCATTGCCCAGCTCTGTTCAGGCGCCCATTCACCGAGTACGACTAGCTGTCATGCGCTGCGTTCGCAGGTAAGTCAGCTCTCTGCTCAGTTGAGCCCCAAGGCGCCCTCCAATGCAAATCCAGCGAGTTCGACGGCAAGCGGGGTGTCGTCAGCGACGATTGCGGCCGATCAAGCCGCGATAACAGCGGACCAGAGCGCCCTCGCCTCGGCGGAGCAGGTGCAAGCGACTGCTATGGTATCGCCGATCGCTGGGGTGGTTGCGGTAGTTCCAATCGCGACAGGGCAGGTGGTGCGGGCGCAGTCCACCGCTGGCACGATCACCGTCCTTGAACCCAGAAACCCTGACGTCATCGTCCCCATTGCTATCTCGGTAGCACAGAGCATGCACAAGGGCGAGCCGGCACGAATCCTCCCGTTCGGGAGTTCCAGCGACGCTACTGGTACGGTGCAAACGATCGGGACCACACCGACGACTGATCCAGCGACCGGCATCACCACGCTGCCCGTCACCGTTTCGGTCAATCATCTCGCGCTCTCAGTATTCGATGGAGCACAAGCACTCGTGACCATCCAAACTGCGCGCCGCAACCACGTACTCGCAGTGCCTACCTCGGCCGTGACCTACATCCATGGCCATGCGACCGTGCAGGTCATGGGCCCCAAAGGGGTGAGCTCTCAGCGGGTTGAGGTCGGAGTCATTGGCGCCGTCTACACCTCCATTACCAGCGGTATCGCCGAAGGAGCACCCGTGGTACTTGCGACCCTCAACAAGCCACTCCCGGTCCCGGTAAAGCCAGTTGGTGCCTTGGGAAAGGCATTCGGCAAGCACAAGGGTTAACACGGCGAACGTCCGTTACCGCAGGCTCGTGCCAATTGGCCAAGCGACACTTCCGTGGGATCAAGGTAGCTGGCTGCTGGCCACTCCACCAATCGCTAGCAACGAACTAAGAAGTCCGCATTACGCGTCGGCTCAATCCCATTCGCCCTCACTCGAGTGACACGCGATCATGATGAGGGGATCTCCAACCCAGCGAACAACGATGTCATCGATACTCACCAAACGGGCAAGAGCTATGGTAACGACAGGTCTCGATAGCCGCGATGGGAACTCGTCATTCTCGCTCAGGACAGCATCATCTCGGGCAGACTCAGAACGAACAGTTCCGGCTCATAACGGACAGTACGCCAACCTCGCCCGGGGCCACCCTGTGGAATCTCGAGAATGCGCCACTGCACCACACAGCGCGCCAACCCCAATACGCTGGCATCCACAGTGGATTCCTCGCGACATCACCGAGCTTTGACCGCGGGTCCCCGCGACCCCACTCAAGGGGCTGTTCCCGATCCCGAACACCACGAGACGCTATCCATTGCATGGTGCCGCACAGACATCCGGTTTCATGACTCTGCATCGCCGCGGCCCAGTTAGCCCGTTACGCGCTAGGTCAAAGCCATAGCAGGTCCATTGCCATTACTCGGCGAGCAGCCTGCACCTCGTATCCATCAAAAGTTGGGTTAACCGCTACCTAACACTCGACAGCTGTTAACCCCCGGGACGTAACGTAATCACCAAGAACAGAGTTCATTCTGTCGGGAGGTAACGCTCAGTGGGTGAAGTTCGACTCGAGGATGTGTCCAAGGCTTACGGTGGCCAAACCGTGGTCGAGAATCTCCATCTCACGGTGGCCGAGGGAGAGTTCGTCGTCTTGCTCGGGCCATCCGGATGCGGAAAGTCCACCACCTTGCGGATGATCGCCGGCTTAGAGACGGTGAGCTCAGGAAGAGTCATGATTGGCGAGACCGACGTCACGCTGGCCTCACCCTCGCTTCGCAATGTCGGCATGGTCTTCCAAAATTATGCCCTCTTTCCGCACATGAGCGCCTTCGATAATCTTGCCTTTGGTCTCAAAGCAAAGCGCCTGCCAAAGGCGCAGATCGCACGACGCGTAACCGAGGTAGCGCAAATGCTCGAGCTCGAGGACGTCCTGCGGGTTCGTCCCAAGAATCTCTCCGGCGGTCAGCGCCAACGCGTAGCCCTTGGTAGGGCACTTATTCGGAAGCCGTCGGTCTTTTTAATGGACGAGCCGCTTTCGAATCTTGATGCAAATCTACGGGATCATGTACGAATGGAGCTTGCTAGCCTTCATCGGAACCTCAAAATTACCACGCTCTACGTCACGCACGACCAAGGCGAGGCGATGACGCTAGCAGATCGTGTAGTAGTCATGAGCGCAGGTAGGATACGCCAGATCGGCACCCCGGAGGAGATTTACAATGAGCCGGCGGATACGTTCGTTGCGCACTTCATTGGGTCGCCCGGAATGAACCTCTGGAGCTTTGATGCCCACGGCGAATCACTGAGCACGGCAGAGTCCTCGAGTGTCGTCATGCACCCGAGCCTTCTCCAGGATCTACCGACATCCGAGGCCGAGATCGTGATTGGTGTGCGACCAGAGCATCTCGAACTAGCCGACTTCGTCGAGACTCCCGGGATTCGACTGGCGATGGAGGTTGAATTGGTTGAGCGTTTCGGGAGTCACCAGCTGGTCCATGGCAAGCTGGCAGGCGTTGGACACTCCATCGTTGCGCGAATGCCAGCCGAGCTGAAGTTCGAGCCTGGATCGGTACGCATTGTCGCCGCCGATATTGGAAGAGTCTACGTATTCTCGGCGGGCTCCGGAGAGCGGCTACATGTTCAGGCCAGAGCCAACGAGATGTACCGAGCAGTTGACGAGGCTTGGGGCAAGCGGTGAGCCTAAGCCTACGGTCGCGGCGAACCAACGTCGATAACGAACAACCCTCACCTACAACACGGTCTTGGTGGCGACCAAGTCAGTTCTCCGAGTCGCTGTCCGCCTATGTGCTCTTGAGTCCAGCCCTCATCATCTTCTTCCTGTTCTTCTTTCTGCCAGCGGGCTTCTTGATCTATATCTCCTTCTTTCACTGGGGCATCCTCAGCAGTGCTACGCAGTTCGTGGGGCTGCGCAACTTCAGGACCCTGATTGCGCAGCCACTCTTCCTCAGGTCGATCATCACCAGCGCCTATTTCACGGTCGTGATGATACCAGCGACCGTGTTGCTCGCGCTCGCAATCGCGATGCTCCTGCGCGAGGTGGTGACTGCTCGGCGGGGAGGCGCCTGGCGAGCCGCAGTGTTCCTACCCCATGTCACCCCGGTCGTCGCCACCTCCATCATCTGGGTGTGGATATTCAATCCGCAGTTCGGGCTGGCAAACGCGGTCCTCAGGTTTCTTCACCTCCCTGCGCTCAACTGGCTAGAGAGCGTTCACTGGGCACTACCTGCCGTGATGATCGATACTCTCTGGCACTCATTGGGCCTCTACGTCATCATCTTTCTCGCTGGCCTTGCCAACGTTCCCCGTGAGCTTCTCGAGGTTGCTAGCCTGGAGGGTGCGAAGCGAAGTTATATCTTCCGCCGCATTATCCTCCCCCTCCTATCTCCGACCACTCTCTTCGTGGTGATCCTCTCGACCGTGAACACCTGGCAAGCCTTCTCGCAGATCTATACCATGACGGGTGGACCCCATGGCGGTGCCGGTGGTCCCGCGTTCGCCACCACAACTGATGCACTCTTGACGTATCAAACTGCCTTTATCTATGATCACTTCTCGCTGGCTGCCGCAATGAGTCTGGTCCTATTCCTCATAATCCTGAGCCTGACACTGATCCAGAAGTGGGTCTCGAATAGATGGGTATTCTACCGATGAAGACACTATCGCAATCCCCAGCCAAGAACCCCTACGACCCCTCGCTTGGAATGCGCATTCTCACCAAGGGTCCCAAGTGGATCGCGGTGACAGCCGTCGCTGTGCTGTTCGCCTTCCCGCTGTATTGGGTCGTCGTCACGGCCTTCAATACCAAACACGGCGTCTATGCCATTCCACCGCACTTCCTACCGCAGTTTCATACCTCTCCCTTCATGTATGTCCTCACCCACACCAGTTGGCTTGGCTACATGCTCAACACCGTATTCATCTCGGGGAGCACCGTGGTACTGGTCATCATCACCTCCGCGATGGCTGGCTACGCGCTCGCTGATCTACGATTCCGCGGCAGCGGAGCGGTTCTTGCTGCAGTGCTGGCTGTCATCCTGCTTCCCGCCCAAGCACTCTTGGTGCCACAGTACGCGGTAGCGCTCCATCTTCACCTCTTGAACACATACTGGGTGCAAATTATACCCTTCGCGGCCAGCACGTTTGGCGTGCTCCTCTTCCGGCAATTCTTTAAGACACTGCCACGAAGTTACTGGGAGGCGGCTCAACTCGAAGGCGTTGGCCACCTGCGCTACGTCTTTCGCATTGCCCTCCCGCTGGCGCGACCCGCGGTCGTGACGGTCGCCCTCTTGACCTTTATCACCTCGTGGAATCAGTTCCAATGGCCACTGATCATGACCACCTCTCATAGCGTCCAACCTATCGAGATCGCTTTGTCACATTACATGCAGACGTTTGAGGCCAATTGGCGAAAGCTCACGTCGGCTGTCCTCTTAGCGCTCGCTCCAATTGTCATTGTCTTTCTCCTCCTCCAACGTTACATTGTCGATGGTGTTGCTGGCCGAGACTCGGGCGTTAACGCCTGAGCGTATGTAAGTACAACGTATAAAAGAAAGGCACGGTTCAGGAAAGTTATGCACAAGAGCAGAGGTTTTACAGGCTTGGTTACGATCGCGTTGGGATCATCACTGGTACTTGCAGCATGTGGGTCCTCGAGTTCGACAGGTGCTACGACATCTGCTAAGTCAGCACCGGTCGACATAACACTCTGGGAATCCCATAATGGTGGTCCCGTTGGCGATGAGATGACGACGATGGTGAACAACTTTAACGCAACTCATCGCAGCGTCAAGGTGAGCATCGTAGTAACGAAGGCCTCCACCCGGCTCCTCGCCGCGATCGCTGCTGGGGATCCGCCGACACTCGCCGAGATCAGTCACTACGATGGCAAGTACGTGAAGTCCGGTGCACTCGTGCCGTGGAAC
>JAJZXI010000139.1 GCA_021806545.1 Actinomycetes bacterium | reverse complement strand
TAGAGCTCTAACCCGCCAACAACACGCCACTAGAAGCAAGCAAGGATGGTCCGACGAACCCACCCAAGCGACGAGACTCGACTTCGCCATCTCGGCCGACGAATCCATACAGCATCCCTGCCCCCTCCTTGGCCATCATCACTACGACAGTGATCCTTCGGCGCCATAGCGCTAACACATCGTGGCAAAATTCTCATGCCGTGGCACAGGTGTATCGATACTCTCATCAATTAGGCTCGGTGGCCCCTCGCGCCGAGGAGTGTAGGCAGATGCCGACGGCAAATACGTGAACGGTCTCCCAAAGAGGTGCAGACACCGTTCACAAGGCGGCTGCTCAACCAGGCAACTCACAGCGGCAAAGACACATCGCCAAGTTACCGCAACGCTCGTGTGTGCACCCTTGTGGGATCACAACGCTCATCCAAGAACATAGCGAACGATGGCAGCGGGCCTTCAAGCACGCCCGCGACACATAGACCCCGACGCAGAGATGACCTCGATGCTATATACAGCCTGGCAAAGAGCGACCGGTCAAGGGGCAACAGGTGCCGATCCACGCACCAGTCGCCAACTCCCGCGCACCACGTCATCGAACGCACCATTACGCAAAGGCAAGGACAGACCGATGTCCTTTCCGACACCACCCACCCGCGTGAACTCCGCAAGAGGCAATGGAGCGGACGACGGGACTCGAACCCGCGACCCTCACCTTGGCAAGGTGATGCTCTACCAACTGAGCCACGTCCGCGCTACGACCAACAGTATAACCGCCGCTCTCGATCGACTCGCCCTACTATCGGTACCCCGTGTGGCCAAAGCCACCCGTCCCGCGTTCGGTGGCACCCAGCTGGGTCCTTGCGACGAAATCGGCCTCCACGAAGCTCGCTACGACCAGTTGTGCCACGCGGTCCCCCACCGCGAAGTCGACCCGACCTTCACCCAAATTGACGAGAATAATCTTGATCTCACCACGATAACCCGCGTCTATGAGACCCGGGGCATTCAACACCGTCACACCATAATGGAGTGCGAGTCCACTCCGAGGCATCACCAATCCCATGGTTTGGGGTCCCAGCTCGAGCGCCAGTCCAGTAGATCCAATCCCTCGTGACCCTGGCTCCAGGCTCAGCGGCTCGACCAGTGTCAGATCAACGCCTGCATCACCAGGTCGTTGTCGCCTTGGGACCTGGGCCAACGGATGAAGTAGCTTGATGCCAATTTCTTCGCTCACGACCTGCGTCGGACCAGCCTCTCCAGGCCGTCGATCACTCGATCCTCCCGCGCCCCATGCTGCAACCAGCTGACCCGACGGGCGATTCCCCAAACGGTGCAGAGCAGCATCGCCTCGACAACGATGTGGGCCGACATTTTGGAGGTACCCGTCCTGCGATCGTGAAACGTGATCGGGATCTCACGGATAGGAAAACCCAGTTTGGCCACAAGATGGGCCATCTCAACCTGAAACCCATAGCCATCAGCGCGCACGGTCTCAAGGTCGATCATCCTCAGGGCTTCCGTGTCATAGGCGCGAAACCCCGCCGTTGCATCGCGCACCTTCAGGCCCAGCATCACTGCGGCATAGAGGTTGCCAAGACGCGAGATCAACAAGCGCACAGTCGTCAACCCCTCCGACGAGCCGCCGGCGATGTATCGAGATCCGATTGCGAGCCCAGCGCCTCCATCGAGCGCATCCAACAGCTCTGGAATCACCTTGGGGTCATGAGAAAAGTCAGCATCGATCTCAACCACGGCCGTCGCGCCAGCGCCCAGGGCAGCGTCGAATCCCGCTCGATAGGCCGCACCCAAACCCTCCTTGGTAGGACGACGCAATACCCGCACCAACTCATCGGTGACACCAAGCTTCTCGACCAGATCGGCTGTACCGTCCGGGGAATTGTCATCGACGACCAATACCGTCGCCAGCGGCACGGCGTCGCGAACACAACCGACCAGGTCGACGATGTTACTTGCTTCGTTGTAGGTTGGAATGATCACCCAAGGGTGCAGCGACACCGTTCGACCCATACGTCCCTTCTCGCTCAATGTACCCTGATAGTACCCCACCTAGCATACACAGCAGGTAACCTGACTGCCATGCTGGCATGGATGGACCTTGAGATGACAGGGCTCGCACCTGAACGTCACGTCATCATTGAAATCGCAATGATCATCACTGATGATGAGCTCAACGTCGTCAGTGAGTTTGGACCTGTGGTGATTCACGCAAGCGAAAACGAGCTCGCAGAGATGGAAAAAGTCGTCATCAACATGCATGAGGCCAATGGCCTCCTCGCCGACGTTCGCCAATCGACGACCACGCTCGAGGAGGCGACCGAACAGGCCCTCACCTTTTTGAAGCACCACTGCCCCAACGCGCGCCAGGTGCCACTGTGTGGAAACTCCATCGGCACCGACCGCCGCTTTCTCGCCAAATACATGCCCGAGGTAGAGAACTGGCTGCACTACCGATCCGTGGACGTCTCAAGCATCAAAGAGCTCGCCAAGCGCTGGTATCCGGGCCTGGCCGAGATCCTACCGGCAAAGGACAGCTCACATCGCGCCCTCGACGATATTCGCGATAGTATCGCCGAGCTACAGTTCTACCGGGAGCAACTATTCGTCAAGAATCCGACGATCCTCGATGCCCACCAACCGTGAGAGTCGCGCTCGGTTGTAGCGCTGTATCGCGATAAAGGGCAAGTTGGCCACGACTGCGTAGCCGATGGGCAATACCAGCAACCCACCTTTGAGCCAGACGATCGGAAAACACTGCACCATGAGCAGCCCCGTGTGCACGAGTTCAGCCCGAATGGTCTCGAGATACAACCGCTCCAGAACGCCACGATCACGGCTCTTGAGATGCCGTTTCGAGACCCCTCCGCCGAACCTCCCCGCCTCAGGGACACGATCCTTCCAAAGACCGATGTAGATAGCCTTGCGATACCAATGCGGGCTCGGACCCCGCAACCACCAGGCACTTCGACCAAGCAGTCTCAGGATCCGCACCGGAATGTGGGCACAAGCCAACCCGATGACCAAACTCGATGCAACCCAGTACGCGATGCTGAGCACGACGCCGGTCATGTTCGACACCTCAACGCCTCATACGCATCGTCTGCCCTCGCCAGTGCGTCTGCCCTCTCAAGACATCGACACCCGAACTCGCGACCAACCACAGGAAAATCACGAGATAGGCCAACTGCGCGACCACGCTGTACCAACGAAACGATCCGATACGCCGAGCGGTGAGCGTAGTGGCGAGACAGACGATCCCCAACACAGCGCTCGCCGCCGGAAGTCGACTCCAGCCGCTACGTGCCAGCGCCACGGCGGCTGCAAGCTCTGCGACGACGATGAACGTGGCCACGAGCGCCCCGACACCCCGAACGCTGAATGCACCCGTTACCAGGTTCTTACGAAAGCCCTCGAGCAACGACGCGAACCCATTGGGATACATCCGGAACTCAATCCATCCTCGCCCCGCCATGAGCAGCACCGATCCTCCCGCGTCGCGGAAGCGTGCGCCGAGTGCCTGATCGTCGAGAATGGCGTCGGTGACCGCTCGGTGACCGCCGATCTCACGATATCGTTCGACCCAACAGCAAAGCACCGGTCCAAAGGCGGCTCGGGACTGGGACCTTCGAGTCGGCAGAAATGCCCCGGAGGCAATCACTGCTATCAGGTTTGGAAAGAAGGCCGCTTGCTCATAGGCTCGCACCATACGATGGAACGGCTGCACGCTGATGAGATCCTTCGGATGCAACCCAGCTTCGGCCACCAACCTCGACAGAGCCCTTGAATCCACCAGCTTGACGTCAGCGTCGAGAAAGATCACGATCCGAGTTGATGCCAACGGGGTCCAGGCAGCCAGGGCAGCCGCCTTTGGGTTGTTGCCAAGGCGCTCCTGGACCCGCAGTACACGACAACCAAAGGACCCAGCGACCTGGATCGTTGCATCGCTCGAGCGATCGTCGATGACGGTAGTTCGGAACCTCACGCCCTCCTGACTGGCCAGGGACGCCAAGAGGTAAGGCAAACTCACAGCCTCGTTACGAGCGGGAATCACAACCTCGACCACGCCTTCGTCCCACTGCGCAAGCTCACCAATGGCCGCCTCGATGTGCGGATTCATACCGACTGGGAACAAGAGCCGCCAGCCACCGACCGTCTCCGCCACGACCGCCAGGAGCGGCCAATAAACCGAGACGAAGTGCACCAACCTAGAGCCGGTCGACCATTGCCCGAAGGCGCGAAAACGACCCCAGTGGATCTTGGCCAGCTGGGCTCACCATCAGCGTGGTGACACCCGATGCAGCGTAGGCGCGCACTCGCTCCATCACGAAGCCTTCATCGCCGACGAGATTGAGCCGCCTGAGGAGATCGATCGGCAGACGTGCCGCAGCCTTGTCTCGCTCCCCATCAAGGTATAGCTCTTGAATCTCCTCAGCCAGATCACCGTACCCGTAACGTCGAAAGAGGTCGTTATAGAAGTTCTTCGTGCGCGCGCCCATCCCTCCTACATAGAGTGCAACCTGTGGGCGTGCGAGCTCCAACGCCTCCTCTTCATCGCCGATTGCCAACAGTCCTCCGGCGATGATATCAAAATCCCCCAACGACGGATCCCGCTGCGCGATGCCCTTGGCGATCGCATCCCCCCACACCATCGCCGCCTGCTCTGGCAGATAAAAGATTGGCAACCATCCCTCCGTAAGCTCAGCAGCGAGCGAGACATTGGCCGGTCCGATGGCGGCCAGGTAGATCGGAATGCGTTCCCGAAGAGGTTGCGTGATCAACTTGAGTGGCTTTCCCAAGCCAGTGCCTCCCGCGAGGGGGATCTCAAAGAGGCCACTGTTCTGGAGGCGCTCGCGTCGCCACACGCGCCGACAGATCTCTATTAGCTCGCGCGTGCGAGCGATCGGTCGGTCATAGGCAACTCCATGCCAGCCTTCGATCACCTGAGGTCCCGAGGCCCCCAGACCAAGGACTGCGCGGCCACCTGACACGTAGTCGAGCCCAGCGGCCGTCTGGGCGATCAGCGCCGGGGTGCGCGAATAGATCGGGAGGATGCCCGGACCAAGAGCAACTCTCGTGGTCTTGGCTGCAAGATAACCCAGGATGGACACCGCATCGAACCCATAGGCCTCCGCGACCAGAACAAGATCGAGCCCAGCAGCCTCATAAGCGCATACCTCCTCGACGGTCGCAAGGATATCTCCCGCATAGTTGATCTGCATCGCCAGGTTCATCGTGTCTCCATCGCCTCAGCACCTAGTCTACGTTGACCACCTCGCGTCCGCCAGCGCAAGGACCTCGCTAAGCTGAGACGAATCCGAACTTGCCAGCATCCGATACCTTGGAGACACGAGAACCAGTGCGTCGAGTGATCACTGTAGCCCTGGTACTCCTTGTGATCGCGGCGTCGTCACTGTATCTGTCCTCCCCTCGCCAGCCACAACTTGCCACCAACCTTCACGACCTGACGATTCCATCCGGCGACCCAAATTGGGAGAGTGCGTGCCGATCCGCTCAGGTACCCAATACCGCGCCAAGCTGCGAACGCGCTGCCCTGTTCGACCTCAACTTCGCCCGTAGGAGTGAAGGACTGGCTCTACTCAATCTTCCCCGCGGCTTCTTCGAGCGCTCCCAAGCAAACCAGCTCCATTACCTCGTCAACAATGAGCGCGCGATCCGCAATCTCCCAACGGTGCCTGACTCCTCTGCGCAGTTGGAACGACTCGCGCGTCAAGCCGCCTACCAGGCGCGAGACCCCAGCATCCCTCCATCGATGGCTGGCGGCTCAGACTGGGCGGGCAACTTCCCAAACGCACTCGTCGTCGACTTCATGTGGATGTACGAGGATGGCTTCCATTACACCAATGGCGGTGGGGGATCGAACCTTGATTGCCAGACTCCCAAGGCGAGTGGCTGCTGGGGACACCGCGACGTAATCCTCGAGGACGCATCGACCAACACCCACTACGG
>JAJZXI010000138.1 GCA_021806545.1 Actinomycetes bacterium | reverse complement strand
AATGTTGTTTGCCAGCGCATCACCAGCTCCGGTAATCGTATGGCAAGCCGCACAGTTCTCCGCAAAGAGTGACTCGCCCTTCGACAGATTCGCCAGACCAAGGTTTGGAGACGGGATCGCCGGCCCCCCGGGGGCCAACGATGCCACGTACGCCGACACCGCTAGCTGTTGCTCATGACTCAATCGCGGGGGTTTGATGGCCGCCTGTTCCGTTGGGTCAGCGAGCGGCATGCGGCCGGTCGACACCCAAAAGTCGATGGTGGCAGCGCCGAGGCCCTGAAGGTTCGGGGCCCGCACCGACCCCTCGGCACTCGGGCCGTGACAGGTCTGGCAGTCCTCCGCGAAGAGCTGGCGACCCTGGGGTATCAGGCTTCTTGGCGGACTCTTGTAGACGATTGGCTCTCTCGACGAGGTCCCGTGTGCAGCTGGCTTGGCCGCCTTCTTCACGACCTTCGCACTCACCAGTGCCTGAGGGTGACTCTGGTGAGGATAGAGCGCAATGGTAGCGAGCGAGAGGACCGCTGCTCCCGAGGCAGCTGACCCGATCAACCACGCCAATTGCGAACGCTTGTTGTCGTTGCGCTGTTTCGCCGTCTTCACGATATCAACCCTTCATCACCCGACATCTTCTCCACTCAGTGAACCAAAAACAAGCACGCAAAGAGCGCTAGCCAGACGATATCGACAAAGTGCCAATAATACGAGAGCGCCTGGAGGCCAGGAAGATGCCGCGAGCCGCCCTTGATGCCCTTGAGGCGAAAAAGTAGGAAGAGCATGCCGACCAGGCCGAGAATAACGTGCAAGCCATGGACACCAGACATGACATAGAAGAGCGACCCATAGGCGTTGGTCTGGGGTCCGAACTTGAGCGTCGCCCACTCGACTGCTTGGTTGGCGATGAACGCTCCACCCATCACGAACGTCAACGCGATCCACCACATCGCACTTCGCGGACGATCATGCTCAGCCTCAAAAACCGCCTTCTGCATCGTCACGCTCGACATCAGCAGTATGGCGGTGAAGATCCCGGCCTGAACAGTATCGAGATGGATGCCAGCAGGTGGCCACGGCGAACCATCATGAGCTCGAATCGTGAAGTACGCAGCGAAGAGTCCACTGAAGAACATCAGCTCCGAGCCGAGCCAAACGATGGTGCCCAATCCGAGGATCGAAGGCTTCGAGAAGCGGATCGGCTCCCTCCTCGGCGGCGCCGTGACAGTCGTCTCAGCCATTCTTACCCATCACTCCCAACACTCCTTCGCCACACAAACGCTAGGCCATTTGACCGTCATGCCTACGCAAGCACGAACTCAACCCATCCTGGGACCGAGTCGAGGAAAACCATCGAGACGGAACGAGTCGCGCGAGTCAGAGCCACATACACCGACCTCATGAGGAGATCGGTCTCCTCAACGGTGTCAAACCCAACAAGCGCTACTGAATCGAACTCCATCCCTTTGACCCCGGACACACTAGCTACGAATACTCTAGTTACATCAACTTTGCATTTGCAAATCAAATCCAGCAACGGGACAGCATTGTCCGGGACGACGATCGCGACGGTTCCCTCCGCCTCTCCCAGCCACTGTCGAAGCTGGTTCTCGAGGTGCGCAACGAGTGCGCCGCGATCCACAACCACGACATCAAGATGGCCATCAACGAGCCGGATCGGAACCTCATGATCGGCCTGATCTCCCAGGATACAGCCACGAAGGCGACCAGCTGCCTCCGCCAAGCGTCGCGGGGAGCGATAATTCATCGGCAGTCGCACGAGGTCGAAGTCAACAACTCCGAAGGGGGCCAACACCTCGGACCAAGTCCTGCCACGAAACGGACTGAGGGCCTGGGCTAGATCCCCCAGTACCGTGAGAGAGTCCTTAGAGGCCCTCCTGCGCACCACGCGCGCCGCCATCGGAGATATGTCTTGAGCCTCATCGATTATAACGTGGCCATATATCTTCGGCTCGTGTGCCCCTACCAGTGCATCGATCTCGTCGAGGAGCATCACGTCTTCGTCACTCCACTCCACCGTCGCAAGGCTCTGCTCAGCTGGGCGTGCTAGGAGAGCGATCTCCTCATCACTGAGTATCGACCTGGCGGCAAGCTGCCGCAATGGTTCGCGACTCCAAAGGTCAAAAAGTACCTCCTCCGACCTCAGAACGGGCCAGATCCGCTCCATGACCCTTTGAAAATTCTCGGCACGGCGAAGTTGAAGGACAACATCCTTGATGATGTCCTCCTCGGACTCCTCCGGCAGCTGTAAGGGCAAATCCAAGTCGTCATCGAACAGGTTGATGACGTTGTCATCGAGATCAGCTGGGCTGGTGGAAAGTTGGCCGTTACGGAGAAATTCAATGGCGAGCTCTCGAGCGAGATAGTCCTCGACAGCCTTCCTGCGTTGGTTATGCCGTCCTCGTACCGTCATGCCTGCGCGGACCGCCCGCTGAGTGAGCTCTGGAGATACCACGAGGATTCGTGAGCCAAACGGGATGTGAACTGCCTGTCTCAGTGGCCGTTCCCGATCTCGCACCGCCTTGCGCAAAACCCGCACCAGCCTCTCATCCCCCTTGAGACGGGCTACCGCTGTATCCTGGCCCGGCATCGACTGCACGCGAGGCTCTCGCAGCCCAGCAATCGAACGCACCTCGACTCCGCTCTCGCCGAGCGAAGGAAGAACGGAACGTACGTAGCGAACAAAGGACTCAGACGGGCCGAGTACCAGCACGCCCTGACGCTCGAGTCGCCAACGATAGGTGTACACGAGATACGCCGCGCGGTGCAAGGCCACCGCGGTCTTCCCGGTGCCAGGAGAGCCTTCAATGATGATCGCGCGGTTGAGTGGGCGCCGGATCAGCTCGTCCTGATCAGCTTGAATGGTCTCGACGATGTTGGCCATCTCCATCGTCCGAGGTCGCTCGAGCGCCGCGTACAACGATGCGCGTCCGACCAAGTCACCGGCTTCACTATCGCGACCCGTACGTACAAGCTCCTCCTGTTCGAGGCCCACCAACTGCCGATGAGCAACCCCCAGATGCCATCGCCGCCGCAGGCCCATCGGATGCAGGGTCGTGGCGCGGTAGAACGACTCGGCCACGGGTGCACGCCAGTCCACTACCAACGGGTCACCGTTCTCATCCGACAGCGAAATGCGCCCGATATGATACGAAGTCTGCTCCTCATCATCTTGATCGATCCGACCAAACAAAAGTGGGTGCCCCCCCACCTCGAGACGAGCAAGGCGAGCAAGCGAGGCCTCAATAGTCACATCGCGCTCAAGGCGGGCCTGTGGTGTGCCACCTCGGGGTAGCTCGAGTGCCTGGCGCATCGAGCGCTCAATCCGAGCGCGAAGCTTCTCAAGTGTCGCATAGGCCTTCTCAACGTAGGCATACTCGCGCGAAAAAGCCGCAGAGTGACCCTGCTCCTCGCGCTCCTCGTTACCCCCAGCCATGTAACGCTGCCACCTCTACTGTGGCCATGTACCACCTGCTCCTGCGTATCAACGTTCACCTACGCGCCTCGGCGATAGTTCCGCCTCGGCTTGTATCCCGACCATCCACTCTAACCGCTCGACCGCTGCACCTGAGTGATGAACAGTGGGTTCACTCATCGAACACTCCCCAACGACGCCGGTGGGGATGGGTCAAGAGTGCAGAGGTCGTTTCTGGTTAGCACCTCTCCGATCTTGAGATCCGTACCCTGCTCAAGACGAGCCTGCAGGTAGACTCAGAGTCAGCTCTATGACCCGCACACCGTTTGACCCCAGCTCCTCGATTCTCCTTCAAGCGCTCCATCAGCGGGCAACTGATCGCGTACCGGTGTGGTTTATGCGCCAGGCAGGGAGGTCCCTGCCAGAATATCGTGCCGTTCGTGGCGTTGAATCGATACTCAAGGTGCTTGAACAACCGGATCTTGCGGCTGAGATCACACTCCAGCCGGTTCGCCGCTACGGAGTCGATGCGGCGATCTTGTACTCCGATATCATGGCGCCCTTTGCAAACCTGAACATCGGCATCGACATCGTGCCAGGTGTCGGTCCCGTCCTAGACGAACCACTGAGAACGCACCATGATCTGAGGCGCTTGCGAGCGGTAGACCCGTCGACCGATCTCCTCGCGATGATGGATACGGTAGACCTCTGCGTGAAGGAGTTGAATGTACCGCTGATCGGTTTCTGTGGCGGACCCTTTACCGTTGCGAGCTACCTTGTCGAAGGGCGCCCATCACGCACCCACACGACGATCAAACGGCTTATTCTTGAGGAGCCAAGGCTATTTGACCAACTCGCCTCTCGACTGGTTGACATCTCCGTGAGCACGCTGGCGGCGCAGGTCGCCCACGGTGCAAGCGTCGTTCAGATCTTCGATTCCTGGATCGGAACACTGAGTCCATGGATGTTTCGCACCGCGCTACTACCCCATCTTCAACGTCTCGCGATCGAGACCACTGCACTGGGAGTTCCGGTTATCTACTTCGGCGTCGAAACTGCTGGCCTGCTCGATGACCTTGCCGGACTCGGATTCACGGCCCTGGGACTTGACTGGCGGACTGATCTCAACGCCGTCGTCGATCGGCTTGGGACGAACATCGCACTGCAGGGGAATCTGGATCCATCGATCCTTCTAGCACCGCGAGAAGTGCTGCTCACCGCGACCGAAGACATCTTGATGGCCTCGGCTCGGGTGAAGGGTTATATCTTCAACCTTGGACACGGAATTCTGCCAGAGACGGATCCGGACAACGTGGCTGCCGTCGTCGACTTCGTCCATCGACGGGGTACAGAGCTACGCTCCAGGATCGAGCCATGAAGGTTCTGGTTGTCGGGGGTGGGATTAGTGGGCTAGCCGGTGCCTGGGAGTTCATGCAACTGGGGCATCAGGTGACCGTACTCGAACGGGAGGATCAGATTGGAGGCAAACTCCAGACACGCATCATCGACGGCCTCCAGGTAGAGCTCGGACCGGATTCGTACCTTCGCCGGAATCCGTTAGCTAACGAGCTCATCGACCAGCTCGATCTCCAGGAGACGGCACCAGCCGCGGGAAGGGCACTGCTCTACGACGCAACGGGTTGCCAACCCATACCAACTGGCCTGAACCTTGGCGCCCCGAAGTCGGTAGCACAGGCACTGGCAAATCACCTCGTTCCCTTGCCAACGCGGGCACGTGCCGCGATCGGTGCACTCTGGCCAGATCCGCATCCAACTGACCGGAGCGATGACCTCGGATTGATCGTTTCACGTCGATATGGGCGTCGATGGGCCGACGCCAACATCGAGCCATTGGTGGGCGGTATCAACGCGAACACCATCTACGGGCTCAGTGCCCTCACGAGCGCACCATCGATCGTTACGCCCCCAACTGGCCAGTCTGGCGGGGGACGCCAGGGGCCACTTTTCGCCGCCCCATCAGCCGGTCTCTCAGCTCTCGTGGCCAGGCTTGAGCAAGAACTCACGGCTGGAGGCTGCCGACTGATCACCTCATCATCGGTGCAGTCGATCGAACGCAGGCGCGCTTGCGACATCGTCGTCGCAACTTCAGACGCTATCTACGAGGCCAATCGAGTCTTGGTTGCAGTACCCGCCTTCCAAGCGGCCGCGGCTCTTGCAACGGCCCTCGATGGTGACGACGCGCTCGAGCTCTTGCGATCCATCCATTATGCCTCGGTATCGATGTCCATCACGTTCACCAGCGACACACTGCCTGCACGTTTCGAAGGCATTAGTGGTGTCCTCGTGGCTCGACAGCTCGGGCTATTGACCACGGCCGTATCAATCGCTTCGAACAAGTGGCCCGGAACGATACCACACAAAGCAACGCTGTTGCGCATCTCCACCGGCTCGCTCTACGATCGCCGGCATCGCCGAATGGACGACGACGAACTCCAGAGGACGCTCACGCTTGAGGCTCGGCAGATCCTCGACTACGACCTGCGACCGCAATGGCATCGCATCGTGCGGTGGGAGCGTGCTTTCCCGCACTTTCGCCCATATCACCGACAAATTATTTCTAAACTCGATGCACGCCTGCGCAGCCAACTCCACGACGACGTTATCCTCACCGGATCGTACATCAACGGATCTGGCATCCCCACCTGCATCGCTACCGCGAGAGAGCGTGCCCGACAGATGGTGATCTGAACCAGGACGACCCCCATCGCGATCTCGATGATCGCAATGGGAAGAACTTAGTCCTTGGCGGTCGACAC
>JAJZXI010000014.1 GCA_021806545.1 Actinomycetes bacterium | reverse complement strand
CCCTCGAAACACTGATGAGCGCCCACCGGCAAACCCTGCTCGGCAACGGGACAAACAGTGACTCTCTGGCACGAACTACCGCAGAATAATTACCGAGATATCAGTCGGTCGACCCGCGGAAAGGGAGTCACATTCCTAGAAAGGCGCGAATTGACGCCGCAATTCCCTCGACATCTAGTCCCTGGGCACGGTCGTGTTCCTCGCGCGTGCCGTATCGATGAAGGTCACGATCGTGCACTCCAAGGCCAAGGATCCGATGGGGGACATCGCGAAGCGCGTGTTCAACCACCGGTATCGAACTCCCTGCGAGATATGGCTCAACGATGACGACATCGGTGCTGAACTCAGCAGCCGACCGAAGCGCTATGGCATCGAAGGGGCGAATCGTGGTGGTATACAGTATGGTGACGTCTAGCCCTCGACCAGCCCGTAAAACGGAGTCGAGCATTGGACCGACTGCAACCACGACCGCGCGTTTTCCCTGCTTGATAGTCACCATCTTGGGCCCATAGCAACGATGGGCAAGCGAGTTCTGCGCTGTACTGAGGCGCACGTAGCTGACCGAAGACCCCGATACCGCTCGAAACAGGAGCGGCCCAACCTCCTCCGGATGGCCAGGGATGAAGATTTCGCTCGTCCCGAGGCTGTCGAGCAGTGCAATATCTTCGGGGCATTGGTGTGTACGACCATACGCCGGCTCGTCGTAGGAGGCACCAATGGACACGAGCGTCGCAGTCAATCCCTGGTGGAATAGATCGTCCTTGACCATCTCGAATGGGCGCTCGATCAAGAAGGGTGCGTAGGTGTGAACCAGCGGACGATAGCCCTCCAAACTCAAACCCGCAGCAACCCCTATAGCCGCCTGCTCTCGTATGCCAACATTGAGGACTCGGCCAGGAAACCGCAGGTTGACCCGCGCAAAGGCTGCGGCAGAGATGTCGGCCAGTACCACGACGGCAGTCTCGTCACGAGCCATCCAATCCTCGACCGCCACGTAGAACGCCTCTCTCATTGTGAGGTCTTGAATACCTCCAGATTCGCTCATCACACAACCTCACAGATCACGGCGTGCGGCGCACCCTTGGCATCGATACCCGCGTTGCGC
Source organism: Actinomycetes bacterium (assembly GCA_021806545.1). Taxonomy (GTDB): domain Bacteria; phylum Actinomycetota; class Acidimicrobiia; order Acidimicrobiales; family Acidimicrobiaceae; genus Ferrimicrobium. Next base: position 28,905 of record JAJZXI010000014.1, on the reverse strand, counting down.
AACGCCGCCCGAAGCTGATCGTGATCTCGTCCAGACACGGTTGTCGTATGCCACCCCTCGACGTCGAACCTTGACGCAATTCCTCCGGGCCAGCCATGACTGGCGCTGTGATTGTCGATGACGATGGCCGTCAATATGCCCATGCGAAGACGGCTCGCCAAAGCAATGGCTTCATGAACCGAGCCTTCGTCGAGTTCACCGTCACCCATGAGACAGTAGGACCTGGGCGGTGACGGGCAGCGCAGGGCCAACGCATAGAGGCTTCCAATAGCGATCGCAAGACCATGACCAAGTGAACCACTCGAAATCTCAACGCCTGGAATACGCAATCGATCGGGGTGCCAGCCAAGCGGCGATCGAAACGCTCCATACAACGGGAGATCCTCGGTAGCAATGAACCCCTTGGCCGCCAACACGGCGTAGAGAGCCATCGGTCCGTGTCCCTTTGAAATGAAGAGACGGTCACGCATCGGATCATCCACGGTTGACGGCTCAACATTGAGAACCGAGTCGTAGAGCACCCAAAGCACGTCCAGCGTAGAGTAGGCGCTCACGTCGTGCTTCTCGTCGCCCCGCATGAGTTCGATGAGATGGATCAAATCCCGGTAACCAAACGGTGGTGATCCCTTGATGACTTTCCTCGGCATAGGGACCATGCTACAATCTCAAGTTAACTTGAGATCAAGTCAGTGAAGGGAAAACACAATAACATGCCTCGGGAGCAGGTACTACTTCAGATCGGGACCGTTGCAAAGCGCTGTGGCGTCTCGGTCGCAACTCTACGATTTTACGAAGAGCGTGGACTCATCACCTCGGTTCGTCCAAACGGGCGCCAGCGTATGTTTGACCGAGCTACGATACGACGTGTCGCCTTTATCAAGGTGGCCCAACGTGTCGGGCTCTCTTTGGAAGAGATCAGCGCTGCTCTCGCTCTGCTCCCTGATCTGCGAACTCCAACACCGAAAGACTGGCGGCGGCTCTCCGCGGGTTGGAGAAGCCGCATTGATGAGCAGATTAGAACGCTTGAAGGTCTGCGAGATGACCTCGACTCCTGCATTGGTTGTGGCTGCCTATCGCTGGATCGATGCTCTCTCTACAACGCCAATGACCAAGCTGCCCAACTCGGTACCGGCGCGCGCTACCTGCTCGGCGATGTGCCGCTGTCGGACGAGTCGACCAGATCCCGTAGTTCAGACCACAACTCCTTGAATGAGACGTCCACGGAAACGCACATCGAACACCCATGAGAGGTAGCGCTTTCAGAGCTTCGAACTGGGCACATTACGCTCGAGTGTCAGAGCTCCCACCCGCAGACCAGCGATCGGATCCTTCCATCTGCTGCTCGGTACTCAAACAGGCGCCTGTTCAACCTCAGCGGCTACTCGAAGCTGGACTAAAAGTCCAAATTGGTGTAACTAGCGCCAACGAATATATCAGATTCAGCTCTTGGGTCGGTGTGCCAGGGGACCTCGGTCCGTTGTTCGTGGGTGTCCCGGTGCGGCATGAGCCAGGCAACTGCCACCCATTCCGAGGACCACCGGGGCCAACGGTCTCCTCGTACACAGAGGAGTCCCAAGGCGACCGGGATATAACCGGTGAGCTAGCCCGCGGCTAACCGGGGGGAGTCTCATCCCCGGCTCTCACAGATCCCGAACGTGACGTCTTCCGTCATCTAGCCGGTCACGCCGTGCGCGTCCACGACCAGCGGGCAACGAGTGTCGTTTGATCCGCGTAACCACCTCACAGTGCCCATCTCGCGAGAAGGTGGGTGCGCGCGTTGGTCGTGGAACCATACGTGCACAAGGACGTTTCGACACCAATAGAGTCCACAGTGCAATCCAGGGCGCCGACACGAAGCATCGCTCGCCATTTGCAGCGCGCTGGCGGATGCAACCGACTAGAGAACACCGAAGAAGGAGTACAGGCGACCAAGTAAGTCCGCGTACCCCGGTGGTATGCGCCTATCCACCCCCGCCCTCGAGAACTGGGCCTACCCTCACGGCACCGCAAGCAAGGGAATTGTTGCGCCAACCGGGTTTAGGAAGCTCGGCCACTACCCAGAACAGATGGCTCGTCAGCATCTCCAAGCTCATCTTGATCCTTGCAGCAGACGCCGTGGCTCCGTAATTCTCACTGATCAGAAATAATTTCTAGCCTCTCCGGAATGAAGATGCCTTCACCGGTGCTACTATCGGTAGTAGAAAAAACTTCTAGGTAGATCGGAGAGGTGGCGCGCAAATGGATTCAAATAGCTCGCCGCATGTGTCCCAAGAGGATCCGCGGCCGTTGTCGCAAGCAGCTGGTCTCCAATCTGGTATCGTCTCCGTCTGGGGACTCGTCAGCCAGAGCATCGCTGGAATGGCACCCACCTGTGATGTCGTCGCGTTCATGACCGCCGGTGCAGCCTTCGCACTCGTTGCTCTTCCGCTTTCCTATCTGTTTGCCTTCGTCTTGATGTTCATCGAGGTGAACACCCTCTACCATCTATCCAAGCATCGCGGATCCGCTGGTGGTTACTATAGCTATGTTTCAGCTGGCCTCGGAGCCAAGCCTGCCCTCGTCACCGCCATCATGGTCGTCTTTTACCAGCTCGTTAGCGTTGCTGGCGTACCCATCTATGTCGCTGGTGTTTTTTTGCCCGGACTCGCAAGGTCCTACCTCGGTGTAACCCTTCCCGCCTGGTTCTGGATTCCGATGATGCTTGTGTTCATCGGAATACCCTGGTTGCTTTCGGTCCTTGGTATTCGTCCAACCGTCAAGGCCATGTTGCTCACGAGTTCACTTGAGATTGTCTTTTTGATCGTCTCTTCGATCGTCATCATCTCTAGGGCCCACATTGTCGCACCTTTACACCCCTTTACCTTCGCCACCGTGGGCATCAAAGGTGTCGCCCTCGGGATGATCTTTGCGATTACCAGTTTTATCGGCGTAGGCAGTCATGCTCCGCTCGGTGAGGAGGCAAAGGGGGTGCGAACCCAACAGGGTCGACTAATCGGCAAGGCCGCCATACTCTCGCTCACCCTCGTGGGCGTTGCTCTCACGATCTCAGCCTATGCACTCACCGTCGGATGGGGGCAAACACGCATGGCGCTGTTCTCGAAGGCAGCCGCACCCGGTGTCCAGGTGTTCCTTCACTACCTCGGACCAATCGGAGCCGTCGCACTGGTAGTACTCGCCATCAACAGCGCCCTCATGGATGATCTCGCACTCATGACCAGTACCGCTCGAGTACTCTACGCGGTAAGCCGCGACAAGTTATTACAGACGAGTTTCGCGACCGTCAACGGCAAACGAGCACCGGCGGCGAGTGTCACCTTTGTCGGTGCGACTGCGATCATTGTCGGTCTCATCTTCGGCCTCTGGCTCGGTCCTGCACAGGCGTTCGACGTGCTCACCACCGCGGTTCTCTTTGGCCTCGTCACCGCGCACACACTCATGAATCTGTCGTTAATGCGGATATCGTATCGCGAGCGCCGGCTAACGCAGCTCGTCTTTCACCTCGCACTCCCCGTTATCGCCATGGGATTGTTCTGGATTGTCCTTTACGAAACTGTTGTACCGCTCGTCTTCCCGCTAGCATGGGCTGCCATCTTCTGGCTGCTGGTCCTTATTGGGGCAGTCGCCTGGACGTACGTCAAGCTGGGAGGCGGGCGCGGGCCATCCGACAAGGCCGGCCACGAGCTTGGTGTCGCGACCGACACGAGCCCCGTGGAAACCATCAACAAGCTTGGCTTGTGGAGAGAGACCTGATGTTCATCCCTACGAAGTACCTCAACCAGCTCGGCCAGGGTCTGCGCGTTACAGTCAAAGCCTGCACATTGCAGGCCTCGACGATCGTAAGTAGAATTCCAGTCGTAATCGAGTGCGAAGGCCATCGCCAAGGACAGGCGACCTGTGTGTTATACCGTCGCTCCCGACTCCGGCGAACTTTCGATGGCGGACTCGAAGCGCTACTGGCCATGCAGACGCTCGACACGTCCTGTGCCCGTCTCGCCCTTGAACAGCTTGCAATCTCTCCCGACCCCAACAGCCGTTTGCTCGCCGCGCGCGATATGCGATCTCCCGAATGGGTACTGAGCGATCTCAAGGACGACTGGTGGTGGGAGGTCCGCGCCGGATTAGCGGTGCGGATGGTTTGTCCGTTATCCCTGCAGCGATCCCTGCTCGATGACGGTAACCCATGGGTGCGCCGAGCGCTCGCTGAGAACCCAGAGATAGCGCCGGAATCAATCGACGCATTGGCACATGATGCGGATTTTGGGGTGCGAGACGCTGCTGCAGAGCATCCAAAATGTTCGGCCGCCACCCAGGTATTTCTCGCCAATGACGTACGGTGGGAGATTCGCCGTTCGATCGCTAAACGACCCGACGCACCAATCGAAGCTCTCACGAACCTCTGCCACGACCCCGAACCTTGGGTCCGCTTCTTCGTTGCCGCCAATCCAACCACGCCCGATTGGTTGCGCGCAAAGCTTGAGCGCGATACCGTGGCCAAGGTCCGATCAATGGCCCGACACGCAGATACGCAGATAGCAAAGATCACCAACTCGCTAGCGTTTGGCCTCATCCAAAATCCGCCCGCCGGTCGCGACCGGCAGGCCTCAACCTAATCTGCCTTGCCCTATGCATGGCTGCGGACGGTCTCCGATGGCTAGGGTCCTTGGTGACTGATGCGATTATCGTCAACCTGGTAGCGTCTGGTGGAACAAACAATGAGCTCAAGGTCCGTGCCAAATCGAGTCAGTACCCAACAGACATCAAGGTCGCCGACGCAGAGTTTGCGACCGTTAGGCCCGCTCGCGACGACATCCACTGCGAGTAGAGAGAGCTACCTGTCTGACTGCGGGAACGATAGTCCATTCATTTCCTTGTGACTCCTGTGCCAGGTGACTGGGACCCGACGCGCCAACTCGTACGTCGATCGAACATCCGGCTATCCGGACGAATGATGGCATCTCAACAGTCATCGCTGTGCATGGCGTCATTCATCACGGAGAGGGCCTTGAACATCCCACTGATAGTATGAAACGTATGGTTGCACACGACAATGTGACGGCAAACCAGCGCTGGTGGGACGAGCGTGCCCCGTTGCACGCCAAGGCACCATTTTATCGGATCGACGAGATCGTGAACGGCGCCTCCTCGCTTGACGACTTTGAACTCAACGAGTTCGAGGTCGGACAAGCGCACTCGCTTGTTCACCTCCAATGTCACATCGGAACAGACACGATCTCCTGGGCTCGACAGGGACTTGAGGTAACTGGCTTGGACTTCTCTCAGCCCGCACTGGATGAAGCACAGCGGATCGCATATGCCTGTGGTATATCGGCGCGCTGGGTCTTGGCCGACCTCTACGATGCCGTAGCTGCTCTCGGCGCGGCCTACGACATCGTCTATACCGGAAAGGGTGCCCTCACCTGGTTACACGACATCGAGCGATGGGCTATGGTCGTGGCTGATCTGCTCAAACCCGGTGGCCGACTCTACCTCGTTGAATTCCACCCAATCACCTGGGCGCTCGACGCCGACAGCTGGTCGATCGCTCTCGACTATTTCTCTGACGGGAAGCCGGAGATCCAACACGAGCCTCAAGGCAGCTATGCCGTTGGCCCTGTCGCGACCCAGTGGAATACCACTGCCGAGTGGCAACACACCATGGGTGACATCGTCTCATCCATCGCCGGGGCAGGCCTGCGCTTGGACTGGTTCCACGAATTTCCCTTTACGCGCTTTGCACTTGCCGAGAACTTCGAGCGGACGCGTGATGGCGCCATCTATCGGCCACCAGCTAACCAACCACGTCTCCCACTCATGTTTTCGCTCTGCGCGACGAAACTCAGCTAATGCAGGCGGCACCCCCAGAAGGTCTCGGGCTGTTGCACATGATGACCTGAATGAAACCCGTAGTCGCTGGCGGCGCACGCTCGCGTAGCGATGGATTTTTACCGACGGCCAGCTTCCCGCAAAGATGGCTCGCAACCTTGCCTGAGAAGTAACCACTCCGCGTCGTGCTGGCCGAGTGCAATGTCCGATTCCGACGAGTCATGCATGCGCTATCGCTGGTCCGCATCGGTGATCTGTCCAACACGAACGCCGTGAGCAATGATGGTGACGGCGCCAGCACTGTCCCTCTGGGGCCTACAACGTTCGTTTGCCGTCGGTTCCGAAGTAGAGGCCAACGCGCCTTCGAGCCGATCCCGTAGATCTGAGGAGAGAGATCCGGGCACGGCGCGACATCGCCGGAAAAAAGGGGACTACTCCTGCCACCACAGATAGGCCCCGATGAACCCGACGTCACCTCTGTGTCGCGCACGCTACCAGTCTTGAGACGATCTGTTTCGACGCCGATCGGTTAGGTGACGAGTGACAGCACTATCGGTTCTGTTCCGCACCAGAGGTGATAATCCAGCGGATCCTGCTCGCCGCACAGGTCGTCGGGCCAGAATCGCTCGGGTCCCGCCCCTCGAATCGAACGAATCTCCAGTCGCTCTTGCGTGATATCGATGATCCAGCCAGCGCTCGCCCCGAGGCCAAGACTTCCTGCACTGAATTGGCGAAGATGATCATCAAGGGGTACCACTGTCTGTGCATGCACATGGCCACAGAGATAGGCTCGCACCAGTGGTTGGTCACGCAACATCTTGAGCAACCGGTCCCTCTGGCCCTCGATGTAACCTTGGTAGCCAAAGGTCCCCAGTACTCCTTGCTCCTTCGTCACCTGCAGAGGGTAATGCCCAAGCACCAGTGCTGGACCGCTGAGTTCATCGAGCCGACGGGCCAACTGCACCAGGGTCGAATCAGGATCCCCTTCTCGCAACGCAACTCCAAGTACGGTGACTTGGTCAAGCGTTCGTTCGACCAGCGGCCCTTGATCGAAGCTCCGAGCAAAATTCGTCCGTTCCCACGCCACCGGCTCATAGGTCTCCATTATTGGATAGGCAGCGCCCCGAATCTCGTTCGCCGAGAGGTCATGGTTACCCGGCACGACCAGATAGTCAAGACCAAGGCCATCAAGCCATCGCCGAACACCCGAGAGCTGGTTGCGGTCAAAGCAACCGTAGCTGGTGAGATCACCAGTCACGGCGAGGAAGTCAGGTTGCAAAGCTTTGAGGATCGCAGCTGACTGATCCAACACCTGTCGCACTCCTGGCTTCAAGCGCTCGGGGGGCAGCTCAAAATGAAGGTCCGAGATGTGAACGATCCGTGTCATGTATCCGTCGATCCCAGAGCCAACGTCGGCCAGCGATCTGCCCATCCAAGCGCCGATTCAAACCAGGATCCCAGTCGGATCAATAGATCCTCCCGACCGTAGGCCGCAACGAACTGGATACCGATCGGCAGGCGAGGTTCCTGTTCCGTCATGGCCAGTGGCAGCGAAATCGTCGGCTGACCAGAGACATTGAACTGTCCAGTAAAGCCCAAAAACTCAAGCTGGCGATCAAGACCAAACTGTGGATCGCTCAGATAACCAAGTTTGGGCGGGAGACGCGGAGCGACTGGCGTGACGAGGAGATCATAACCATCAATCTCGAAGAAGCTAGCGACCCTGCGTGCATACGACTGAAGCCAGTCGACTGACTCGACGTACCGATACGCCGGCAGCTTTCGCCCAAGCTCGACAAAAACTCGATTATCCGACTCTATCTCGTCAAGTGCCACCTCGCGGCCAAGTATCCGCTCGAGCGACCGGAACTGTTGGGCAATCGACCCCTTCACGATATCAACAAACCGTGGCTGGAACTCCTCCTCCGCCAGCGCGGCTGGCCAGGCATCGGTCACGTCATGGCCGTGATCGCTCAACAGGTTGGCAATACGTCGTACAGCCTTGGTCACAACGGGATCGGCGGTAGCAGCCTGCAGCAACGGATGATCGAGAACCCCGATTCGCAGCGACCCAAACTCACGACCAACCTCCTCGCTGAGCGGACGCGCAAACGCCGGCGCTGTATAAGGATCGCCACTGCGATACCCCGACATCACATCAAGTACTCCTGCGGCATCTCGAACCGATCGCGTCAACGCTCCATCAATCGTCGAGCCTGCCCAACCATCACCGGCCAACGGCCCTTTCGAGACCCTACCGCGAGAAGGCTTGAGACCAACAAGTCCGCAGTAACTTGCAGGAAAACGAATCGATCCACCTCCATCGCTCGCCTGCCCAACCGGCGCCATGCCAAGCGCCACTGCCGCAGCAGAACCACCCGAGGAACCACCTGAGGAGTAGTCGAGTGCCCAGGGATTATGGGTCGGGCCGGTCGAGACGGGCTCCGTCGTAATGTTGGTACCAAACTCGGGAGCGTTCGTTCGACCCAGTACGATGAAGCCAGCCTCAAGCAAAGAGCGCACGTAGTAACTGGTTACTGGAGCCCGATAGTCAGCCTGTTGTAGCACTGCTGAGCCCAGCCAGAAAGGCTCACCCTCTTGAGCAGCTCCCAGGTCCTTGAGCAGCAACGGCACACCAGCAAACGGACCATTCCGGCCCGTGTTTGCCTCGTCATGCGCACGTGAGAACCGATCGGCGATAACGGCGTTCACCTGAGGATTGAGCCGGTCAATCCGAGCGATCGCAGCATCAATAACCTCGACGGTACTCACCTGCTTCGACCTGACAAGCTCTGCCAGGGCAGTTGCGTCGTAACGCCAGAGATCTTCCTCGCTCATAGTCCTCCTCAAATGTGGTTGTGATCGTCTCTAGAGAAGCGATACCCCTATCCAAGGCAACGCTAGCATGGCCTCCCATTCGTTGTCCACGAGCCGAGCCAACCATACCAGTACCTGCCGGCGTCTCACTAACGACGCAAGCGGGTGGAGCGGCCTTTGACAGGCACTGGTGAACCGCGTGCATGTCAGGTGCACACGAACGTGCGATCGACCTCCTCGTCACGACCTGTTCGAGCGTGCGTCGGCTGGTCGCAGCAATGATCAGCACCACCGGCGAGCGCATAGATCGCAACCGGCTCACCAAGGCGAGCAAAGAACGCAGGAAAGACAAAGCCCGTCAAAGTGGCGCAAGCCTTCAACTCGCCATCGTGAGGCCCTGGACCACTGCGCGAATCTTGGTCGGCGCCAGCTCTCCCCCATTCATCCCACTGGTAGAACAACGCTCGCGATACCGCTGGTGACGCTAAAGAGCCCAAGCCCGACCGCTGGACTATTATGACAACCGACCCTCGATAGGCACCAGAGACGACAAGTATGACGGTGGAGATCAGTGACCAGCGCAGCGTCATCGGCCGACGACCCCGACGATCGGACTGCCACGCCGCAATGGATCGAAACGGCTCCACAACTCGTCGGGGTGAAGATCTCAGGACTTAAGCCAAGGCTCTCGACAATCAGCGTCGGGCCATAGGGTCCGTCCGAGTAGCCAATGATACTGAGACCTAGGGCAAGGGCACAACTCCAGACCATCTCGGGTGCAGCGATCAAGGAAGTGCTCTATAAGGCAGAACACTCAAAGGCGGCTGGAGAGCGAAAACAAAAGAGGTGCATATGAGTGTGTGTATGTGTTTTGGAGTGGCTTACAGCGGCACCGCTACCAGGTCGTCGAGTTGGCCACCCCCAAAGCGCTCGACTTCGTCGTGACGCCGAAGGTCAAGACTGGAACGCAATCCGATGGCGCCGAATCGCGGCGCCAGATCGGTCGGAATTAAACGATGAGGGGAATCTCCTCAAAAAAGTGACCGTGCCGTGTCATTCCCCCATGTCCTGTGGGATAGCCTCCAAGGTCACGCACATTGGCCGCACTGTCAAGCCGTATCCACCGTTATTGTTCATCTATCCGCTGGCCATGATCGATGTCCGTGACATTGAAGGTATCCACATCGTCAGTCTTGGCGTCCAAGGTAACCTTCCAATGACGAACAGGTAGCGAGAACCTGACCAGAATCAAAAACTTTGGACTCGATGGTCACATCAGCGACAGGCGCCACTGACTTACATGTCGGCCCACAGGCCAAGCTACCAGCAGGACCCGTGAATAGAATTGAGACACCGGGAGGGGAGTATGCAGCCATCACCATCGAACAGATTCCTCGAGCACCTCGACACCGAGGCCTTGATCGGGTTTGTGCAGCATCTCGTCCAGATTCGCAGCGTGAATGACCCGTTGGTCGGCGCGACCGAGGACGCCGCCGCCCAAGCGGTGGTCGAGATCGCTAAGAGCTTTGGCTGGGAGCCGATCGTCGAGTACGTCCAACCCGGCAGGCCCAACGTGATTGTCCAGCTCAAGGGGGAGCAGCCCGGACCCCATCTTATCTTTGAGGGACACACCGATGTCGTATCCGAAGGTGACCGGAACCTCTGGAGCTTCGATCCCTACGGTGGCGATATCGTCGATGGGCAACTCCGCGGACGCGGTGCGGCAGACATGAAGAGCGGCCTTGGGGCCATGCTCTACGCGGCCCGGGCACTTGAACAAAGTGGTGAGCTAGCTGGCTCTCTCACTCTTGCGGCCCTCGTCGATGAGGAGGGGCTGATGCTCGGCGTGAAGGATTTCGTGGCAAAGGGCTACGCCGATGGTGCCATTGGAGCGATCGTTTGTGAGCCCGAAGCTGGCGAAGTCTGCACAACCCAGAAGGGCGCGATTCGACTCGAGGTCCGTTTCCGTGGTCGGATCGCTCATGGTGCGATGCCGGACCAGGGTGCCAACCCGATTCCGGCAGTAGCAGACATCCTTGCATTCGCCAAGCACACCGAGCGGAGGCTCCGGCGTGAATACGGAGCTGACCCACTGCTTGGCACTATCTCGATTACGCCAACCGCATTGACCGCCGGCTCTCGGATCCAGATGAACTTGACCCCACCCATAGCAACGGCGGACTTCGACATACGGACTACGCCGCCGATCGACCATACAACACTGATAGCGGCCTTCAGACACGAAGTCCGGGCCATCGCCAACGCATCGGGAACATCAGGCGAGATCGAGGTAATCGACGATCGCCCACCGACTTCGGTAACCAAGGAAGGACCGCTCGTCCAAGCGATGGTTGAAGCGCATAGGCAGGTGTATGGAGAGGCACCAGCTTACGGAGGAGTACCAGGCACGACCGATGGAACCATTCTTTTCCGCGACGCCAAACTACCGGTCGTGGTCTACGGACCCGGAGGTAAGTGGATCGCTCATCAAGCAGACGAGTACGTCAACGTCAGCGAAATCATTGGGGCGGCAAAGGTCTACCTACTTGCAGCACGGGCGCTTTTACGTCCAACTCAGTGACGGATACCGAACTCTCACCACCTTGCCAGATAACCACCGACGGGGTCAGGCAGGAGGGTCAAAACGTCCATCGGCTGCGAGCCAACCTCCATCGACTACTAGATAAGAGCCGGTAACATAAGAGCTTGCCCGAGAGGCAAGAAACACCACTGCACCCACCATCTCCGAAGGCTGTGCCCACCGTCCAAGCATGGTCTTGTCGCGGTAGGCCTCGTACCAGGACTGGTTGTTCTTGATTTGGGCTGTCAACGGCGTCTCTACCACACCGGGCGCGACCGCGTTTGCCCGCACACCTCGGGGTCCGAGTTCTGCCGCCAGAACGCGGAGCATCTGGAGTACACCCGCCTTCGTTGCCGCATACACCCCTTGTCCAGGCTCTACAACCTGGGCACGTATGCTCGAGAAGGCGATAATACTTCCGCCGCCATTGTCGGCCATTGCCCGACCGAAATCTCGCATTACACGAAAATTGCCCTTGAGATTAATCTCGATTACCCGATCAAATTCGTCATCGGTGACCTCGCAGAGACGCTTGCGAACGTTGATGGCTGGCGTCGTAACGACGATGTCCGGGGTGCCGAGCTCTGTGAGGACTCGCATCGAGGCGCCGGGATCAGCAACATCAAAATGCAACGGCCGAGCATTTGGGATCTCACCAACACCACGCAGAACCGCCTGATCGTCGATGTCTCCGCACCAGACCTCGGCCCCAAAGGCTGCAAGGCCGTGTGCAGAAGCAGCTCCTATGCCACTCCCTGCCCCAATCACGAGTGCTCGCTGTCCTGTAAGGTCGAACAGTCGTCCCAAATCCTCCATCTCAACGCTCCCTTTCTCTCCTTGTCCTATTGGCCGAACCTCAAATCGTCCCACTCGTCCCTTGACTGTGCATTCTCACTAGCATCGACACCAGAATGAAATACTATCGACACCAGAATGAAATACTAAGGCGCGGCGGTTAGACCCTGTCAAGACTCCGATCAGCTCAGGCGATCACTTAGCGTTGTTGGGAGGCATGATGAACGCAGACAACCTCAGAAAAATCGACGAAATCATGGTCAAGATCGAGGACCGCAGCAGGAGGCTCAACGCATCCGATCCGATCGCTACCTGTCCTGGTTGGAGTGTTACTGATCTGACGGAGCATCTTGCCATGGTAACTTCACGAATGCGCATACGAATCGAGACCAACAGTGACCCCGATCCAACGACAATCGCGTCCTCGGCGCCACTAGGAATGGACTCATCCTCTTGGCTTGCCAGAAGCTACCTTGAGCTTCGAAACACACTCCTCGCTCACGATCTTGATGACCCTGCATGGAATTGGACGGGAAAGAATGAAACCGTTGGTTGGTATGTGCGACGGCTCACTCACGAGCTCGCGATCCACCTCGTCGACTTCGAAACGGCGAGCCCCTCGCCGGCACCTCCAAGTTCGCTAGGCATTGACACTCCGTTAGCTGCTGACGGCATCGACGAACTTCTCACCGTATTTCTCCCAACGCGAGCCAAACCGAAAGACCCTACGTTCGGCCGCCATGTGCTTGTCCTCGACCCAAGCGACAGCGTTCGTACCCCATGGACGCTCGAGCTGTCCGGCGACACCATCGCACTTGTGGAGTCCTCCTCACGCGTTGACGCTCGCGTTGAAGGAACCAGCCTCGAACTCTACTTGTTTGGCTGGAACCGCCCTACGGAAAACCTCAACATCTCGGGAAGTATGGAGCTGATTCGCTTCTTCCAAGATCTGCCTCGTTGAGGCAAAACACCGATCACCAACCTGACGACGAATACCACCATCCGCGACCGCCACCCACACCGCTCTAAAGGACATGTCGTAGGGAGTGCTCGAGGTTCGAGAGGCGACTTCTACAGGGTCCCCGTCGGTCCGCTACCAGGTGGGAGCAAGCCGCTGATGCTTGCTCAGCGTCATCGCACTCGGCTACCCCACCCTCCTTTTATGACCACGCCCTACCCTCTGCGGTTGTTCACCGACTAGTCGCATCGGTTCGAACACTTGCCGATAGAGATGAAGACTCGCGGTTAACTGACAAGACTCAAAGGGCCGCCCACGTCCCACTTCTACGGTATGGTTAAACTCGTTGGGAACAGAGATGAGAGGGGGAGGGATGACGGGTTCGCTTCGACGTCTCACGCGGGCAGCGGTATTGGTGGCAAGCGGGGCGCTACTACTGGCTGCTTGCGGTTCATCGAACACCTCAACGTCACCAACCACCACAAATACTCCGCTGCAGACGCTGACCATCGGATCCTCAAACGTCTTTCCACCGACGCTTAACCCAACAGCGAACGCATCGCAAGCCATCGACGAGGTCGTCGATTACAACGTCTTACAGCACCTTGTACAACTCGCCCCGAACGGATCAATTGTTCCAGTCCTTGCAAGTTCTTACACCGTGAGCGATGCCAACAAGGTCTACACATTCACCATTCGCAAGGGCGTCAAATTCTCCAACGGGAACCCGCTTACTCCTGCCGATGTGGTCTTTAGTATGAAGCGAGTCTCCGCACCTGGATCGACTTACCCATATGGCAAGATATTCGACGTCTCCTCCGTGCGCCAGCTTGGTGCCGATCAAGTCCAGGTCACGCTCACAACCCCGAGTTGGAACTGGCTCTACGACCTCGCTGCCTATTCCAACGGCGTGATCCTCGATCCATCGACTATCTCAACCCTTGCCACCGACCCGATTGGTACTGGCCCGTTCAAGGTGACGGGCGAGGTGTCAAATTACTCGGTGACCCTCGCAAGAAACAACCAGTACTGGGGATACAAGCCTCATGTGGCGGGCGTGGTCTTTCGTTACTTCACCAACGCAGACTCCTTGAATGCTGCCCTCCAAAGCGGCGAAGTAAACATGATCGACAACCTATCGGCTCCCTCCGATGCGACACTTTTCAAGTCGAACCCCAAATTCAAGGTCGTATCAAGTCTCACCAATGGTAAGGTCCAGCTCACCTTGAACAACGCCTACGGCCCGCTCAGGAACAAGCTGGTTCGCCAAGCCATTCTCTATGCTACCGATCGCAAGGCAATAATGGATGCTGCCTCCGGTGGCTACGGGTTCATCGACGGTACCGACACCGTGCCTGCGGATCCGTACTACATCAATCTTGCCAACGTGTATCCCTACGACGTCACCAAGGCAAAACAGCTGATGGCCAAGGCAGGCTACGCCAAAGGCTTCTCGCTGCAGCTCGTATTGCCTCCGTATTTCTACGCTAAGCTCGCCGCTCCACTGATCGTGTCCGAGTTGGGAGCAATCGGAATCAAGGTCTCCGTGTCGACCATCGACTTTCCGCTGTGGATTTCGCAGGTTTTCGAAGGTGGCAACTTTCAAGCGACGATCATCGACCAGGCTGAGGGGCGCGACGTCTCTAATTACGGCACACCCGGATATTACTGGCACTATGCCAAGACACCACAAATCGCTGCTGAGCTTTCGGCAGCAAACGCAGCGCCTACCAAGGCCCAGTGGATCGCTGGCTATCGGAAGGTACTCAGGCAGATCACCGACGATGCCGTCAACGATTGGCTCTACGTTGCGCCCTTCATCACCGTCATCGACAAGAACATCGTGGGAATCCCGACCACCGCCTACACCGAATCGTACAACCTTTCGTACGTGGGCATTGGCGGCTCCATTCCGTCGACTGCGAAGCAGCTCGGTTATCTCAGCTAGCTCCATGGCGAAGCGGGGTGTCGAGGCACTAGACCACTCGTACTTTTGCACCACAGGACCCAAAGGGCTCGACGTGGCGGGGGGTCCGTGTGCAGGTCGCTGATCTCGGTCCCACCATCATTGCCCGACGACGGTCAATAACGTACCAGCATGAACTGCGAAGGTTTCTGATCCGTCGTGTCACTACGCTGGTAGTTACGTTGTTCCTCGCATCGTTGACGGTCTTTTGGGTGCTCAACATATTGCCGGGCAAACCAGCCCAGGTGATTCTGGGTACGCAGGCAACCCCGAGCGCCGTCGCCGCGCTTACCGCCAAGCTTGGCCTCGATCGCCCCCTTGTCGATCAGTATCTTCATTGGATTCACGGTCTCATCACCCTACACCTAGGCAACTCCTACATCTCGGGTCAGCCGATTGCACCGGTCATCGGTTCGGCTCTCGAAGTCACAGGACCACTAGTCGTTGGCGGCCTGCTCGTCGGTGTTGCCATCGCCGCTCCATTGGGGATTGCCAGTGCCCTCCGACACACGCGACGCTCTGGCGTGATCCTTTCGGGAATCGCTCAGATCGGCATCGCCATACCCAACTTCGTCCTCGGTATTCTCCTCATCATCATCTTTGCCGTCGACCTCAAGGCACTTCCAGCAAGCGGCTTTATCACCTGGTCAACCAGCATCACCGGTGCCCTCAGGTCACTAGTCTTGCCTGCAGTCTCCCTTGGGCTGGTCGAGGGCGCTATTCTGGCTCGTTACGTGCGGGCCTCAATTATCGAGGTTCTCCACGCCGACTTTCTGCGCACCGCTCGCGCCAAAGGACTCAGACCGAACCAGGCGCTACTGCGGCATGGTCTTCGCAATGCGTCGATACCGGTTCTCACCGTCCTTGGCCTGGAACTCTCAGGGCTCATCATCGGAGCCGTCGTCATTGAAGCCGTCTTTACACTCCCAGGTCTGGGCAGTCTCCTTCTCTCGAGTGTCGAAAATCGTGACCTCATTACGGTCCAGGACATCGTAATGCTGGTGGCTACCGCAGTGCTGTTGGTCAACACGGCCGTCGATATTCTCTATCGGGTGATCGACCCACGCATGGGACTCCGGTCATGAGTGCTCGTCGCAAAGTCCAGGGCAATATCCCCGTTCCACCAGGTGATTCGGCGCGATCACGCCACTACCGCCGTTTATTCACACTGAGCCCTAGCACCATCGTGGGTGCGCTCATCGTTACCGTCGTCGTCCTCAC
Source organism: Actinomycetes bacterium (assembly GCA_021806545.1). GTDB lineage: Bacteria > Actinomycetota > Acidimicrobiia > Acidimicrobiales > Acidimicrobiaceae > Ferrimicrobium. Next base: position 12,744 of record JAJZXI010000014.1, on the reverse strand, counting down.
TGCGATCATCTCTATCTGGTGGACGCCCTATGGCCCCCTCACCATCAACACCAGCGCCGAGTTCCTTCGACCAAGCCTGGCACATCCACTTGGCACCGACGAATACGGGCGCGATGTCCTGTCCCGCTTGATGAAGGGGACACAGATTACCCTCCTCTCAAGTCTGGGTGCCGTCGCCATTGCCCTAGTGGTTGGCGTACCGGCTGGACTCGTCGCCGCATTCAAACGCGGGGTCGTCGGAGAGATCATCATGCGGGGCGCCGATCTCCTCTACTCGTTCCCAGCACTGCTTGCCGCTATTACGCTGGTTGCCGCTATTGGAGCTTCGACCTTCACGGCGACGTTAGCCATCGGAATTGCCTCAATCCCCGCGTTCGCGCGAGTCACGCGTTCGACCGCGCTCTCCGTTCTCTCTAGTGAGTATGTGCTCGCCGCCCGTGCGTATGGTCGCTCCAACCTTCAGATCGCCCGCCGGCATGTCCTGCCCAACATCTTGCCAATCCTCGTCGCACAGATCGCGCTACTCTTGTCGGTGACTATCTTGGCGGTCGCCGCGCTCTCCTACCTTGGCCTCGGAACCCCGCCTCCCGCACCGACTTGGGGCGGCATGCTTGAGACAGCGCAAAACTACCTCTATCAAGACCCGCTTCTCGCCCTGTGGCCAGGGCTCGCTATCGCGATCACAGTCTTTGGTCTCAACACCCTCGGTGACGGCGTTCGTGACCTCCTGGATCCCACCCTCAAGGGTCGCCGATGACGCTCCTTGAAGTACGCAACGTCCACCTCGCCATCGGAGGGGTCGAGCTCATCCGCGACCTGAGCTTCTCAATCGATACCGCACAGCGCCTAGGTCTCATCGGCGAATCGGGGTCGGGCAAATCACTGGCTGCGCTTGCCATCATGGGCCTGCTCCCCTATCGGAGCACCGTGTCTGGCTCCATTCGTCTCTCTGACCAGGAACTCGTTGGCCTCGACGAGCGGCGTTACTCCAAGCTGCGTGGCGATCGGATCGCAATGATCTTCCAGGAACCTATGACCAGTCTGAATCCTCTGATGCGCATCGGAAAGCAGATCGGCGAGGTGCTCAGGATCCATGAGGGCCTTTCCCGACCAGCCAGCTACGCGCAAGCGACCGCGCTTCTTGAGCGCGTGGGATTCGATCAACCTGCGCAGCAAGCTCGTGCCTTCCCCCATCAGCTTTCGGGTGGCCAACGTCAGCGAGTGATGATCGCCATGGCAATAGCGTGCAATCCCGACATCGTTCTAGCAGACGAGCCAACCACCGCGTTGGACGTCACTGTGCAAGCACAAGTCCTCGACCTGCTCGCTGAGCTCACCTCTGAGCACGGTTGTGCTCTCATGCTGATCAGTCACGACCTTGCCGTCGTCGCTAACGTTTGCGACCATATCCAAGTGATGTACGGAGGCGCGATCGTGGAGTCGGCAACGACATCGGAGTTGACCCACTTCGCCGAACATCCCTACACCCGCGCGCTCTTGGCCACCTCGCGTGGACTCGATGATCTTGACAACGAATCCTTCGGACAACTACCGACGATTGCGGGCACGGTCCCTCAGGCTGGTCAGTTTCCTCCGGGCTGCACTTATCGCGGTCGCTGCGAACGGGAATCCTACCAATGTCAAACACCTCCGGTGGTTACAGGCACTACGCACCAGGTTCGGTGTTGGCACCCCTACGGCTCTTCGTCTGAGGGCGCCTAGATGGAGAATCCATCGTACGCTTCCGCCCCCCTATTCCAGCTTCGCCAGGTGAGTCATCTCTACGGAGGTCGACATCGCAGTGTACTCGCCCTCGACAACATCAATCTCAAGGTCGACCCTGGCGAACGTATCGGAATTGTCGGCGAGTCCGGATCAGGCAAATCAACCCTAGCTCGACTGCTCGTTGCCCTCGTCAAACCCAGCGGCGGCGAGATCCTCTTCCGCGGTCAGCCTCTCCCGACAAAGCGCGAAGCTCTTCTCGACTTCCGGCGCCAGGTGCAGATCGTGTTCCAAGATCCGTTTGCGTCACTCGATCCCAGGCTCACCATCGGCCAATCCATCGCCGAACCGATACACGCCCTAGGCATTCGTGAAGATGTACCCTCCCGAGTGCTCGAGTTGCTCGAGGCCGTGGGCCTTGCGCCAAGCAGCAACGCACTCTATCCCCATCAGCTTTCGGGTGGCCAACGTCAGCGAGTGTCGATTGCCCGGGCGTTGGCACCGCGACCGACTACCCTCGTCGCCGACGAAGCTGTCTCCGCTCTCGACGTCTCAGTACGTGCGCAAGTCTTGAATGTGATCGCTCGCCTCGTGCAGGAGCTCGGCTTGACCCTTGTCTTCATCTCCCACGACATGTCCGTAGTCCGCCATATCTCTTCGCGCGTCGTCGTACTCTACCGAGGGGCAATAGTCGAAGACAATAAGACCGAGGTCGTCTTCACCAATCCTCAACACCCTTACACTCGCGCATTGCTCGCCGCGATCCCCAGACTCCGATGACCCATGAAACCTAGGTACTGCCCGTCAACGATCGGCAAAGTTCGTACCATAAACAATGACGCGCTTCGGAAATTAGTGGCAATCAGGGATTCGAAGAAACTACGAATCGGTAAGTCAGGTACCGTGCGGTGGTCCTGGGTAAGAGGAAATGATCAATTTGGTGAGCTCGGGATCCAAACAACCTCTCGGCGGGCAGGATCTGGTACGAATGAGAGATATTCCACCGTGTAAGAGCCCTCGGTTCTGCGTGGAAAACTCCCTGACTTGGACGAACTGGCATGACCTTGGAAGGGGCGACCGGTCGGGGTTGTGAGCCACCAGGAGTGCCCTGACTCTTAAATTCGTTTTCTCAAAGGCAATGCTACCGATGAAGTGGTTCATCGATTCAGTCAGTCCATTGGTGAAATGTGCGATGCCGGGCTAAGATCCCACCGCGACGGCGAGCAAAGCTCTCCTCAGTTGTCTGGTCTCGTCTTGTCGGTGACATAGCCAATGAAAAGCCCAAGCTGGTCACTGGCTAAATCTCGGGCTCCCTATGAGCTTCGTTAGAACGTCCTCCGCCTCTTCTCAGCTCACCGCCGTGAGTTCGGAAATGTCCGCCTGACCATCAGCAGCTGCCCAAAGGGTAGTTTGGAATTGTTCGTCAAGCATTGCGACAGCTCCCCTTCGACTGGGCCCGCAATTTTTTGCACCTGTCACCTCACGGGCACGCACTACTTTTGCGATACTCTCAACGTTCTCCTCAAATCCGGCGGCTGCAATACAGAAAGAACACAGGGAGTCCAGAGCACGGCTATCTCTGGATTTCCTTCGAATACTCGCCCACCCCCATGACCTTAACCATTTCCCTTGCCTGCGCGATCGCATCGATGATCTTTGACTGGGTTAGCGAACCATCGATCAGCATCCGGCCGAGACCGCGCGTCACTTTCCACTCCTTGTCCGTCACCGAGACGAGACGAGAAAAGATGACAAGGCTCTCGACCAACCTAATGATCTGCTCAGGTGGACAGTACGCCAAGCGGGAACCCCAGCTGCTCTACGACGACCATGGTCAAAGCCGGTCATGCGCTTTTGGGCTGGGCATGGGCGGCTAGATCTTGCGCTGAATCGTCATGGATCGCCAAACCAACAGCCCTCTTGTCTCGTTTCCTGGCCGAGCTTGAGGCTGCGTTCTCGATTGCGCCCAGACAGACGCCGCCGCCCTTGTTCCCGCGGGTCGAGACTCTGGAATTGCGTCTCATACGCTGACTGGCGCCCTGTGGATGTAAAACATCTTAATGCTTGATGTTGGCATCCCGCAGGATGGCGCACACAGCTCAATAATCGTCTCATCCAGAGCAGCCATGATGAACATTTGCTCTGACATCCTGCGCCGCTGAGAGGAGGAAAGGCGTATTGGACCCACGGCCAACGGCGTCGTTGTGTCTGTTCGAGCTCCGACCGTACGCCTAGCCTTTGCCCGTACACGGGTATCGACCTGTGACCTCGCGCGAACTCAAGAGATACCGGCAGCCCGACACTGCGGACAGACACCCTTGAACAGGATCTCCATGCCCGTAATGATATATCCGGAACGCTCCTCTGCGCCAAGAGCCACGCAATCACCACCAATGGGATGGACATCCGTGAGCGTCTGACAACTGGTACAAAGCAGATGGTGGTGTGCGACTGCAACGTTCGGATCGTAGCGCTTCACTCCATCCTCGACCGCAACGACTCTCAGCTCTTGCATCGCTACCAGCTCGCGCAGGGTATTGTAGACGGTAGCCTGACTGATTTCGTCCAAGCGACCCCTAGCTCGCTGATAGATCTCTTCCGCACTCAAGTGCACGTTATCGCCTTCGAGAACCTCGGCAACGGCCCTTCGCTGCGCACTCAGCCGCCAGCCCCGGTCTCGCAACCGATCGATAAGTTGCACTCCACTCACGTGTATCGCCTCCCGGACAACAGTCTAGAGACTCGCATATGCACAGGCGGGCCTGTCCTCGCCTGCTCGAAGAACCCACTGCCTGCCCAACTGCCCTGGCTCGACCCGAGTCCTAAACACAGTCCGCCGCCATCATGCTATCAACGCCCGAAAGCTCCGACGGTCCTCCGCAAGCGCTGCACCTGCCCGGCCATCGTCCCCCATTATGAGCATGGACGGTCAAACGGTATTTGGCCCTACGGAAGCGGGCTCGCCACGAAGAGTGGAATCCGCCTATCGGTTTTGATCTGGTACTCAGCGTAGGGTGGAAATGCCTCCACCGCTCGCTCCCACCACTGCCTACGCTCCTCGCCCTCAACCTGTCGGACAACGACATCTATCAGGAGGTCGCGATCATGAATCGTTACCTGGTCAGGGTGGGCGACCAGGTTATAGTACCAAAATGGGTGCTCCGGCGCACCGCCCTTCGACGCCACCAAGGCGTACTCTCCCGCGTGCTCCACCCTCATCAACGGGGTCTTGCGCAGCTTTCCAGTTTTGGCTCCGAGGGTCCACACGATGATGACGGGCAACCCGGTGTCCGCCAGAGTACCCCCTTCACGTCCATTGGTTCGCTCATAAAGGTCGACCTGTTCACGAACCCACGCGGCACTACTCGGCTCGTATTCGGCTTTCAGTGGCATGGTGCCAGTCTAGATGTATCATCCAACGAAAGTTAGACTCCGACAAACTCAAAACCTAGAGCTGTCCAGTGAAGAACCATTTTTTCACCACAGCCACGCCAGGTCTGCCTCTCGGTGCCGACGGTAAACAGCTTGACGAACCTACGATACCTTGGTTACTGTAACCATGTGCGAGCTCAGACATTTGACAAAGGGCTCGAACATCTCTCCCAGACTCGGATCGTTCTGACCGCGGTGCTTGAGACCCATCTGTCAATGGCTCGCACTGGCTAAGGGGGCCTCGACTCTTAGGGTCAAGACGCCTCACGTACTCGAACAACTGCTACCGCGACCGCCGAGGAGTGCGAATGGCACTACTGGTTCGTATCCATGTATGTCCAACATCCAGTCCGGCGCCGCCCCAGGTCTTTGGACTCAAATTCACGATCCACCCCGCACCGGTCGATCGGTCGCCCTTGGACGACTCAGTCCAGCGGCTCCTTAGCAGTCCCTTCAGTGAGACTCCCGTACCAACACTGACAAGCTTCCCTTGCCAGTGTTGAGATCGAATCGTACCGACTCCAAAGGTGCCAAGTCTCCAGGCAAAACATCGTGCGATCCCTGCCCCTGTATCGTCAAAGATAGGCTATCAAGAGCGTTGACTCCGGTGCATTCTCCGGCCCTTGGACGCTCAAGCTAGCACTAACCGCATCTCGCAACCTAACCCGTCAATGCGAAGTCAAGGTATCACCAACCGGTGTCAATGTGTCGTCAATTTGACCAGCAACTAGGTACGCCTTCTCTTAGCCTTCTACCGGTGAACACCATTAATAACTCTCGTCATGGGCAACAACTGAGAGTGGATCGCGCCATTGCATCTAGTGCATCAAATCGATCTTGCGATCAGATGCGGGACGAACAACGTGACCGCCAAGCGATCCGATAGGCAGGCTCGAATGCGACGCAACTCACATCCCAGCAACAGTCCTCTGGTAGATCAGCCCGACGCCGATGCGACACGAGAGAGCCAAGACTTGCCACTGCGGCCATCCCTGAATTTACTGTTGCCTGTTGGATCAGATATTGCCAGCTCAACACAGTTACTCTGGGCCACCGCAAACCTAGCAAACCGCGTCTCGGTGCAGGTGCTGGTCCTGCATTGCCGCGAATGGGATCTCGCCCATGGGATAAAATATTTCGTTGAGAGTCTAGAAGAAGCGAACACGATCACTACTAATGCGATGGCCTGGCTTAGTGATCTCAATATCCCAAGCCACGGCATCGTCCGAGATGTCGAGCGCGGATCTGTTGGCCGAGGTATTGCCTCGACCGCCTTGGAGTATCCAGTCGACTCAATAATGGTTGGCCTACACCGCAAGCGACGACTGTTCCACGGACCACTCGGGTCTACCATCAGTCAAATTGAACGCAGCGTCACATGCCCGGTAGTAGTGATCAACCTCGACACCAACTCATCATCGACACCACGCTAAGAGCCGAAATTTCTCAGTAACGTCTGGACGGCTCTGAGCCCTCCGCCAGTACACTGCCTCGCATGCTACGGACGCGTTCCTTGCGTGGCTAACCACCAAGGCACGAGGCGTCTTCCAATCACAACCTTGGCCTTTATTACTAGCGTCGACGCTTCGCTTCACGTACTCGAACGATCACCTGCCGGAAAGACCCGTGAAGGCAATCAGGCTACTCCGACGCCACCGGCCGCATCGATATGCACAGTACCAGTCCATCTACCTACCGCCGGGGACTTCCACATTCGACTGAGCAACTGGAAGACCTCCTGACCGATCATAATGGTCAAGTTGTTGGCAAGTTCGTCCCGACACTTCGCTCGCGTGGTTAATCAAGCGCCACTCAACCCCAGAGGCGGCCCGCCTACCACCTCAAGCGCAACGCGCAAAATAACTCGCGTCTTAGACAGTGAGCTGGCACAGGTGGGCAGAACCCTCAGCGACTAGGGCTATCCCATGAGGAGCGCTCGTCACCCACGCTTCAGTAACAATTCCTCTCCTGCAATCACAGTAGAGAAATCTGCTGGGTGGCACGCCGAAAGCGTACTACACGATCTCCCGCGTAAATCGACTACACAGGCGTCGACGTGTCACCCGCCAGAGTCTGGCGTTCCAGCCGGCCCTCGGATCAAAAGCGCACTCAAATCGCTAACACCGACCTATTATTTTCCTTCCAGAGCGGCCAATCCTCGGTTCAGTGCCAAGACGTTTACAATGCGGTCACCAAAGATCCCATACTGGGGCCCCGAAGTATTGGCAACGATCAACTTGCGAAGCTTGGCCGGTGCGATGCCTGTTGATCGTGTAATCATCGGAATCTGCACCAACGCGCTTCGCTGAGAGATATCCGGGTCTACCTCGCTCCCCGACGTCGTCACCAGCTCCTGCGTAGGGTTCACGCCTTGGGCGTGCCAGAATGCGACCAGTGTTTTGGTGTTGTTGAGCAACACCTTGGAGCGGGGACCAAGGTTCGTTCCCCCGGTCGCCTCGTCATTGTCCACATCTGGTCGGCCATGAAACCAGCGTGTCCCGGTCCAGTGCTGGCCAATCTCAGTCGAACCATAGGGGGTAATGGAACCACGCGCCTGAGTTGGGAAGATCGCATTCGCAAGACCAACCTCCACTAGGGGATAGGCAATTCCCAGGAAGACTGCGAATAAAACACTAAGAATGATCGCCCGGCGTATCTGTGTCAACATTAGTACAACCTCGTTACTGTCAGGATAATATCGATGATCTTGATGCCAATGAACGGGATGATAACGCCACCTACTCCGTAAATAAAGACATTCCGCCGTATGATCTCGCTCGCTGCAGCCGGTCGGAACTTCACCCCCTTCAGAGCCAGGGGAATCAGGATGATAATGATGATCGCGTTAAAGATAACCGCAGAGAGAATGGCAGTAATTGGTGAGTGAAGATGCATGATATTGAGTATCTTCAACTGAGGATAGGCAGCGATGAATAACGCTGGGATAATCGCGAAGTACTTAGCGAGGTCGTTGGCAATCGAGAAGGTAGTGAGTGCGCCTCGGGTGATAAGAAGCTGCTTACCAACCTCTACGATCTCGATCAGCTTGGTAGGGCTCGAATCGAGATCCACCATATTACCAGCCTCTTTCGCCGCAACGGTGCCCGAATTCATCGCCACTCCCACGTCTGCTTGAGCAAGAGCAGGAGCATCGTTGGTGCCATCACCGGTCATCGCGACCAATTTGCCACCCTCTTGCTCCTCTTTGATGAGTTCAAGCTTGCGCTCCGGGGTGGCTTCGGCGAGGTAGTCATCCACTCCTGCCTCCGAAGCGATCGCGGCGGCGGTGAGAGGATTGTCACCAGTGATCATCACCGTACGGATTCCCATCTTTCGTAGTTCAGCAAAGCGCTCCTTGATGCCAGGCTTGACCACGTCCTTAAGTTCGATCACGCCTAACACACGCTGGTCTTGTGCCACTACCAGTGGGGTTGAGCCAGCGTTCGCAATGTCGCGCGTGATCTCGTCGACCTCAGTCGGCACGTCACCACCCTGTTCGATGACCCACCTTTTGATGGCCTCAGCAGCCCCTTTGCGGATCTGACTCCCCTTGAAGTTGACACCAGACATCCTTGTGGTGGCCGAAAAAGGCACGAACTCGAAATCAGTTCCACTATCCGTATCTCGGATGCCATACTCATTCTTCGCCAGCACAACAATGGACCGGCCCTCCGGGGTCTCGTCCGCCAAGGATGAGAGGCGAGCGGCGCGCGCCAGCTCGTCAGCAGTAGTTCCCCCCACACCCACAAAGCGTGATGCCATGCGATTTCCGAAGGTGATGGTTCCAGTCTTGTCCAGCAACAGGGTCGAGACGTCACCAGCAGCTTCCACGGCACGACCTGACATCGCAAGTACGTTCTTTTGCACCATTCGGTCCATACCCGCAATCCCGATCGCCGACAACAAGGCGCCGATCGTCGTGGGAATCAGACAGACCAACAACGCCACCAGCGTCACGATTGCCACCCCAGTGTGTGCGAAGTGCGCAAAATACTCAAGACTCACCACAACCGGCACGAAGATAACGGTCAACGCGACGAGCAGGATCGAGAGGGCGATCTCGTTCGGAGTCTTCTTCCGGTCAGCTCCCTCGACCAGAGAGATCATCCGATCCAGGAATGAGTTGCCCGGAGTCGCTGTAATTTTCACGACGATCCGGTCTGAAAGCACCATGGTGCCTCCTGTCACTGAGGACCGATCACCGCCAGCCTCACGAATGACAGGAGCAGACTCACCGGTGATAGCTGACTCGTCAACGGAGGCGACACCTTCGACGATCTCACCATCCGACGGGATGACATCACCCGCTTCACAGACCACGAGATCACCAGTCTGGAGATCGCTCGCCCGGATCCGGGTCTCCGTCGTACCGTCGGCAAGCAGCTTTCTCGCCTCTGTCTCCGTACGTGTCTTTCGAAGTGTATCGGCCTGCGCCTTCCCTCGCCCTTCGGCCATCGCCTCCGCGAAGTTCGCAAAGAGGACGGTGAAGGCGAGAACGACAGTCACCAGCCACGAGAACAACGAGGAGTGGATGATAGAAGCGACAAACGTCACCATCGTACCGAGGTAGACCACGAACATCACCGGATTCTTTACCTGAATCCTTGGGTCAAGCTTGGTAAACGAGCCGCGGATGGCAGCCTGGAGAATCTGCCGGTCGAAGAGGGACTTCGACCCGGCTACCCCTTTGGCCCGGCTCGGTTTCATTTCAGTACGCGCAGTCATTTAGAAGAACCTCCCATGGAGTACTGCCTCGGCGATCGGTCCGAGGGCAACGGCTGGAAAGAAGTTGAGAGCACCGACGAGGAGGATGACCCCGACGAGGAGGCCGGTGAACATCGGGGTCGCAGTCAAGAAGGTGCCAGCAGAGACCGGAACCTCCTCTTTGGCCGCCAACGATCCGGCAAGGGCAAGCACGGGTATAATGATCCCAAACCTCCCGATCAGCATGACGATCGCCCCAACGATATTGAAGTACGCGGTGTTCGATGAAAGACCCGCGAATGCCGATCCGTTGTTGTTACCCATAGAGGTAAAGGCATAGAGAATCTCGGAGAAGCCATGCGGCCCGTGATTCAGGATCGCTGCCCTACCCGCCGGGATGGCGACCGTAATAGCAGTAAAGACCAGCACCGTGATAGGCATCACCAGAACGCCTACCGACGCCCAAATGATCTCGGTGCGTTGAATTTTCTTCTTGACATACTCAGGCGTTCGACCGACCATCAGTCCACCAATGAAGACGGTAAGCACGGCAAAGATGAGCATGGTGTACATCCCGCTACCGATACCACCCGGCGAAATCTCATCATACATCATGCCGGCGAGCATTCCCATGCCTCCGATTGGGGTATAGGAGTCAGCAGACGAGTTGACCGAGCCTGTCGACGTCTGGGTAGAGGCAATGTTAAAGAGCACAGAGTTGTCAACACCAAACCTCGACTCCTTGCCGACCATATTGCCACGCGTGCTGGTGATGCCCGCAGCCCGAATCGCTGGATTGCCACCCTTCTCGGCCGCAAGCGAAAATGCGAAGGTTCCAGCGAAGAGGATGATCATCGCCATGAGCACGGCGACGCCCTCGCGCACGTTACCTACCATCTTCCCAAAGGTGTAGGTGAGTGCCACCGGGACACTCAAGAGCAGCACAATCTGAAGGAAGTTTGTGAATCCCGTCGGGTTCTCGAAGGGATGCGCAGAGTTGGCGTTGAAGAAGCCACCACCATTGGTGCCGAGTTGCTTGATAACCTCCTGGGAAGCGACTGGGCCTCGCAGGATGGTCTGATGCACGCCATTCAACACATTGTGGATGTGGGCAGGGCCGAGTAGCGTCTGCGGGGCACCCTGCCAGACGAAAACAAGGGTCATCACGATCGATACTGGAAGGAGCACGTAGATGATCCCACGAAGGGTGTCGATCCAAAAGTTACCCAGCGTGCCCGATCGCTTGCGGGCGAATCCGCGAATTACTGCGATCGCTACCGCAACACCCACCGAAGCTGAAACAAAGTTCTGAACCGCAAGCGCCACCATCTGGGAGAGGTACGACATAGTCACGCCACCGGAGTAGTTCTGCCAGTTGGTGTTGGTCACGAACGAGACCGCAGTGTTAAAGGCAAGCGCGGGGGTGACTCCAGGTAGGTGCTCAGGGTTTAGGGGTAGATGCCCCTGTAACGCGAGCAATAGGTAGGTAATGACTAGGGATACAACCGAGAAGACAAGGAGCGAGCGGAGGTAACGCTTCCAGCTCTGTTCTGCATCACGTTGGATCCCCAAGAGCCGAAGCACTGGGCGTTCAATCCAATCCAAGAAATGAAGATGACCCTCGTAAACCGCCACGAGGTAAGCGCCAAGATACCGCCAGATCAGGCCGAGCACGACAACGAGCAAGGCAACTTCGATTACGAACGCCATGGGGCCTCCAACAACTTGATCATGACGCCACGTTAGAGGTCACTACCTGCGATAAGAAAGGGTTGAGTACGATGTTGAGAGTCTGTTGACGAGGTTTGCAGCCAGCGTCAATAAGTATTGATCTTTGCGGTACCAGTGTTGGGAGCCGACGGAATGCTAACCCCGTCTTGAAAGGTTGGGTCAGTCGGAGCCTTGGTCGCTGACCCAGGTGAGGATATATTTCTGCCTATGAATCCTCGCTCACCTGGTCGTATGAATACTTTGGACCTGGAAGGTTTGCTGGCAATGTTCAAGGTGGCACGAGCGCACACCGCAACGCCGTGACTGCCTGGCGAACTACAAGCCGACAGCAAGCGTCCCAACAGACGGCGATCCTCCCGCCGACTGAGAATCCCCTCAATCCTCTGTATTTTGGCCGATCCGGTATTCCCTCACGCCCCGCGTGCGGGACTTTTCCAGTTTTGGCGCCAACGCGCCATCAAATTCACGACTTCTAAGCGCCAACCGATGTCCATTGACCGGTTTTCAGCGCATTGCTCACCCTGGAGTCATTTTGTACCCAGTTTCGCCAATAAATCAAGACAGTTTCGCAAACGGCCCTTGGTGGGCTGTTTGCGAAACCCACCTGAGCTGGGAGAATAGGAATGAGAAAGCATCAGCTATCCTCTGCTAATTATGCGACTATCCTTTCTTAACGCTAGCCATAGAACCACGGCGAACTGGGGCTGCGTATCGAAGGCTAGAACGAAGTCATAAAATACTCCGCGGATTTGCGCTGAGTGCGAGTGACCAGCTTTTCTTGAGCGGACCAACTACGTGACCAATACTCCCATCGGACTAAGCATCTGTCGTTACGGACCTGAGGCTGACCATCGCCTCATAGGTAACTAAGGCCTCCGTTGTTTCATCGCAGGTAGCCTTCTAAACCCCAGTGATCTATTTTTCAGGTCGTGCCGACATTGATGCTGAGACCTAGTGAATCCAGACCTCCCAAATCATGCGCGTTTGTCATGCAGCCATTTTGGCCCCAAATACCCTCGCTGAACTGGAATCCCGGTAGGGACCGCCCTTGCGGCCGGCCCCCCGGACAGATCCCATCGTGCGGGACTACCGCAATGGGCTCCTGCCTTGGGTCCTGGCGGCAAAGCGCAGGCTCGGGTGGGGATGCACAATGCG
>JAJZXI010000137.1 GCA_021806545.1 Actinomycetes bacterium | reverse complement strand
GTCTCATCCTGCTCAATACGGAGATCAACATCGATGGCCAACCAGCGACAGCGAGAACGCAGGACGTCCGCCTGCCCGATTAGGTCATCAGATCAACGACGTGCTGTCGCTTCGACTGAGGCAAGGAAACCGTCGAGAATCATCGATATCTGGTCTTCGGTTACGATGAGGGGTGGCATCCATCGGATGATATTGCCAAAGGTTCCTGCGCTCATGGCAATGATGTGATGCCTCGCGAACAGTTCGCCGAGGATCGCCGCCGTCCTCGTGGCATCAGGAGCACCGGTTATGGGATCGACGATCTCAACCCCCACCATCAAACCGAGCGCCCTAATCGCTCCAACCTCTTTGTGGGTCTCGGCTACCTTGCGTAATCCAGCTGTAAGTTGCGCACCGCGCTGCGCCGCATTGTCGACGAGGCCCTCGTCGTTAATGACATCGATGGTCGCGATGGCTGCCGCCACGCCGATTGGGTTCGCACCGTAGGTTCCGCCATGGCTCCCCACGGTCCACTCCTTCATGATGTCATGGGATGATCCGATGGCCGAGAACGGAAAGCCTGAGGCGATGCCCTTGGCCATAACCAGGATGTCCGGATTGACGCCCGAGTGCTCAACCGCGAACATCTTTCCGGTACGTCCGAACCCAGTCTGCACCTCATCAGCCACCAACAAGATACCATGGCGTGTACAACGTTCGCGTATCGCCTGCAGGAACTCGACAGGTGCAGGGATATACCCACCCTCTCCGAGCACCGGCTCGATCACCATTGCGGCCGTCTCGCTGGGCGCAGTCTGTGCTGCCAAAAGATAGTCGAGATAGTCGATCGCCTCGTTGAAACCAACTCCATCTCCTCCTCCGACACGCGGGAAACCTGGGAACAGTGAGACGAAAATACCAGCAGGCAGTGGCTGATAACCGGCCCGATAGCCAGTTCTCGAGGTCGTCATAGCCATCGCCTGAGCGGTACGACCATGGAAGCTTCCCTGGAACACAATGATGTTCGTCCGCTTGGTGTACTGGCGGGCAAGCTTGACTGCCGCCTCCGTCGCCTCAGCGCCAGAGTTCGAGAAGAAGAACGTGTCGATCCCCTCGGGAGTAATCGCCTCGAGGCGGTCTGCAAGCTCTTGGAGCCGGTAATGCGTGTAGATATTGACCTGGGCGTGAATAAACTGCTGGGCCTGTTCAGCAATCGCCTTTGCCACCTTGGGATGGCTGTGACCCGTCGAGGTCACCGCAATACCCGATGTCGCGTCGAGGTAGCTCGTGCCCTCGGTGTCGAAGATGAACGCCCCCTCGCCGCGTACGACAGTTAGCGGTGTAAGCTTGGACCATACCGGTGCTAAATGTGCCATTGTTCCTCCTCTTGAACGTGTACCTTCGACCCTATTGCCAATGTCGCGAGCCCTACTCCAGCTGCCCGATCAGTGTACGGCGCACGGTGTCAAGCATCGAGGCTGACACTCCCCACCGCTCACACACATCCACCAGCTGCGTCAGTGCAAGTCCAATGTTGATCCCGAGATACCGCAGGGGCTCAGGCTCCCACAGGCGAGGAGGTCGGGCAAAAACCTTACCGACAACCGATGGCGTGGCAGGAGAGAGTACCTGTTGGGCAACTAATCTTCCCATCAAGTTCGTCATGGCCACCCCGTCGCCCGCATAGCCATAAATTTTGGTAAGTCCGCGTCGCGAATCGACCTCAACACGTGGGAACCAATCTCTCGTCACGCCCAAAGTCCCACCCCAGAAGTCTGCAAACCCCACGTCGCTGAGTTCGGGGAACAACTCCCGGACAGTCTGTTCCAAGCGCGCTCGCATGCCGTGGCCGTGTTGTGGTGCCGGCGCAATCACTGATCCGTAGCCATAGGGAGCTCCTCGACCTCCGAATGCGATCCTCCGATCAGCGGTAATCTGTCCATAGATGACCATGTTCCGCTCGTCGGAAAAGCTCAAGCCAAGTTGTGGGCTCCCAATCGCCTCAAACTGTCCATCGCTGAGCGGTTCTGTGACGACCATCATCGAGTAGAGCGGGAGAACGGTCCTGCGCCAATCCTTGAACTGGGACGTGTAGGACTCGGTAGCCAACACGATCGAACCGGCCCGTACCCGATACCCGTTTGCCCTCAGCAGATGATCGCCAACATCGGTGACCTCGGTCTCCTCATAGATACGGACTCCAAGCTTCTCGAGACGATCGGCGAGTCCCCTGACTAGTTTGGCCGGTTGAACTGTAGCACACTGAGGTTGGTACAAGGCACCGATCGCCTTGCTCACCTTCAGGCGTTGGCGTGCACCGCGGGCATCAAGGAGAACAGCAGGGGGTGTCACCGCAGCCCGCAGCCTAGCCCACTGCGGCCGATTGCGCGCCACGAGTAGCGTCCCTGCCTTCGCGAAATCGCAATCGATACCGAGTTCAACGACCTGGCGAGCGACCTCGTCCACCGTTGCGTCGAGTGCCTGCATCAACTCGTCGGCGACTACGTCACCATAGACGGTACGCACTTTCGACAACGGTACAGGGAACAATGCCGAGACCCACCCGCCGTTGCGGCCCGAGGCGCCAAAGCCAACGTAGGATCGCTCGAGTACGGCCACACGAAGACCCGGATCACGCTGGAGAAGGTATCTCGCAGTCCACAGTCCGCTAAGACCTCCGCCAACGATCGCAACGTCGACATCGAGAGACGAGTCAAGCGCAGCCCGAGGCACAAGCGCACCTAGCTGGCCTAACCAAAAACTCGGCATGCTTGTCATGGGGGCTCGCGCTCTACGCAAAATCGACGAGGTTATCGACTAAGTGCGGCCGCTACGACCGGATGGACAACCTCACCCTTGGCGACGTTGAGCGAACCCTTCAATGCGCTATCCCCAGGGTCTCGAGCGAGCCGCACCAGCTTTGGCACCACCGCCGCTGACAGCGCCCGCGACGCGGTCTTTGGGTATTGGCCGGGGACATTGGTCACGCAATAATGAATCACTCCCAACTCTTCGTAAATCGGGTTCGAATGGGAAGTCGGTCTGGAAGTCTCAACACAACCCCCTTGGTCGATAGCGAGGTCAACGATCACCGAGCCGGACTTCATGCTCGCAACGTGCTCACGCAGGACCAGTTTCGGAGCCTTGGCACCGGTGACGAGAGCCGCACCAACGACGAGGTCAGCATCCTGGATCGCCTCGCTGATAGCGTGCTCGGAGCTCGCAAGCGTGGCGGTGAGTGTTCCTTCTTGTTGCGCAGTGTAGAGGCGATGAAGGTCGATGTCGACACCGGTCACTTCGGCATCCATGCCCCTAGCCCCTCGCGCGGCCATCGTTCCAGCGACACCCATTCCGATCACCAGCACTCGCGCAGGAGGGACCCCTGCGGACCCTCCAAGCAGAACACCGGAACCACTCGCCAGGTAATGCGCACCAACGATCGCTGCGGTTCGTCCAGCCACCTCACTCATCGGTGCGAGCAGCGGCAGGCCGCCTCTCTCTTCGAGTGTCTCGTATGCGTAGGCATCGATCCCGCTGGCGACGAGGGCTTGGGCCAAATCAGGCTCGGCGGCGAGATGGAGGTAGGCAAAGAGAATCAGGTTTTTGCGGAAGAAGCCCCACTCGGAGCGCTGTGGCTCCTTTACCTTCACCACCAGGTCGGCCGCCCAGGTGTCATCGGCGTTCGAGGCGATTTTCGCGCCAACGGCCTCATAGTCAGCATTCGAAAAGCCGGCACCCACCCCAGCGTCCGTCTCAACAAAGACATCAAAGCCCGCCTGGATGCACGACTTCACTGCGGATGGATCGAGGGCGACCCTGCGCTCCCCATCCTTGATCTCCTTCGGAAGGCCGATCGACTGAACCATACACTTACTCCTCAATCACTCATGACACCAGACAGTGCTGACGACCAAATCGACGCGGGAACACGCGAACGTGAACTAACCCACCTCTATGCTAGAGCAACTCACGTCATGGTGCAAGCGAATCCATAAGAATGAGAAATTGATTCGATCGAATCAATAGTCAAAGTTACAAAAATCACGTTATTCCTCATAACCCCCATCACACTACCCAGGGAAGGGGGGCACTGACCGACGCAACACATCCCATCAAAGGCTATTCTTAGGACCAGTGTCGTATTTTTCACCATCTTTTAGTCAACTGTTCCCCAAAGCAGCAGTCTCCTCTATCGACCCTCTTGCATCGCAGGCAGCCCTCGATTTGATACGCCACGGTGGCTCCGCTATTGACGCCGCGATCGCGGCGAACGCCGTTCTATCGGTCACTGCACCTGATCAATGCGGGCTAGGAGGTGATCTCGTTGCGCTCGTCTTTTGCCCTCCCTCATCCAGGGGCCCAGCCCAAGTTCGGTCGTTGCAAGCCATCGGGCACTCCGGCACCGGCGCTTCGGCAGACATACTCAGATCCCAAGGCCATGGGTCGATACCGCGATCCAGCGTGCAGGCATTGACCGTCCCAGGCGCAGTGGATGGTTGGCTCGCCCTACACCAGAAGTTCGGCAGACTCCGCCTCGATCAGGTCCTCGACGCCGCGATCGACTACGCAACCAATGGGTTCCCTGCGTCGACCCGCCTACGGCGGAACTTCGAGCAGCTACGCGGTTTTGCGTCCGCAGCACCGTTAGGGGACTTTCTCGGTTCCACCTCTGTGCAGCCGCTCGTACGACGACCGGGCGTTGGTCGTACCCTCGCGGCGATCGCGAAGCTGGGCCGCGAGGGGTTCTACGCTGGCGAGTTTGGCGCCGAGTTGATGAAGCTTGGTGAGGGGGTCTTTCGCCCCGACGATCTCGCCACGCCGATAGCAAGGTTCTCGGATCCGATCACTAGCACGATCTTCGGTCACACACTCTCGACGAACCCAGCCCCGAGTGCCGGCTTCTTGATACTCGGTGCACTCGCCCAAGTCGATACAGCCCCCACCGAGGTCGGTAACGCTGACTGGTACATCGCGCTGATTGAGGCATTTAAGAAAACTGCATGGATGCGGGCCTTCCACCACGACGAGATTGATCTCAATGCAGTGCTGACCAACACGATCCCCGCTGCGGCACCTCGTACTCAAACCGTCGCCGCAGGGCCGGATACGACCGCTATCACCGCGGTCGACACGAACGGGCTCGGTGTAGTCCTGGTCCAGTCGAATGGACACGCCTTCGGCTCACGGCTCGCTACCCCCGACACCAATATCTTCATCCATGATCGAGGTGCGGTGGGCTTCAACCTCGTGCCTGGCGACGCCAACGAGCTCCAGCCAAAGAAACGTCCGCGCCACACGCTGGCTCCAATCATCGCCCAAACCCCACAAGGCAACCTGGCGCTGCTGGCGGGAACCATGGGCGGGGACCGACAACCGAGCATCCTTGCCCAGCTAGTCACGGGAGTACTTCGCGACAGACTCAGTCCTAGTGATGCGCTCGTTCAGCCTCGCTTTGCCTTTGGCTCAAACTCCCCGAGCGAGCTATCAGGTTTTGATACCTTCGACGGTATCGAGGAGCCGATCGTCACCTGCGAAGAGCACCTCATCCCCTCAGTTCTTTCGGAGCTCACCAGACGTCTTGGCGCTGTGAAGTCAACCCCCGCATATGGCTCGGACTCTGGTGTAGCACACCTGATCATTCGGCACCCAAGTGGCTGGGTGACCGCCTCGGATCCTCGCTCCGAGGCGGTCGGCGTCACCGGCTTTTAGATCAAGCGTCCGCCGGTTCGACACGAACCTTCACGACTCCGCTCGCCGATACCGCCTTATCTTGCCGGGTATAGCGGACTAGGACTGAGCCTCGCGTAAAGGAGCTGAAGTTCCTCGCATGCTGGGTTGGAGCCTCGACAAGCGCTCTGACCCTCCACAAGGCTGTCAGATTGCCTCGCGGTGCCACGGGTCTCCTTGGTCGCAGATCGACAACGCGCACTGAGAGCAAACAGTCCTCCTTACATCGACGCCTATCAGCTCTATGCCGATACAAGACAAGAGCAAATCCTCGCGAGCGGCGTGTCAATCGCGCCCGGTGCGAGGTTCCGGCTTGGCCGTGATGTCCGCATCGTCCAATCCGTTACCCTAGTGCAAAGCAATGGGGCTACACTACAGCTACCTCCAATTTAAGCGCTCTTGAGCGTAGTTTACTATAGTGCCTATATGGCGAGGTTAGTTCCCATTGGGGTAGCAGCACAAGAGCTTGGGGTTCACCCCAGGGCGAAGTCAAAGTCCTCGATCAGGTTCACTGAGCTGGGGTAACGAAGGGCGATTGGCGCGCTAAGCCGAGATGTGGTAGAAGTTAAGAGATGAAAGTAGAGGACCTGGGGAACTTTAAGCGTCTTGTTGTACGGCCAGTCCATCGTGATGAGATCCTCCGCTTCAACGAG
>JAJZXI010000136.1 GCA_021806545.1 Actinomycetes bacterium | reverse complement strand
ATGCTGGCACCCGTGGTTCCTGCTCGACTCCGGCCGATGATGCAGCTCGATGCCGTCAAAAATTGGAACCCTAGTCCTACGAGATCATGAGTCCGCGCGCCCCCTGGACCGGCTTACCCAGGGTCTGAGCAGTCTCTGCGTACAAGGTTGAGACAAACGAGCCGGGGTGCCGGCCTCGTCGACATAACAACCTTGACACCTGAGAATCGACGCGGCGACAGTA
Organism: Actinomycetes bacterium; assembly: GCA_021806545.1. Lineage (GTDB taxonomy): Bacteria > Actinomycetota > Acidimicrobiia > Acidimicrobiales > Acidimicrobiaceae > Ferrimicrobium. The sequence goes on along the minus strand of JAJZXI010000136.1, from coordinate 6,164 downwards.
TCCCTAAGTGGGGGCGAGCGCCCAGCTCCGCGCTTCTCGTGCCGACCGGCATCCACCTCGTGGATACCAACGTCGACCGGAAATCCTACGGGGCGTTGCTCACGCGTCGCAGTGATAGCAGAACGAGCGTACATACAACGTCGTCGTAGTGTCGGGCTAATACGCACCCCTAGCTCGTCCAAGCGCTCCCGTCGCGACGCCGGTCCTGTCCTAGTCAATGATGAAACACACCCGTCATCACCGAACAAACGCACCTCCAGACCATGATGCTCGACACGACGGTCATACAAGCCAAATACTCCACTACTCGGTTACACTACTTGTGGGTTCACATTTCTGTGCTTGATGCTCGTGATCCGTTGTAGATCTCGCTTGGTCCCGCCCGATTCTTCTACGACGCTGTTGGAGAGTTGGCCAACCTCGCTAGGTCACCGAATCCAGCGGCGGTGGTCAAGTGAAGATCTCGCGGACAGAAAGAGAGGGCACAGCTAAGAACCGATGGCGTTGACCCGAGTCTGGATTGGGGCCCAACTCGATGTTGGACTTAGATCTCGGTACCGGTTGGGGCGAGGTTTTTACCCGCAGTCGCGAACACTTGACGCACAGCTCTCCGAGCAACCTGCCGAATGCTAGCGCCAGAGTCTGGGGCCAGCGAGATCGAGGCGGCCATTGACGGTCGAAGCCTTGCATGCTAGAGTGCAGCCGTGGCCGCTTCGCGCTGCAACTAATTGAGAGGCTGCGTCTATAATTCTGGGATTTAATCGATTACCTGGCACAATCATGGCATCGCTCTTGGCTGCCTTCGTTCTCGCATCGTGTGGGAGTTCACCTGCTGCGAGTCCAAGCTCGAAGTCGACTACCACGGCAACATCTAAGTCAGGTTCAAAGTCAAAGTCGACTGCCACGGCAACATCAACTAAGCAACCCTGCAAGGCATCACAGCTCAGCTTCTCCATTACACATACTGGGGTGGGGATGGGAAGTGAGTATGCTGTCGGCGTTTTCAAGAATCATGGACACCATCTCTGCACACTCGAACGCTATCCGAAGCTGAAAATGATCGCCAGTACCGGGCAAACGATTTATACAACATCGCAAACGCTCGGGGGCGCCAATGGGCCTTACAAGCCTGTTGTACTTAACCCGGGCGCCTCTGCCTCGTTCCAAATCAGCATGTCCGATGGGGGAGGTACTGCTGGTCTATTAGCTGGTCCATGTCCTATAGCTCACTCTGTCGCGGTCACGTTGCCGGAGAGCTCTAGCGGGACAAATAACCTTGTCGCCATCGTGCCAGGACGCGGCTCACTGATCGCCTATCCTGACTCAGCACTACAAGCTTGTGGTAGCGTAATCGTTGGTTCACTTGGCCCCGGAGTCTCAGCATCCGGCTCGTCCATTGCTGGCCCGACCAAGAGTCAGCAACAAGGGACCTTCAGTCCAGTCTCGTTCACCGCAATCTCAGCTAGCCAGTTCTGGCTCTTAGGCACCATCAAGGGATGCACGACTGGGTCGTGTTTGACCATCCTCCATACCACCGATGGAGGTGCCCACTTCACTAAGATTTCATATCCACACGGGCAGTCCCTGGGAATCAATCCAAGCCTGCGGTTTGTCACCGCCCAGGATGGGTATGCGTTTGTTAATGGTGAATATGGTGGGAACCTATGGTTTACTACTAACGGTGGTGCATCCTGGCAGCAGAGCCGAGCCGGGGGGCAGTCGTTCACTACACTGTCGTTCACTACAAGCGACGGTTACGCCTATGCACTAAGGGGGTCCGGGGGATCCAAGGACACCTTTATGCGCTCGCCAATCGGAACAAACTCCTGGACCACGCTGCCCTTGCCGACGAGTCAGACCTCACAGGTCAACGCCCCTTTTACCATTACGGCGCGCGGACCATCGCTCTGGATCACAGCCTTCCGTGGTCAAATCGCATACTCCAGCGATTTTGGAAATCACTTCACTCAGTTGACTAATCCTTGCGGGATCTCAAGAGAGGCGCTATTGAAAGCGAGCTCCCAGAGTGTCACTTGGCTAGATTGTGCTGGTGCAATGTCATCGAAGGTATACAGGTCGACCGATGCCGGACGCCATTGGAGCGTCGTCTCAAATACCCAAGGAACGTTCAATATTCCAGCGATCATAGCTCCGGTCAGCACTACCACGGCTTACTTGGCACGTGGGAATACTCAAATAGTGAGAACCACGAATGGCGGAGCGAGTTTTAGCCCGGTCGCCTCCGGTGTAGCTCCACCAGGAAGTTACTGGGCCTGGATAGGGTTCACAACCCCCCAGGTAGGATCCGCTCTCATGGGAACCCAGCAAGGGTTCTACCAACAAGGGTCCGATCCACCAGGGACGTATGCGTATAAGCGGGTGTATCAACTCTGGCGTACAACCGATGGGGGTAATATATGGAAGGGTCCAATCAAGCTAACCGGGTGATTGCGGGAGCGAGGGACGACCTCTTGAGCGCGCAACCCCTCAGCTAGGTAGGTCATAGTCCAAACTGCGAATTACTGCACGAGATCGCGTATTACCTCTCAAGGCGCTTGACTAATTTCCACACTCGATAGCGAGAAAGAAGCAACGGCATGGCGTTTCCTGATGGACGAGTCCCAGCAAAATACTCCGGGTGAACGGCCCGACTGGTATGGCTAGGGGACTTGAGAGGATGGAGTTGCGGAACTAGCAAAGAGATGCTCGCCCGAGACAAGGAAGGCAGCTAACCGCTAGCCTGGATCACCTGAGACGCCCGCTCCCGCGTTCCAATCAACGTATTCGTGAGGACGCGCGCAACGAACTAGGCCGGGTGATCAATTGACTCATCGCCACCCGTGGGCCACCACAGAGATGCTGGATTTTCGCAACGCTTCGATAGCTCGAAAGACGAGCCGCTTACTTACTAGCGCCTGGCGAGCAGCGATATGGCAGGATCCAGCCCCCATCGCTACGACTTTCGGGATTACCATCTGCGAGCTAGACCCTGCCTACACTAACCATGTGCACTCCAGTTGTGGGTTTGCATCAAAGTCAAATATTAGGAGGGACTATGTCGCATGTGCGAGCCTCCGCCGTCAGTATCCCAATGCTGACACAAACGGATCTCGCACTACCTGTCTTGGACGTTCACGCCGGGTGAGTGATCTTGGGTTTCACAAGGAGAAGGTCCCGCGACACGTCGATGCGAGATTCGAGACACGTTGGGGTCTGAGCCTCGGCGATGCCGTGAGGCTCAAGCGCTGAGTGACGGAACGACCAGTAGCATCACGCCCTACCGAAGTCGGACTCGTTTGCCAATCGGGCAATCGGGTGAGCGGATCAACACCTTTGGGATTCGAGACTGCTATGGATTGCACATTGGGCACGTTGATGGATCGGCAAGCGAGGCGGCAGCCACCTCCTTGCGCAGATCGCAGCGCATGCAGCCCTCGATGGTCGCACGCTCGAGGCCCGTCGGTGCACCACAGGACGCACACTCCAGGCCAATGTCATAGGCCACAATGCCAAAGCCTGGACAGGCACAACTCGGACAACGACGGCCAAGACGCTCGGCAAGTCGATCTGCCGCTTCCCGTATTACTCGTTGTCGCGTCGGACAAAGATGTGCCCTGAGGTCCGTTTCAACCACCGCATAACCATCAGCAGAACAATTGGCGACCTCTTTGATCGCCGAATGAAGCGCCTCGATCGTGACGATCCCCTTGACAATTGGGTCGAATTGGTGATCTGCTCGTCGCACGATCACGCCCTGAGGACCAAAGTCGATCTGTCTGAGGAAGCCCTCGAGGTCGTCTCCGGGTTGGGCACGTCGTGAAGCAACCGTCGTCTCAAAGCCCAACGCCTCCTCGATCAGCGTGAAACCAAGTTCGAGATCGACAAAGCCAACAAGCTCACGATCACACGTGAGCATCGGCAAGTCAGGATGGGGTCCTAACGTTCCTTCAGAGGCAACGCCTCGCGGTAAACCGGCGATCTCCAGTCCAGCACGCGCCTTAGTCAAGACAACCTGATCAGGCGGACCTGGTCGTTGGATCTCTCCTGAAAACGTGCCAAAGCGATCGGTATCGACCGCCACGACCCGAGTTACCAGACCAACTGCAGCGAGCGCCGGGCTGATCTGGTGCTCCTTCCCATGGCGAGTTGCCAAGGCGACTATGTCATGATGCCAAGGAACCTCTGACACTCCTCCCAAACTCACGATGTCCGCTCCGGGCTCAGTTCAGTCAACATCTACCTGGGCAATCTCTGTCATCGAGCAATCACGAATCCTCATATCGAGCAACGATGCCTGGCCTCGTTCACGCCCGCCTTGAGTCATGAATCCAGTCCAAACGCCTCTGGCAAGTGGGCATGCACTGAACTACTCAGGCGACGAAACCTACGCTGTGACCATCGTAGAGGGTGCGAGGAGCGAGTCAAGACACGCTCGATTGGCACCTGCATCAGGTGGTGAAGAGCAATGGCCACGAGCAGCGCGACTCCCAGAAACCCGAGAAAGACAAGCGACCCATTGAGTCCGCCGCTGTTGTTCCACAGTCCTATCGGTTGCGCCCACAGAAACAAAGGCTTGTGGACCAGGTAAAGTTCGAAGGAGACGACGCCAAGATACCCCAACGTGCGACTCGTGAGAAACGAGTGTTGCCGCCGAAGGTCCTTGCTCACCGCTGCAGCGAGCAGCCCCGCAAACGCTGGCAGTGCAGCGAGCAAGACGAGTGGACGCGGCAATCCATGGGTGTGATCCAAAGAATACACCGCACCCACGCCCACCAGTAGCGCTAACCACCCTAGCGCGGCTGCGAAGATCAACGTTGGTCTTGGCAGGCGCAAGCCCTGACTGATCGAGCGGGCCATCAGCATACCGATGAGAAAGAAGCCGAACTGGTACGGAGGGAAGACAAAGAATAGCCAATAACGCATGGGTTGTGCAGTCCCCGCGGCCGAAGCCGCCACTGGGGCAGCAACGAGCACCGTCAACGTGACACCGACCACGATCCAGAACCCGCGCGTTCGCAGGCGCCTCAGTCCAGCCAGGACAAATGGGAAAGCCAGGTAGAAGAAGATCTCGCACGATAGCGACCAGCTCACGCCGTTGCCACCGAAATAGACCCGCTGCTCAGGCCACCAAGCCTGCAGCAGGGTGAGCTCGAGAACCTTTCCCTTGGTTCCCGGAATCCGCTCGTACTGCGGCAATGCAAGATAGGCGAAGACCATCAAGACCAAGGTGATGGGATAGAGCTTTGCGACTCTGCGCCACCAGAACTGACGCAGCTCGAGTTGGCGATATTGCCACGCCCAGGTCAAGACAAACCCGGATAGCAGGAAGAAAAACTCGACACCGCTATAGCCGTACACCTCAACCTTTCGCAACACACGAACGCTGGTGAAGTAGTAACCGACGTGACAGAGCACGACTCCTACCGCCGCAAAGATCCGCAGTGCACTCAAGCGAGGAAGACGTTCGGGTCGTTCACTATGCGCAACGCCAGGGGATGATTGGGACTTTTCATCCTTGGTCGGTGCCGTTTCCATCACCGCTCCGAGGCTATTGACCCGACTTCAATGCGAACGTAGATAAACCTAGGAGTAACCGTAGCCCAGTAATTCTGGGCTTCGCGATGACCCGTAGCATGACTTATCACAGAACGTGAGTGCGCATCGGCATGAGGAAAGCTACGCCTCTACCCTGCTCCGTCACCAATGGGCCGATTCCTGGCCAAGCTAGTCACTGACGCGGCATGAGAGGTCGGCAGCTGATTCGGGTTTCGAAGGTCGGCCACTGGCGTGCACCAGTCTGGATAACCACGGATGACATTCCGAGACAGAGCAAGCGATGCGAAGCCATCCGAGTAGAGCAGGATGAATATCGGTTGCACGGCAATGTGGGCATGTTGGGCAAGCTCGGTGATACCATGCGGCCAGCGACCAAGGAGGCGAGGACATCTTGAGCCACCGGTGCGCCAGTTCACTCGGTGCGGAGCAAGTGCTACCACTGAGCTCAGGCTCCAAAGCGTCCAACCTCATCGCTGACGACGGGGACGCAACTGTCACCTCCCAGCTACGCATACGGGGGTAGCTGTGCGTGTTTCACCCAGGTGCTACCCTGGTTGTGATGGGACGGCTGGTGCCAGTGGGGATCGCAGCGAGGGAGCTTGGGGTGC
>JAJZXI010000135.1 GCA_021806545.1 Actinomycetes bacterium | reverse complement strand
ATTCCAGTATAGTCCATAATACAGACTACTAGTCCCGAAGTGATCGATATTTCACCCCAGAATGCAGATTTCAAACACCCGTTTCGGTCCAATCTTGACACCCATTTCGTAAGTTGAGCACCAGGGTGGCCTTCACCCCAAAACGCTACCTTGCCAACACGCACTAACCCTAGGCGGATCGACAAGTCCCTGGCTATAAGGCTTTTCGGAGTCCACCCTTGGTTCGAGGGTTGGGTCTACGCTTGGTTTAGGACTAGGTTGAGACCAAAGGTCACATTGGGCATCCATGCAAGATCACCACTATTGGGTTGAACCGCTGCGAACTGAGGGGCCTCGTGAACTTGGAGACACCGTCCAATGTGGCATGTGTCGGCGCTGGGCAACACCATTAGCGGTGCGTCGGGTCATAAACGATGATGTCTTCACATTTCTCCACGGCGCGGCGCACTACGATTGCGACGGTTCACAATGCCTTCTGGATCCGTGACAGCGATGGACTTTGCTAGGTCTTTGTCGTCGAGTGATGGCACCAACCAATCAGGTTGGTGCTCCCGCGGAACAACCAATCAAGCGGCCCACGGGAGCCAGCGTACAGCATTGAGCCTCCTTGGTCCGAGACAATCTCTCCTGGGATGTGATAGACTGCGAGGACGTTACGACACCCGGTCGCCGCATTGCAATAGAGAGCACCCAGTGAGCAAACGCCATTCCCACACCACAAGATCTTGAGATGACGAGCAACACCAGCCACAAGATCGGTATTGCCACCGTTTGGATTGTACTAGTGACCTGGCTCCTCCCAATTCTGATCGACCTGGCTTTTTCGCATGGCTTCACCGGTTGGGTTGCTTATGCGCCGTTGAGCGGCAGCATCGCTCCTCTGGGCAGCACCGCCGTCGTTGCCATGACGAAGTTCGTTCTCTTGGTCCCGCTCATCGTCCTCGTACTCTGGTGGCTTCGGCCACGACTTGGCCGACTCATCATTGGGCTCGCAAGCACGTTGCTCATCGTCGGATCATACCTTGCCATCCATCACGAGCTGCTGCGGCCGACCAACGCTCCACCTGACACCACCCAACGAATGCTCAACGCATTGACGTTCACACTCACCTTTTCTTACTCCTGGCTCGCTGGTACAGCGGTCATCCTCATGGGCGTCGCAATCCTCGGCATCCTTGTCCTCGCCCTTCTCTCTACGCCGTTGCGCAGCCACCGATAGTTAGCACGCCGACAGACTCGACCAACTCAAGACGCTCGCCTGTGGCCCCTCCTAGATGCCGACCCTGGCCAAACGATCCCTCGCTACCGCTCTACGAGACGCCCTATCTTGGGTTCCCTTGACACCCCGTCAGGCAAGGCGATCGGCGCAACAAATCCTTCGAAATCCACGATTGCGACTCCTGGGTTACCCGACATCTACCCAACAGGTGAACGATCAGCTGCTCGTTGCTCCAACGGAGTGAACGATCCCGGTGCCAAGTGGGGATCCGCAAACTCAAGGGCTCGCTCTCGTGGAGTTGACTGCTCTGGGAGAAGGCAATGCCAACCGTTACATCCGAGCCCGGCATCATAGATTAGGCTCGCTCCGCCATTGAGACTTACAGTCTCAATTATACGGATTGCCAACGGAGAGATGAACTCTACGCTACGGTGTGAAAGAGTGCCACCGCCGCCACAGACTATCCAGCACACCACGACTGGCACGTTCTCACATCGCCACCAACGATGTGTCGCATGCTACCAACGAGAAAGCCCAGCGCAGGTTGGTCGATTCTTTGGCCGTGCACCCATTTCAGGGATCTCCATTCGCCAAGACCACCGATCCCAGGCATATGAACACCCGCGGCTTCAAGACAAGGTCTTTGCCCAAAAGGTACCTGGCTCAGGCGCTCACTGCGGCTCCAACATCTCGAATGCACCAAAAAATGGACGAATCCTAATCAACGCAGCAGCACCCCCCCCCAACGAACGACGGCTCCTGACCGCGTCCATGATCAGTAGTTCACTTTCCCCCGGCTTCAGCAGCGCCATTAGAACCACCGAGTCCACAGCGTGAATCCCGGCCAGTTTCACCTGACGTGTGGTCTGTATATCCAACGTCTCTGCGGACTACGAATCACCGGTGTCGTACCCACGTCCCATAGTGGAGAGCATATGAGTGGAATTGGACGGTTGAGTGATGTGAGCATGCAGGACTTCTCCAGGCGTCACGACCCACTACTTCTATGTGGCGAGTCTCGCTCCGCCAAACGTTGGCCCAAACCGCTTCGTCTGTTTGAAGATGCACCCAAAACAATTCGTCGCAACAGCCCATCGGTGTGTCATGTGGATATATCTGCGCGTTGGCATGTAGGCACGATCGACTCCGGTCCTGAACGATGCACGTCATGGAACGATCGCACGTCAGACCGGATGAGAAGCATACGCTCCAAGAAGGGGCTAGGGTGGCATGGGGCGCGGGATGGCACGGTCCAGCCTCGGTACAACAGGAACTTGGGTTATCCGAAAGCATGGGTGGGAGATCCATCGGATTACGATCGCGGTCATGACGACGATGGAGAAAGGGCGAGAGGCGTGGTGGATCCAGAGCACACGACGGCTGGCTATGAGAGCGAGCTCGAGCATCTCGATCGCGAGATTGCGGCGCTCGTGAAGGGAACGCAGTTGGCCCTGACAGCTGCTCGGAAGGCACAACGAGCCAGTGCACAAGGAAACCAGAGTGAGCTTGTCGCTGCTATCGTGGCCGTCCGAGACCGATTGGCCGATCTTCACGAAAAGGCTAGCGAGCTCACGAGAGATGCCGACTATGACCTCACCGCATGGATGCAGTCTGGCGGCTACGCTCGGGAGCTGATGGCACTTGCGGCGGCTTCACACCTTCCGATGGTCGAGTCCGACAGCAAACTGCTCTGTTATCCGTCCGTACTGCAGGTGATGCCGGCCGAACAGGCGATCACCATCGATCGCAAGCGAGTGCGAGAGGTGCGGCCCAGCCGGGTTGTTGATGTCCTACGGGCGAATAGTCAACGGCGCTCTCGCTTTCGAGCCGAAGCTTTTCTCGAGGCGCTCGCCTCGGCCTACGATCTCTGGATTGCCCATAAGGGTGGACGTCACGGATCTCACGTGAAGTTGATGAACCTTTACTCCATCCTCACACTGCTCAATGGTTCGCGTGCCTACTCAAAGCAGGAGTTCGCCCGCGATATCTATCTGCTCGATCAGAGTGGGTTAATCGAGACGAAGGACGGCCGGATTCTACGCTTTGCTGCAAGCGCTACGACTCGTGGCGGGGGCGTGTTGGAGACGGTAGCAAAGGGTGGGCAGGTCAAGATTTATTCGACGATTGCTCTGGAGGGTCCAAATGATTGATCCAGACGGCTATTGCGAGTTCTTCCAGACCCAGTACCTCAACTCCTACATCCTTGAGGGTGGCGCAACCGTCAAGTTCTGCGTTGGTGAACCGGGCAGTCTGATGCGGATCGAGGTCCGCCTGTCCAATTCAGCACGCGAGGCAAACATGGTAACCGTGGCGGTTGATGCCGCTCGCACCAAGGTTCACATGATAGACCAACTGTTCTCCGCCGTAGCCCGTACGCTCGACTGGGACCAACTCGCAAGGACGGCAGTCAATCGCGTCTGCCATTCGTTGGGTTATGAAGTGCCCGCAGGTAATTCCCGCATCACCCTCGCAGAGCTTGCTGAACTCTACGGCTATGACACTCGCGAGCTCCTCCGCGATGTCAATCGAGGATTCCAGACCGATATCTTCAAGGATTACGCAATGGTGCAGGACTTCCGTATTGCGATGATCCGTCTGTGCCAGTTCGAGTTCAAGACCGGACAGGTGACGGACGCCGAGGCCGATGCCATCAAGGCGTGGCTTCACGGGGAGCTGGGTCAGATCTCCCTTCTCAGGAATACACGAATCTTTCGCCGCATTACTCGGACCAACGCGAGGTCGATGTTATTTTCGCTGGTCAGGTGGTTGACAAAAAATGGCCACACCGGCCTACTACTCACCTTGGACCTCCAACAGTTCTTTCGGCCGCGATACCTTGAGACGACGGACGTGTCGCTGCGATACACCCGTGCGTCCATCATCGACACGTATGAGTCGTTGCGGCAGCTTATCGACAACACGGATGAGTTCCAACACATGGTCACTCTTGTCTGCCTGCCGCCAGAGTTCGTCAGCGATCGCACGCGAGGTCTAGATCTCTACCAGGCTCTGAAGCTCAGAATTTATGACGAGATACGAGACGAGACACGCGATAATCCATTTGGGACGCTCGTCCGACTTGCCGAGTCCCATGAGACGGTTGGCCTTGTGTCCGGTTTCAGGGGAGAACCGCTATGACCTACACACGTCATGAGGATCGGCCGACAGGTACCGTGACAGCGCTCAGAGCGCTGGAGGCTCTTCGTGCAGGAGTACCCAATCGAGAGAGCGTCCTCCATTTAGGAACAATGCAGAGTCAGGTTGTCGAGAGATACTTGGCGAATCTCGAAATCACGGCTCGACGAGCGAACTGGGAGTCGATGGATCGCGTTCCAGCCGGCCTGTTGATCGCGGGAGGCTTCGGAAGTGGCAAGAGCCATCTTCTCGAGTACCTTGCCCAGCGTGCCCTCCAGCAGAACTTCGTCGTCTCTCGTGTCGTCATATCAAAGGAGACTCCCCTCTACAATCTGTCGGCTGTCTATCGAGCCGCCATCAACGATGCACGTGTTCCGGGTAGACCGGGATCGGCAATCACAGAAATCGGTACCGGTCTCCAGACGGAGTCGCTCCGATTTGCGCAGCTCTATCGATGGTTGGCGACCGATGGCAGCTTCGTCGATCACCGCCTCACCGCCACGCTACGGATGTTTGAGCAATTTGCCAGTGGGGACGAGGAGTTTGTCGATAAGATTCTCCAGTTCTGGGCGGGAGATCAATTCGGAGTAGCCGAGATACGTCGGCGCTTGCGCGAGGCAGGATGGCTGGGCGAGTACAACATACGATCCACGAGGGAGGATGTTTTGTGCCGCGATAGGTTGTCATTCGTCTCTCGGCTGATCGCTGCAGCCGGATACTCAGGCTGGGTCATCCTCCTCGATGAGGTTGAGTTGATCGGAAGGTATTCGCTCCTGCAAAGGGGTCGAGCGTACGCCGAGGTCGCGCAATGGCTCCAAGGGCTAACCCGTGATCCCAGCGCCCCGATCACCACCGTTCTCACCACCGTCGACGACTTCGAGAGTGAGGTCTTGGTGGCTCGGAACGATCTCGAAAAGGTCCCATCTCGCCTCTCCTTGATGGCTCAAGCCTCCCCCCAGCTTCTTGAGTTGGCAAATCGAGGCATGGAACTCCTCCGCGATCACCAAATGCACCTAGAGCCTCCAACTAATGAGGAACTTGATCGCACCTACCACGCAATCAAGGCGCTACACGGAGAGGCGCTCCGTTGGAGCCCGCCCGATGTCCAAGGCATAGAACGTCTCCCGTCCAACAGGATGCGCCAGTACGTCAGAGCGTGGATCAACGAGTGGGATCTCATCTACCTCGACCCAAGTTATACCCCGATCACGCTCTCGACCGATGTGAAGGTCGATCTTGGAGAGAACACCCAGGTAGAGGATGAAGCCTCCTCACCATGATGGATAAGTCCGTATGCTCTCGGATGCAATTGCCTGGATCTTGAGCACCGAGGGGTGTCTCGACCCTGAAGAGGTTAGTGCTATCCTGTCCCCACCATCCACAGGGCATACGGTCATGCGCGACGCCGTTCTCGCGGCGCTAGAGTCGCTCCCGGTATTCGAACGATGTTCGATGAGAAGCGCTGCATGGACCCTGACCGGGCAATGTCCACACCCAAATCCGAACGTACCAGGCGATACCGAACTGGGACTCGCGCAGCTCCCGTCGATGTTTACTTGGCAGGCAGAGGCGCTCGAAGCGTGGCTCGCGGTGGGCTCGCGTGGCCTCATCGAAGCCGTTACCGGTGCTGGAAAGAGCCTGGTTGCGATGCACGCAATCGAAAGAGCTGTGTCTCGAGGTGGGCTCGCGCTCGTCGTCGTACCTACGCTGGAGCTCCAGAGTCAATGGCTACGCCAACTCACAATCGCCTTTGCCAGGCGGCATATCGTCGAGGCCTACCGGGATCGAACTCGGAGAATCTATAGCGAACCCCAGATCGTCGTCGCGGTCATGAACTCGGCTCGCGACATCAACTTCGCCGTTCGCGGGCACGGGGACCTGCTAGTTGTCGATGAAGTCCACCGCTGCGCGACACCCGCAAACGTGCGCATCTTGGACGACCGATTCGACTATCGCCTCGGCCTGAGTGCGACGATTGCGCGACCTGACGCTGGCCATCACCGTTATCTCGACCCCTACTTTGGGCCTGTGGTGT
>JAJZXI010000134.1 GCA_021806545.1 Actinomycetes bacterium | reverse complement strand
TTTGACGTCACCGTAACCGAGAGGGTCGCCTAGGCCTAACAGCTCACAACGCAAAGACCAGCTCGCATCGTCGGATGCTTAGGTTTTGTCGTCCCAATTCTCCAGGTGGTGGGGCATTACACTTTAGCCAGGAGAAGGTGTGACATGATCTATGCGATGCTAAGGAATGGGACTTTCTATCGCCCGAAAGTCGCTCTATCGACTTGACAAAGAGATAGGGACACCTCCCTTACAGACGGGGCTTGCGCTCCTGATTGGTCAATACCGTCGGTCAGCATCCACGGCTGCGCGCCGCTATCAACCCATCCCGCCAGCACAGGAGCTAGCCCACCGGGACTCAGCACAGCTAAGATCAAGCCCAGACAATGTGACGGGGAGGATGGCTTGGAATCGCAGACAGCTGAGCTCAAACGACAGCTTGAGCTCGAAATCGTCAAGCTACGGCGAAGCGGCAAACTACCCCCATCGCTAGAGGCCAAGATGACCCAGGCCGTCAGTGAACTCAAGCCACGGTTGCGCTTCGACTCGACTCGGGACCGTCTCTTCAACCTCGAGGCGACCTCCTATATCGACACGGCGGTACCAACCGACTCGCAAAAGCCCGGTGTCGCCTTGGTGAAACGTGTCATCAAGGCAGGTATTGGCTGGTACCTGACCTACGTGACACAACAGATCAACAACTTCACCTTTGAGACCGTCGGCCTCCTGAACGCCCTCGAGCTCCGGCTCGCGGAGCAGGAGCGACGCCTCGCCCGGGTCGCCCCTCATATCGCCCTGGGCGAAGTAATTGGGCACTTCCCAGTCAGTGCGCATACCGAAGATCTCGTCTACCAGGAACTCAGGGCGCGTCGCTATGATCGACCGCTGCTGATTGCCGAGGCAGCGGGCGATGGACTTCTCGCACGCCTCAGCCAGGATGAGCCCGACTTTGCCTACGGTCAGGAGGCGGATCCACGCCTCGCCGATGACGCGGCCGCGCGTGGGCTTGATATTCGCAACACCTCGCTGCTCTGGCATCTGGAGCACTGCGGAGACGGCTCGCTTGGTGGTGTCGTCCTACGGGGCGTTGAACTCGAGTGCTCACCCATTTGGTACAAGCGTGCGATACTCGCAGAGATCGTACGGGTCCTCGCACCCAGCGCGATTGCTCTCCTCGTCCACCACGAGCCGGAAGTGCTCGACGAGGCCCCAGACCTCGAGGCGATGGCTGCTATTCGAGGAGAGCCCATCAGTGCCAAAGCATGGGGTATTTTGGCCGACGAAGCGGGTTACGGCACCAGGACCGAAAGGATCGATGCACTCACCGCCATCACCAGGCTCGAGCGGTGACCACAATCCTTCAGCTCATCCCTTCTCTTGCGCCTAACGACGCCATCGGGACGCATACCCGTCGTCTCGATGCCCTACTCAAGGAGTTCGGCTTCGAGACCGCCATCTACGCGGACGAGTACGATGCATCCTTGGCTAGCATCGCCGAGCCCTTTGCCAGACTGCGGCGCCACCCGCCCCGCGGAGCGTGGTATCTCTACCAGGCCAGCACCAATTCGCGAATTGCCGACTGGCTACGCGATCGGCCGCGGGTAATGCTCAACTACCACAACGTGACCCCCCACGAGTTGACAAAACCCTGGGAACCGTCTATTGCCCGCGTCCTGTGGCAGGCCAGACGCGAAATCGGTAACCTAGCACGCACGACACAGTACGCCTTCACCGTGTCACGCTATAACGCCAATGACCTACTCAAGCTGGGCTTTCTTCACCCTCTCGTCGCACCGCCCCTCATCGAAGTACCGACCATCACGCAATCCACTCCGAGCGCGCACACCAACTGGCTATTTGTAGGGCGCATCTTCCCGAACAAACATCAGCTATTCCTGCTCGAGGCATTTGCGCACTATCGATCCTTGTTTGACCCCGGAGCGACGCTCACCCTCGTGGGTTCAACCGCATCGCGCCGCTACCTTGGCGCCATCGAGTCAGCCATCCATTCCTATGGGCTCGATAGCGCCGTGCGCCTGCTCTCCGGTCTCAGCTCGGTTGAGCTTGCCCGCGAGTACGCCCATGCAACCCTCTTCACCAGCGCATCGCTGCACGAGGGTTATGGCTTCCCCTTCGTTGAAGCCTTTGCAGCGCGGCTGCCGGTCCTAGCACTGGAAACCTCAGCAGTCGCAGAGACTGTTGGCGATGCCGGGTGGCTCATCGCAGACCACAATCCACTAACGTTTGCGACCGCCGCACAGCTGTTGCGCCATGATCCTGTGCTGCGTACCAAACTCATCGACCGCGGTCAGGTCCGGCTTGGCGTCTTCGATCCAACGATGCAACGGGAGCGTTACCGAACGATCTTTGCGACCATCGTGGGGTCTCGACGATGACGATCCACCAGTTCGTTCCGGTGCTACTCCCCCATGACGCCGTTGGCAACTGTGCCCGCGAGCTCCACCGCCGCCTCAGCGTTCGCCAGCCATCGACACGTATCTATGTCGAGGACGTGCGACGATCCGACCCACAACTTGGCACGCCGGTCACCGCAATGGCGCTACAGCCCGGCGATAGTGTGATCTACCACTATGCCAATTTCTCATCGCTGGCTCCAAAGATCCTTGCGCAAGGCCAGACAATCCTCTATTACCACAACATCACCCCTGAGGAGTATTTTGCTCCCTGGGATGCCGATACCGCCGTCGCGCAGCGGCGTGCGAGGCAACAGCTCGAGCGCCTCGTCCACCAGGCGATCGGATGCCTCGCAGTCTCAGAGTTCAACGCCGCCGAGCTGCGCAGATATGGCGCCGTGAACGTCGCCACCGTTGGCCTTTTTGCCCACTACGATCAGCTTCTCAGTGAACCGACAACCACTCGCCTTGAACGTCTGCGCCTCAGCTGGCATCATCGTGGTCGACCCGAGGATTGGCTCTTCGTCGGCCGCCTCGTACCCAACAAGGCCCAGGAGCAGCTCCTTATCGCCTTTGCCATATTTCGCTCGATCACCAGCAGTGATAGTTCACTCACCCTCATCGGCCGGCCCTTCCACGACGACTACCTGCGAAGCCTTCGCGAACTCGCCAGCGACCTCGGCATCAGCCACCGGGTCCACTTCCTCACCGGTGGCCTGAGTGCTCGCTACCTCGCTGATCACTATCGCGCCGCCCGTCTCTTCGTCTCGGCCTCGCTCCACGAGGGATTTGGTGCCCCACTCCTGGAGGCGATGTCCCTCGGCCTACCCGTCGTAGCGGCCGGCTCGTCCGCCGTGCCCGAGACCGTAGGTGACGCCGGGATCATCGTCCCTCCACGAGATCCATTCGCCAGCGCCGCCGGGGCCCAACTCGCAAGCATTGAGCCGCTCAGGGGTGACCTCGTTCGCCGTGGCTCTCGGCGAGTCGGCCTCTTCGACAACAATGCCGTCTGGGGGCGAATGTCGCGAACACTCAGCGACATGGTGGGATTCGAGATCACCTGATGCACCTCGTCTTTGTCACCCCACGATATGGACAGGCAATCGTCGGCGGCGCTGAGTCTGCGGTACGCTCGTTTGCGACCCGCATTGCCGCTCGTGGGCACGAGGTCGAGGTGATCACCTCGACCTCGATAACGCTCGACTGGGAGGACCAGCTGCCGGTCGGTACCTCTCTCGAGGATGGCGTCATCGTTCATCGTCTCCGACCACGTAGGCCGCGCGACCCCCAATTTGGCTTGCTCTACCGCCGATCGTTGGCGACAGGTTACCTACCCGACTCCACGGCGGCAAGCCAATTCCTGCTGGACCAAGGACCGATTCTCGATGAGCTCTGGCCACTGCTTGACCGACTCAATCCCGATCGCGTCATCAGTTACCCCTTGTTGTATTGGCCCAACGTGCAGGCGATTCGCTGGAACCCCGCCCGCTCGGTTCTGCATCCGGCAGCCCACCCTGAGGCCATACTCGCGAGTTTGGCCTATATCGACGTTGTCCCCTCGGCGCGCCGGATCGTACTCCAAACCCACGCCGAACAACAGCTCGTGAATCGCCTGTTCCCCCTGGCACCCACCAGACAGCTCGTGCTGGGACTCGGTCGCGAGGAGCGCCGCTACCCCATAGCGTCGCAGCAACTGCCTCACCGCTCATACCTGCTAGCCCTGGGAAGGGTCCAAGCGGACAAGGGGGCACGACTGCTCGCCTCCATCTACCGAGATGCAAGGCCAAGCCTTGATCTGATCCTTGCTGGACCGATAGTCGAGCCAATCGATTCGCCGCCGGGGATCACGCTCGTCGGGATCGTAGGGGACCAAGAGCGTGAGGCGCTTATCGCCAACGCTCGTGCCGTCGTCATCGCCTCACGATACGAATCCTTTTCCCTGGTGGCAACCGAGGCGATGAACTCCGGTGTGCCTATCATCGTCAACGGCTTCAATCCAGTTCTCGTCGAACAGGTCGAGAACTCCGGTGCCGGCGTCGCCTTCCGAAGCGCCGCAGAGCTGCTCGGAGCCATCGAACTCTTGGCTAACGACCCTGTACTGTCACACTCCCTCGGGAGCAACGGGCTCCGTTACGTGGCCGCCAACCTCTCATGGGACTCCATCATCGACCGCTACCTCGACTTTCTCCGGTAGCCATCCGACCAGCGCACCTCCGAGTGGCTCATCCTGGATCGGCGGGTAGGCCACCGTAGATCCGACCCAGGCGAGTATTGCAGTTGCACACAAGATCCTGCGTTTGCCCGCTGTGAATCGCAAGAGCCTGTGAGCCGATATACCTCGCACCAACCGCTATCCCAGCGAGTGGTTACCTGGCATTAGCTCAACTTTGCCCTCATCGGTGTCGATAGCGCTGCCATGGGGCACCAAGGTCAGAACTTGAATACAGGCAGAGCACGGTGGCAACCTCCTCGTTTGACGTCAAAAGTGTTTTGGGATCTGGCGATCTGGATGGCAGGATTTGGTCTGCTCGTGGGCGTGATATTTCCATTCGCCGTAATCGTGCTGGGAGTTCAGCCGACAACTGCACTACGGGCGAAGTTCTTCGCGGGTGCGCTAGTCGCCGGCGTCACGGTAGGACTGGTCAACTTTACGATCACTCGGGTGGTGGTTGGCGCACGCCTGCATCAGCTATCTGCACGGATGCAGTACGTTGGAGCCACGCTCCAACAGGCAACGTTCTCCGGTGACTGGAGCAAATGTTCGCCCGAGGCATGCCAACTGTTGGTGGACTCCAATGATGAGCTCGGCGATGCGGCAGGGTCGTTCAACCGGCTGCTCGAGTCCCTTGCAGCGTCACGAGAGATCGAACTTGCAATCAAGTCCGTTGGGGACTCCTTGACTGGGCACCTGGCATTTGATGAACTCGTGTCCACCGTCTTGGACCAGTACATGACCCACGCGATGGCGGGTGCAGGGGCAGTCGTTGTTGAACGTGATGGCAAACTCTCGGTTGACGCACAACGGAACTTCATCGGCGATCTGCTGGCGGATCAGCGGGCGCTCCAGCAGGCGCTTCGTAAGCGCTCCATCACCTCCGTGGAGATCCCTGGGGATCTCACCGTCGACGGAGTCGTGATCTCGTTTCGACCGAGAGAGGTTCTCGTGGTTCCGGCCTGGTTCGGGGGTCAGCCGCTCGGTGGTGTCATCCTCGCCTTTAGCGAAAATATTCATCCCAACACGAGCCGACTCCTAGAGGCGTTCCAGGCATCGACCGCAGTCGCTCTCAATAATGCGCTAACCCATGAGAGATTTCAGAGGCTCGCTACCCTTGATCCGCTGACCGAAGCCTATAACCGACGATTTGGCCTGAACCGTCTTAACGAAGAGTTCTCTCGCAGTACGCGGACCGGGGTTCCACTCGGCGTCCTCAGCCTTGATTTGGATCACTTCAAGCGAATCAACGATACCTATGGACACCTCGCTGGGGATAAAGTCCTCCGCTCGGTGGCACGAGATATGTTCTCATCGATGCGCTCAGGGGATATTCTGGTACGGACAGGGGGTGAGGAGTTTTTGCTGCTCCTGCCGGGCGCTGGCCATAACGACGTGGCGACACTAGGAGAGAGAATCCGGCGGGCTACTGAAATGAACAAAATCGACGTTGGGGTCGCAGAGGTCACCGTCACCATAAGCTTGGGAGCCCTCTCCTACTACGGCGTTGGGGCACAGGACCCCGAGGAGCTCTTATCAAAAGCCGACCAGGCAATGTACGTATCCAAGGAGTCAGGACGGAACCGACTCACAGTGACGCGGCTGCAGACACCCATTCACAGCTAGCGAGACGCTCCTGTGCCCTCCCAAGCCTCTGTGCCCTTGCGAGTGCGAGGGGTAATACACGACCCGTCGAGCGGAGCCACAGAGCTTGCCTCACTCCAGAGCGCCATTGGAAGATCGCGCCGGCTGCGATGACGAGGTCGGCGTGTCCTAGAGAAAGTGTCGGCTCGATACCTCGTTGACAAA
>JAJZXI010000133.1 GCA_021806545.1 Actinomycetes bacterium | reverse complement strand
AGACCCGATCCCCACAGGATCGCTCCCAACGGCCAGAACGCATCTCTCCAGCTGCCTACGTTAGCGAGTTCTGTGGTGCAAACGAGCTACGCGGCCTATCTGAGCCACCTGTGCCTTGGTCTAGCGCGTGGGCATCGCTGTCGAGACAACCACCACTCGTTCTACGGTGTCGATCCCGATTGGGATATGACCACCAAGGCGAGGTCGATTACCTGGCCGCCATGGAGCCCCGATGCGAAGAGGAAAGAGGCAATGCCACCGCCCGACTCCAAGCAAGCTACGTGGGTGTGTTTCGGACATTGGAGGCAGACATAGCGGTGCTGATTCGTAGAGTTCCGGCTTCATTGGAGCCTGGCTGGCGAACGTAAAGAAAGGGAGTAATGAACAATGCCTAGGGATTCGGGGGCGGATCGTGTGCGTCTCGCCAGGATTGGGCTTGGCCTGTCTCAACAGGAGCTGGCCATGCGACTTGGTGTTTCGCGACAGGCAATAGCGGCCATAGAGGCGGGATCATCCGACCCCTCGCTGAAGGTCGCGATTGCGCTCGCTCGGGAACTCGGGGCAGGAGTAGAGGAGCTGTTCTCGCCGACGATAGAGTATCCGCAGGTTCAGGCTACCTCCGTGGCACCTGAACTGGCAGCTACCCGTGCGAAGTTCTCCGACGTGGCGGGTCGTCCGGTCGCGTTACCCCTTGCGGGCGACTATAGCCTCAATGTGGGTTTTAGCGCGGCGGACGCCGTGATCAGCGGTACTGATGGTAATACGTTGACCCTTGTGCCGAGCCGTGAGATGCCTACTGCGCTGATCGTCGCTGGCTGTGACCCAGCTCTCGCGCTGCTACCTGGGGTTATAACATATCTCGAACCTCGCGTGGAATGCTTGTGGTGGCCGGCTTCGAATGCGGAGGCATTGGCACTGTTGCGCGAGGGTTTGGTTCATGTCGCAGGTTTTCACCTAGCCGTTGGTGAGCCGCTGCCGGCGGTAGATGCAGCGTTATTCCGTTTTGCGCGATGGCGTGAAGGACTTGCCTTTCGATCGATGCCACCGACGGCCATGCAGGTGCGCCAGGGTTTACGGCTTGCCAACAGGCAATCGGGGTCGGAGGCTCGACGTATGGTTGATCAGTACTTGAGGGAGAACGAACTCTTGCTCGAGGAGGTGCCAGGCTACGAATCGTCGATCACGGCGCATGCCTTGGTCGGCAGCGCGCTTGCCGCTGGCGTTGCAGACTATGGAGTGACAACAGAGCCGGTAGCCCTCGCCTTTGGCCTTGGTTTCACGGAGCTCGCGATAGAAGACTTCATTCTTGCCATTCCATCTGACTTCGTGCCAACGCGCCAGATCAGGCTGTTGTTTCAAGCGTTGACAAGCCAGCAGTTTCGGTCGCAGCTCGCGGCTATCCGGGGGTACCTCGAGGTTGAGCGCAGCGGGGAACCCGTGGAGTGAACTGCGTCTTCACCTCTGATTAACGGACTCCTGTGAACAACACCGCCCTTTAGGTTTTGCCTGGCGTATGGAGGTCGATATGATGGAGGGATGGATGAGGCCCTCGCACCACAGCAGCAGTGCGTAATTAAGCAACCCGTTTCAACATCGCGTTACGACGCACTCGCTCGTAAGATCCTTCGAGTACCGCAGGTGCAGCCAACCGCGCGTAGAGAGGAGGCTGCAGAGCGTCTTTTTAGCCTTGCGATGGTGATCTCAGGTCTCCGGTGCACCTTGAGCTATGTCATCGTGCCTTTCATCCTGCCAGCTCTCGGTATTGGAGCGCTAGCAGGCCTTAGCCCAGAGGTTGGTATCCCAATCGGAGTAGCAGCTCTGTTCTTCGACGTCAAGGGGATTCGTCGCTTTTGGTTGGCGAATCACAAGTGGCGGTGGCAGATGAGCTTCATTTACCTGGCGGTCATTGGACTCGTGCTCTATCTTGTGATTGCAGATATTATCCAACTGCTCTGAGGGCAGCTAGCCACGTGTGCTCGTAGCTGTGACGCGTTTTGCCCCCTTGCTTGATCGACTTCAGGTGACGCATTCGCTCTCGCAGTCGACGGTGCAGATTGGATGGGTGGCGTCGCTGGACCAACCAGAGTAAGACGCTGGGTAGAGGCTTACCTCCGTGCCAATAGCACGAAATGCGAGTACGAGAGCGCATGCGGTGACGCCCGAACCACAATAGGCGACGAGTTGACGGTCGTCATTGAGAATCGCTTGGATCCTCGAGTCAGATCGCCAGCCTTCGGTCTCGAGAAGGTCAAGCATGGTCGGCCAGGGGAGCGATCTTGCACCAGGAATGTGACCACCGATGCGATCGATAGGCTCCTCGATCCCGAGATAGCGCGTTGTCGCGCGTGCATCGAGCAGCAGATACCGCGACGGATCAGATTCGATGGCATCGGTCGTGACGATCCGACTGCGTGGCCATGTGTCTATCGGCGGTCGCCATGGCGCTACCGGCATTGGCGGACAAGGTGATGTGCAAAGTTTGGTCGATTCGAGGCTCGCAACCCCTCCTTGCAGCACGTAGGCTTCGATACCGAGTGCATCGAGCATCCACCAGAGGCGCGCCGCAATCGAACCTCGCGCGTCATCCATCAGGATGACTTGCCTCCCAGGCTCTATGCCAAGCATCGCAATTGCCTGGACGAAGACCTCAGGGCTTGGCAACGGGTGTCGACCAGCCGTAGGTTGGGCAACGGAGGTCGCGGTCGCATCGAGGTCGATGAAGGAGGCGCCTGGGAGGTGTCCTGCGAGGTAGCTCTGGTAACCATCACGCCCGTCGAGATACCAGCGAATGTCGAACATTCGCGAGCCTGAGAACTCCGCGAGATCCCTTGAGGCAAGAAGTGGTCTGCGATCCATAGCGGTCAGCCTAGATCATTCGTTCAGGGTTGGGTTTGCGCTGACGCGGCAATCACGAA
Organism: Actinomycetes bacterium; assembly: GCA_021806545.1. Taxonomy (GTDB): domain Bacteria; phylum Actinomycetota; class Acidimicrobiia; order Acidimicrobiales; family Acidimicrobiaceae; genus Ferrimicrobium. The sequence continues at coordinate 3,520 of JAJZXI010000133.1, read as the reverse complement.
GTATCAGTTCCCAGTACTGAGTTGGGGCGCGTGTGCAACTGGCTCAAGAGAGGACGAGAATTGCGACGCCGACACAGACCACGGTAGCAGCGACGAGTCTGCGCCTGCCAAGCCCCTCCTTAAGAAGGCATCCACCAATGATCGCGGCGAAAATCACACTGGTTTCGCGCAGGGCGGACACGACGCCAAGCGGCGCTCGCTGTTGAGCCCATAGTACCGCTGCATATGCGAGGTAGGAGAGCGCGCCCCCAGTGAGCGCTAGTGGAAGTTTGCGCGTCAGGACTGGGCGCCGCTGGCGAAGCCGGATCCAAGCGATCCCAAGTCCTAGGGCACCGCCTTCAAGAGCGAAGAGGAGCCCTGCGTAAGCGGATGAGGAGTGTGAAAGTCGCACCCCAACACCGTCGACGAGGCTATAGGCACTGATAGCAACGCCGGTTGCCAGAGAGAGCCAGAGTGCTTTGGTGGCACGTAGTTCGGCGATCGAGGCGAGGGCTCCCGCGATGATGACAATGCCGATGACTTCACCGATATGGAGTTGCTCGCCCGCGACGAGGAAGGCCCCAATAGTTACAAGGACGGGCGCCAATCCTCGCGCGAGTGGGTAGACCTGTGAGAGGTCGCCAAAACGGTATGAGTTGAGAAGGAAGATGTTGTAAGAGACATGGATGACGGAGGATGCCAAAATGAAAGGGATCGCGGCCTTGTTTGGCAGACCTGTCGTGACGACGAAAGCGATCCCGACCACTGCAACGGTGATGTTGATCCACATAAAAGCAAAGCTCGCGTCATCGATGAACTTTGCCAGCGCATTCCACGTGGCGTGCGTAACCGATGCCATGATCACGACGGCGAGCACCGGAATTGTAATCGTTGTCGGTCTCCTTTGTCGGCCATAGGATCGGTAGCGATCTCTGGCATAAGGCTACACTCGGTGAACATTAGGCGAACGTCAGCTTAGGATTCCGTCATAGACAAGCCCGGCAGTGGCAGCGTTGGGCGCTGTGTCTTCAGTTGCGTGCATATGCAACTAGACTGGCTCTATGTCTGCAATGCCCGTCCTGTACCTCAGTCATGGCGCTCCGCCACTGCTCGATGATCGCCTCTGGATTGAGGAGCTCAAGGCGTGGCGCAGCCGGTTGCCCGTACCCGAGGCGATTCTGGCCATCTCGGCGCACTGGGAGTCGAACCCGATCAGTTTGAGCAGCTCGGGTAAGGTTCCGCTCGTGTACGACTTCTGGGGTTTTGATGACAAGTACTACCAACTAGAGTATGCTGCGCCGGGTTCGGCCAAGCTTGCAGGCGATGTCGACCAACTGCTGCAAGGGGCGGGTCTTTCGGTCTATCACGATGAGGGGCGAGGGCTAGACCATGGAGCATGGGTTCCACTGATGGTGATGTTCCCGGAAGCGACGATTCCCGTCATGCAGCTGTCACTACCATCGCTCAACCCAACCGAACTCTTTGACCTTGGCATGGCACTGGCTCCCCTCCGTGACGAGGGTGTGATGATCATCGGGAGCGGATTTTTTACCCATAACCTCCGAGCACTGCGATGGGATCTGGGGTCCAATGCAGCGCCACCATCGTGGTCACTTGAGTTCGATGACTGGGGAGCTAGGGCGCTCGCGGATGGTGACGTGGATCAACTGCTCAACTTTGCACATGTCGCGCCGGCTGCAAACCTTGCTCATCCTCGGACGGAGCATTTCGCTCCGCTGTTCGTCACACTGGGCGCAGGCGGAGATGGTCAGATTGTGAACGAAATCGAGGGCTTCTGGTTCGGCCTGGCCAAGCGATCGTTATCAGTTGGTTCTTGATCGTTTCCGCTGGCAACTGGGAATAATGTCCACTAATAACTAGTTGCAGGATGCAAACAACTATCGGCTAGGCTGTGGTAGCAAAGGGGTGCGCCATGGGACGCGTGGGTCCAGGCGCTCGTTGAAGCAGTTCTGGTTGTAGATGGTTTTCATCGACTGGTCACGTGGATGTTGGGCTTGTTGGGTCACCATCCTCGCCCGATCGGTTGTCGCAAGGCAGACATGATATGTACGGCGGTGAACGTCACGATGGCGACAAAGGAGTATCCATGACGACAGCACAAACGGGGAGACCCTCGTTCAGACAGCGGAGTGCGGCGATGAGAGATCACCCTCGCTACAAGTGGTTGGTTCTTTCGAATACGACCCTCGGTGTGTTGATGGTGATGATCGACTCGTCCATCGCGCTCATCTCACTGCCGGAGATTTTTAATGGGATCCATCTCAACCCTCTGGCACCGGGAAATACCTCGTACTTTCTGTGGGTACTGATGGGCTACCTCGTCGTGACCGCGGTTATGGTGGTGAACTTTGGTCGCCTTGGTGATATGTTTGGTCGTTCGCGAATGTACAACATGGGGTTCGCGATTTTCACCTTCTTCTCAATCATGCTTTCCATAACGTGGCTGCACGGAAGCGCCGGAGCACTTTGGCTGATTGCGATGCGCATCTTCCAGGGACTTGGCGGTGCGCTCCTCTTTGCGAACTCAGCGGCTCTCTTGACCGATGTCTTTCCATCGAACCAGCGTGGCCTTGCACTTGGTATCAACAATGTGACTGCTATCGCCGGATCGTTCATCGGTTTGATACTCGGTGGTGTCCTGGCGCCGATCTCGTGGAGACTGATCTTTCTGGTTTCAGTGCCGGTTGGTATCGCGGGTACGATTTGGGCTTACATGGTACTGCATGATACCGGTATCAGGATCAAGGCCAAAATCGACTGGTTTGGGAATTTTCTCTTTGCAGCGGGACTCATCTCCGTGTTGGTGGGCATCACCTACGGTATCCAGCCCTATGGTACGCACACCATGGGTTGGACGAACCCGGGGGTGATTGCCGCAATCGGTGGCGGTCTGGCGACTTTGGGTGTCTTTGTCTGGCTCGAGCTGCGGCTAGACGAGCCGATGATCAACGTCAGGCTGTTCAAAATACGTGCTTTTACCGCCGGTAACCTAGCAAGCTTGCTCGCCTCCCTTGGCCGAGGTGGCATGATGTTCATACTGATCATTTGGCTACAGGGTATTTGGCTTCCACGCCACGGTTTTAGTTATGCGCAAACCCCACTGTGGGCGGGCATCTACCTGGTGCCATTGACCATCGGATTCCTGGTGGCGGGTCCTGTTTCTGGGTTCCTGTCGGATCGGTTTGGTGCTCGTCCGTTTGCAACCGGCGGCATGATCATAGCAGCCGGATCGTTCATCGGACTCATCTTTTTGCCGGTGAACTTCTCGTATGTGGATTTCGCGGCGCTGTTGGGGATCAACGGACTGGCGATGGGGTTGTTCGCCTCGCCGAACCGCGCCGGAATCATGAACAGTCTGCCAGCAAACCAGCGTGGTGTCGGCTCGGGCATGAGTGCTACCTTTATGAACTCAGCAATGGTGCTTTCGATCGGCGTGTTCTTCAGCCTTATGATTTTTGGACTGCGCGCGCACCTGTCACGCGCCCTGCTGTCCGGTTTGACCCAGCAACATGTGCCGGTG
>JAJZXI010000132.1 GCA_021806545.1 Actinomycetes bacterium | reverse complement strand
CACCAACCAAGGTGAGATGACCCAACAACAAGTGGGTAGACCTCTATCTCCCCCGCCGGGGTGGAGTTGCGCGCCACCCGCCAAAAGGCTCGATGACTTGTCAGCCTCACCCATCTGGCTCTCGACCCAGAGTTGCGTCGCACGCGACAACGCCACCGAGTGCTCAGCTGCTCGACACGACACAACTGCTCTCCAAAGGCGGACAACACCTCCACTCGCCCAACAACGCAAGGGCTTAGGTCGACCAAACAGAGAAACTGGCTCTTGGCCAGAGAGTCCAGCCAACACAGGGACGGGATCGAGACACGCCCTGGTGTGAGCTGGGACCTATGGCCGTTGAGGGCTTCAAGGTCAAGAACATGGGCCGGGGTCTTTGGCCTCTGGTCTTTTGCGCAAGGGCTAGTGGACACCTGGTGAAGCTTCGTTTTGGGATAACAAGAGACGCGACGGCACCCGCGGGCGGTGAAGCCCTGATACTTCCATCATGGCTCGTGCAGTTGCGGCACCGACCAATGCCGTCTCACGAGCACGAAAACAAGACAAGGCCGCCCATCGCGAGAGCAAGGGCGGCCTTGTAATCAGTCAAGGCAAAAGCCTTAGGCGAGGAAGCTCTAGTTAGATGGCGTCCGCGAGGTCCGAGGACGACTGCGACCTCTCTCCTGTCTCAGCATCGGAGCAGATGGTGTTCATGATCAGTCGGCAGACTACGTACGGATCCATGTTGGCATTCGGCCGACGATCCTCAAGCCAACCCTTGCCAGCCTTTGCCGCAGCCCACGGAATGCGCACCGAAGCACCGCGATTCGAGACTCCGTAGCTGTACTGGTCATATCGAGCTGTCTCATGCTTGCCAGTCAGCCTGCGTTCGATGCCCTCGCCATAGTTCGCGATGTGCTCGTCGACGTTGCGGCCGAGAGCCTCACACCCGGCGATAATCGCATCGAAGTCGTTGCGCATTGCCAGGGTCGAGAAGTTTGTATGCGCCCCCGCGCCGTTCCAGTCCCCAGCGATCGGTTTGGCGTCCCAGTTCACTTCAACCTCGAAATCCTCCGCGATGCGCATGAGCAGCCACCGAGCCACCCACAGCTCATCTCCGATTGACGGCGGTGGAAGCGTCCCTACCTGGAACTCCCACTGGGCCATCATGACCTCGGCGTTCGTTCCTTCGATGTGCAAGCCTGCCTCCATACAGGCGAGGGTATGCGCTTCGACGATATCGCGTCCAACAATTTTTTGGCCGCCAACTCCGCAGTAGTAGGCGCCCTGAGGCTCAGGGTAGCCATTGACAGGCCACCCTAGCGGGCGTCCATCCTTAAAGAAGGTGTACTCCTGTTCGATGCCAAACATCGGCTCCTGTTCGGCGAAGCGCTCAGCCGCTGCGACGCAGCTGGAACGTGTGTTGGTCGGGTGGGGTGTGAAGTCCGTCAGCAACACCTCGCAGAGAACGAGCACGTTATCGCCGCCGCGAAGAGGATCCTGACATTGAAAGACTGGCTGAAGGACACAGTCGGAATCGTCCCCTGGTGCCTGATTAGTACTGGATCCATCGAATCCCCAGATGTCAGGTGCCTTGCCGTCCTGGATTATGCGCGTCTTGTTACGCATCAAAGGAGTCGGTGTGGTCCCGTCAATCCAGATGTATTCCGCCTGATAACTCATAATGCATCCGCTTTCGGTTACAGGTGCTGGCACTCCAAGAATTGGCTGTCAGTCACAATCCAATTGCTACGCCCATCAGGCTAAGTGATAGGACGGATGAATGTCGATGCCTTATGTTAATTCCCTGTAACGATGCTGGGGGGCTGCGGTGGGGGACGTCACGGCGCGCCGTCTGCAGAAACGGTAGGCGCGGGATCTGCGACGCTTGATTAGAGGATCTTCTCGCGATCGAGGAGGCTGATGGCCTGGGCGGTTTTAGTAGAGGCGACGTGGTGGCCTGCTACGCGCGCAGCAGGGAGTTCCCGTGGGGTTTGCTTGGCGGGGTGGCACACTCGATGAGGAGCCCGCTTGTCGGCGCTTGAACGTTGACCTAGAGGCATCGAGCCCGGGCTGACCATATTTGAACGAGAACAGGGGGACGAGCGGAACTACCGGGGCGACTCGCTGGTGGTCGTTCACGCTGAGTGGAGCCAAAGGTCACGTGTTGTGCTGACATACGCTGCGCACGACCTGTGAATAGACAAGATTAGCAGAGAGGCATTACCCGGTCATTGGCATTATTAGTTACCTTCACCGCACGCCTCGATGGGTGATGGTGTAATCTTGTGGAACTTGGAGATGAACGGGAGTCGTTATGACTGAAGATGTGAAGCCCTCGGTGGGTTCGACGCGGTTACGACAGAATTCGCTGAGCACCGCAGATATCCTTGGGGTATCTCTTGCTGACACCGCTCCTGCGATGAGCTTTTTCTTCTCGTTCGCCGCGATCGCGGCGGCGGCCGGCGTGGCAAGCCCACTGGCGATCATCGTTGCTGCGGTGGCGGTGTTGTTGAAGCTCAACAGTCTGACCGAGTTCACGAAGGTATCTCCCAGCTCAGGGTCGTACATTTCGTATATCGGCAAGGCGTTTGGCGCTATCCCTGGCGTGATGACCGCATGGGCACTATCGATCGGTTATATCATCGCCGTTGGCTATGTCATGGCGATTATGGGAGGTTGGACCTCTCTGATCCTGGCGAAATACCTGCACCTCACTGTAGCTTGGGAACCCATCACCATTGTCTTTGTCGCTTTTGTGAGTTTTTTGGTCTATCGGGGCGTGAAGGTGAGTGCACGGTGGGCGACCATCGCCTTTGTGTTCGAGCTGTTGTTGATCCTGGTGAGCATGGTAGCGATTGTGGCCACGAACTCTTCGCACCTCAATTTCGCGAGTTTTGAACCAAGCCTTGTGAACCGAGGTATCTCCGGTATGGGGCTGGCTTTCCCCCTTGCGGTCTTTCTCTTTATTGGCGTGGGCAATCCTGGCGCAATGGTGGAGGAGACCCGCAATGCGCGACGGTCGGTACCGCGGGCTATCTATATCGCTACCATTTCGGTTGCGATCATCTACGTCTTGATGGCCTGGACGACCTCGATCGCCTTCCACAATCATGCCGGTACAATCGCGAACCTGTCGGCTCCCTTTGTCACCGCAGCTGACAAGGCCCTCGGTCCGGTCTCCATACTGGTCTACCTAGCCGGCCTCACGAGCACCTTCTCGTCACTGATCGGCGCCACAACTGCACAGACTCGGATCATCTTCAGCGCTGGTCGCGAGAGACTTCTTCCCAGCGTGCTGGGTAAGTTGAGCGATCGTTATGGGACACCGGTCGTATCATTGATCGCCTATTCGGCCATCGCGTTGATTATCACTTTGCTGTGGGCAAGTCACGGCAATCCGCTCAATCTTGCCGGCGACATCGCGACGTTGGGCACCATTCCCATCATCTTGGTCTATCTGGCGCTCAACCTCGCCCTGCCGGTTTACTTTCTACGCGAGCATCGTGCCATGTTTTCGGTGCTCCGCCATCTAATCATCCCGATTCTCGGCGTCGCAGCGCTCGCGTTGCCGCTCTGGGGTATGATCAAGCCGGGACAGCCATACCCCTTTAACGTCTTCCCCTGGATTATCCTGGGTCTTCTCGTTGTCAGCTTCATCTTTGGGGTAGTTCGTAGCCGTCAGATCCCCGACTTGGGTTCTAAGATTGGGAGTGTGCTCGCTGACGATTTTGAATGAGGGTGAGTGTCGCCTTGCGGTCGTGATGAGTGTCCGCAGTGGCGCAACGTCCATTTGGGAGCGGAGTGGGCATCGATTGCTAGGGTGCAGGTGATTCGATGGTATTGCCTGCGTCGAAGGAGCGCGCTCATGCTGGGCCCTTCGGCCTCAACGAGTGCGATGCAGCACGTTGGGGTCCCGCACCTCTCGTTCTGAGCACCTATTGCTGCAATAAAGTGGGTCGTGTGGCTATCATCGGCACCTTCGTTTATAGATCCGAAGAGTCCGACCTTTACAATCGAGCGTGCTCAAGCTTGTCTGATGGCATGCCTGTGACGGCTGCAGGTTTGCAGTCGGTCGGTCAACGCAGGGGCACTCCGACTCGTCCGATGTTCGCGCACCCGACTGGCTTGCTCCGACCTGATGGACTGCAAGGCGTACTTGTGGCATCGCTCTCCCTGGTCTTGATCGGTCCTTCGTCGATCCGAATGATAGCGTCAACGAGAGAGGTGGTTGATGGCCAGCACACGAACATGGTTTGAGTCGGTTGCCGAGGCGGAACGTCGAGCTCGCCGTAGACTTCCGTCGTCAGTATTTCAGGCAATTCGGGCGGGAGTGGAGGCCGGAACGACCCTGTCGGAGAACGTAGCTGCGTTCTCGCGCCTAGAGCTGCTCCCAGCGATCGCAGGCCAACCTTCAAGTCGAGCGCTTTCGACCGAGGTCATGGGCGTTCCCGCCAGCCTACCAGTGCTCCTATCCCCCACAGGGGTACAAGCAGTACATCCTGATGGTGAGGTGGCGGTCGCTTCCGCGGCCCGAGATGCGGATACCATCATGGGCGTTTCGGCCTTCGCATCGTCCCCCGTCGAGGCGGTCGCAGAGGTAACGTCGAAGTTCTTCTTTCAGACGTACTGGTCAGGTTCACGGTCGCTGATCGCGCATCGCTTGGACCGTGCCAAGTCTGCGGGAGCATTGGGTCTGATTGTAACTCTCGACTGGTGTTTTGATTTTCGCCGTGACTGGGGAAGCCCTTGGATCCCTCGCCGTATGGATGGCAACGCTATTCTTCGTTATATGCCCGAGCTGCTGGCGCGACCGGGCTATGTACAGCGCTACGTAAGAGCCGGAGGTCCGCCAAGTCTGGGAGTGCCGAATATGGCCGACGAACGTGGTGAGGTGCCCGCCTTCTTCGATGCCTTTGAGGAGTGGATGCACACCCCGTCACCAAGCTGGGAAGATCTGGCCTGGTTATGCAGTCAATGGCAGGGCCCGGTCATGTTGAAGGGAATCACGAGAGCGAGTGATGCCCGCAAGGCACGTGATGTGGGCGCCACGGCCATTTCGGTGTCGAACCACGGCGGTAACAACCTCGACTCGACCCCTGCAACGATCCGTTGCCTACCGGCCATTGTCGCTGCTGTCGGTGATGAGATGGAGGTCCTGCTTGACGGGGGAGTACGACGAGGTTCCGACGTGGTGAAGGCGTTGGCACTTGGCGCACGAGCGGTTATGATCGGCAGACCCTATCTGTGGGGACTTGCTGCGAGCGGATCGGTTGGAGTGGCGAATGTGGTAGAAATCCTGCGTGCAGGGATATCCGAAACGCTCTATGCACTCGGCAAAGATTCGGTGCATGATTTGGGGCGCGCTGACGTGCTCATGCCTGATAGTTTCGCCATCGGCGATGATGAGTAGCTGGGGAGAGTACGTCTCGTTCCGAGGTGAGTTGTGCTGACATGGTGGAGCGTCGCACGCGTCTCTCGGTGGTCACGCATTAGCCGGGTGTGCTTGGTATGGTCGGTTTCCGTTGAACAAACCATGCACCCGTGAGGATGAGTGCCGCTCCCAGGCCCTGATACCAGATGAGATGTTCGCCGAGCACGACTGCGCCAGCAATCGTGGAGAAGATTGGCATGATGAGTGGGGTGAGAGAGGCTCCGAGCGCGCCAACCTGGTGAATCAACGCATAGTTGAGGACGTAAGCCAAGCCGGTTCCGAATATCCCGAGGAGGAGCACCGCTATCACCGATCGTGAGTTGATGGCGTGAGCAGTATGTGACGTCAACGTCATGGGAATCAGTGCTTCGACCGCGGCCATGGCAAGCTGCCCGCCAGCTAGCCCCAAGCGGTTGTTGTCGGTGATAACCAGGGATTTGCGGACGTACACGAACCCGATTCCGTACAAGGTGGCGGCAAGGAGGCACGCTGCGCTCCCGAGCAGTGACCCACCCGCGATGTTGCTGCCGACACCGAGAACGACCAGCACGCCGACGAACCCAAGGGCAAGGCCAACAATGCGACGAGAAGATGATCGTTCGACTCCCGCCAGGATGGCCACCGGGAACGTTACCAGCGGTGTCATGGCGTTGAGAAGTCCAGCCAGGATCGCACTGATGTGGGTTTCGCCGTAACCGAAGAGGGCAAAGGGAATGGTGTTCGATATGGCTGCAGCAACCGCCAGCCGATACCAAGTTCGCGCGCCATGAGGGTATTCGAGGCGCTTGACACTGACAATTGTGAGGATGATGATCGATCCAAGCAAGGTGCGAATGAAAGCAATCTCAATCGGTGAGAAGCTCTCAACGCCGACCTTGATGAAAATGAAGGAACACCCCCAGATGAGCGAGAGTGTAAGGAGGGTCAAGGTGGCCCTTGAGCTCACAGGGCAACCTCGACCACGACGCTAACCTACCTTCTTTAGTGAGAGGACTCACCTATCCTAGCCCTAGCGATGCCGTTGGAAGCCCGCGTCGACGTCTTGCCTCTTTGCTGGGAACGCTATAACCTCAGACAGCCCACCTCCCCCTCGTCGTGAGGAGGAGAGTGGGTGCCTGGGAGTGCAGCTATGTGTTGTTCACCGAGCGGTTGGGATCGGGGCTGGTGGGGTTATGACGATACCACGGTGTCCCAAGCCTGGTCAGCAGGTAACGATCGAGTCCGAGCCATCCGGCA
>JAJZXI010000131.1 GCA_021806545.1 Actinomycetes bacterium | reverse complement strand
ATGTCCTCGTGAATGCGGCCTATACATCGCAAATGGACTCCAACACACATCTACTGGAAGGTAAGCGTGAGGCGGATAAGTTTTACTGTGCAAACGGGGATGTGCTCCAGGCTGACTTCAACGCTGCTCGGAACCTGCTACACAGATACTCCGACCAAGAGATCACTCTCTATACCCCTCACAAGGAAGTCCGGCGTATCCTGCTAGCTCGTTCATCCGGCGCAACTGAGCGTCAAGGGGCATGAGTTGCAAGAGACCAAAATCTCTTATCAACCATGTGCGGATAAGCCTAAAGACCCTGAGCAATTATGCTCAAGTTGTTAGGAGCAGGTGATCAGTTCGGTTTTGGTCGTTGGACTTGGCAATCCTGGCTCCCGCTATCGGGGGACTCGGCATAACATGGGTTTTGAGGTGGCTGAGGCACTGGCTCGTGAGTTGGGAGTATCCCTGGCGCGTCGACATCATGGCTTGACGGGAGGGGCATCGGTCGGAGAGCATAGGGTTCACATCCTGCTGCCTCAGACCTTCATGAATGAGTCAGGACTTGCGGTAGCGGAGTTCATTCGTTACTGTCCGGTCACCTATCCCGAGGGGTTGATCGTCATCCATGATGAACTCGATCTAGAGCCTGGGGTGGTGCGTGTCAAACTCGGTGGCGGATTGGCCGGTCACAACGGTCTCAAATCCATCGTCCATCAGATTGGGACCCAGAATTTCGTTCGGGTTCGGATTGGCATCGGGCGACCTGTCGCCCACGCGTCGGTGGTGGATTTTGTGTTAGCCCGTCCCCGCCCTGAGGATCGCAGCGAGCTCGATCTCGCCGTCGGTCGAGGAGCGAGTGCCGTGCGTGACATCATCGAGCTTGGACCTGCGCAGGCGATGACGGTGTACAACCAGCGGGCGCGGCGATGACCTCTGCATTGCTTTCGGGGATTATCAGCCAGATTCGTGCCTGTGGGGATCGAGAGTCCCTTGGCGCGGCGGCCCCTGCGTCGGCGGCGCTCATGGCTCAGATGGCGGAGGGCCAGAACATTCTTGTGGTTGTGGCCAGCGAGGCAGAGGCAGAGGCCACCGCCTACGATCTTGCGCTCCTTCAGGGCAGCCATACGAGTCTCTGGCTGCCGGCATGGGATACCGTACCCTTTGAGCGTGTGGCTCCCTCGGTGAGAACAGTAGGTCGCCGGCTCCGGGCATTGGCGGCCCTTGAGTCCAAGTCAGAGGCGGGCGTCATCGTAACCACTTCGATTCGAGCAGCGCTGCAGCGTCTCGCTCCGAGTGCGCTCAATGTTGCGTGCTACGAGCTTCGTGTAGGGTCCGTTTCGCCCCTTGCGCATGTCGTCGACTACTTGAGCCGCAACGGCTATCTGCGGGAGTCTCAGGTGTCGAGTCCAGGTGAGTTTGCCGTCCGTGGCTCCATCGTCGACATCTTTCCTCCGGATCGTGAGTGGCCGATCCGAGCCGACTTTTTCGGGGATGAACTCGACCGGCTCGCCTTGTTTGACCCGACTTCTCAACGAACCATTGAGGCAATTGATGAGTATGAGGTGCTTCCAGCACGAGAGGTGCTCCTCGATGAGGCCCTGCATGCTGGTCTGACGTCCTTGGCCGAGAGGGCGCCTGTTCTCAATGAGAGGATCGCTCAGCTCCTGACAGGAGTGAGCTCTGATCCGCTGGAGAGTCTGCTGCCACTCATTCTCGATCATCAGGCGACGGTGCCGGCCGATCTATTGCGCGCCGACGACGTGTTGATGATTGCGGGGGGAGAGGCGCTCCTGCAGGCTGCATCAGAGCGTCTGTTGGCCGATGAACTTGCCATGACGGAGGCACTGGCACCGACGTGGGGCCTGGAGGTCACCTCGACGACTGCTGGACTCCTGGCGCCATTCGATCACCTAGGTCATACCTTGGCGAATCGGATTGATCTCGTGGCCCATGATGGTGATCCACAGATCCTTCACGTCGATCATCGTGACATGGAGGGCTTCGTAGCGCGGGTTGGTTCTCTGGTGCGCGACGGATTTCGCGTAGTCGTCACTGCAGACTCGGCATCGCGTGTTCGCGCTTTGACCGCGACCTTCGAGAGTTTTGATCGTTATCCTACTGTTCTCTCTCACGACGGGGAGGTCCCGCCTGCACCTGGATTGTACCTCGCCAAGGATGTGCGGCTCCATCACTCGTTCCTTTCAGCGTCGGCGAAGGTGGCTGTGGTTGCCGATAGCGATCTCGTTCGTCCACTGCCTAGGGCGACCTCGCCACGACGCAGCACACCACGCTCGACCACCACGCTGGACGATCTGAGCCCAGGCACCCTGGTGGTGCATGAGACCTATGGTATAGCGCGGTATCAAGGCATCGTCACTCGTTCAATCGCGGAGGTAGAGCGAGACTATCTGTTGTTGGAGTTCGGTGGCAAGGACAAGATCTACCTCCCCTCTGATCAGACGGATAGAGTCACGCTCTATGTCGGTGCTGAGAGCCCCACCTTGTCGCGCCTCGGTTCTCGGGAGTGGGGGCATCAGGTACGCAAGGCGCGCCGTGCCGCCAGCGAGGTTGCCCAAGAGCTGGTGGTCCTCTATCAGAAGCGACTCATCACCCAAGGGCATGCCAAGGAGCCAGATACGCCGTGGCAACAGGAGTTGGAGTCGGCATTTCCCTATGATCTCACTGCTGATCAGGCACTCGCTATCGAGGAGACCAAGCGAGATCTGGAGCAGCCGATACCGATGGATCGGATGATCTGTGGCGATGTGGGTTTTGGTAAGACCGAGGTCGCCCTCAGGGCTGCGTTCAAGACCATCCAAAGTGGTGCGCAGGCCGCGATACTCGTGCCAACCACGATCCTTGCCCAACAGCACTTTGACACTTTCCGAGAGCGGTTCGAGCCCTACGGCATCAAAGTTGGACTTCTCTCACGGTTCGTGAGTGGTCGTGACGTCAAGCGACTCAAGGGTGACCTGCGTCTTGGCACGCTGGATTGTCTTGTTGCGACCCACGCGCTGGTCTCAAAAGAGATTGATTTCAAGCGACTTGGACTGCTTGTGATTGACGAGGAGCAACGCTTTGGCGTCCAGCACAAGGAGTTTTGGAAGACCCGGCATCCCGATCTCGACGTCTTAACCCTGTCAGCTACTCCAATTCCTCGGACTCTTGAGCTCTCCCTCGTTGGCGTGCGGGACATGTCACTTTTGCGCACTCCGCCGCTTGATCGCCAGCCGATCTTGACCCACGTTGGACCGGATGACGATGCAGCGATTTCGGAGGCGATCCGACGTGAACTGATTCGCGGTGGACAGGTATTCTATGTGCACAACCGAGTCAAGGACATCCAATCGGTGGCTCGCAAGGTAGCCGAGCTCGTTCCGAGCGCTCGCGTGCTGATTGCCCACGGTCAACTGCCAGAGCATGAGCTCGAGCGTGTCGTCGATGATTTCTGGCATCGACGGGCGGATGTTCTCGTATGTACCACCATCATCGAGAGTGGCATCGATCTCCCATCGGTCAACACGTTGATCGTCGATCACGCAGACGATCTTGGGCTGGGACAGCTTCATCAACTGCGTGGTCGTGTTGGTCGTTCGGGCCAGCGGGCGTATGCTTACCTGTTCTACCCACGGAGCAAGCCTCTCTCCGAGATCGCTTTGGAGCGGCTTCGTACCATCGTCGAGAACACCGATCTTGGTGCGGGATATCGAATTGCGATGCGTGACCTTGAGCTGCGTGGTGCAGGCACGTTCCTCGGGCAGCGCCAATCGGGGCACATGAGCGCGGTTGGTTATGAGCTCTATGTACGCCTCGTCGCCGAGGCGGTGGCCAGGATGAAAGGTGACGAGCCGATCGAGGCTCCCGAGATCAACATCGACCTACCGGTTTCGTACTCGATTCCAGTGACCTACGTCGAGGATGAGGCGGTTCGAATGGACCTCTATCGCCGCTTTGCGCTCGCGCGCAGTGAACAGGAGCTCCAGGAGCTTGCCGATGAGCTGAGTGATCGATTTGGTCCACCCCCATCGGCGGTTCTTACCCTTGTCGCGATGACTCGCTTGAAGCTTCTCTTGGTTGCCCGCGGGGTCCGTGAGGTTGGTTCGCGCCGCTCAGCTCGTACGGGTAGCATGGAGGTCTTTCTGCGACCAGTGACCCTTCGCCCGTCAGAGGAGGTGCGGCTGAGAAGGCTTGCTTCGCGGCCAACGTACCGTGCGGCGGAGCAGGAGGTGGCGATCGCTTACCGACCCCGTGACGATCTCCTCAACCTCGTTCGTGAAGTCATCATAGGCTCCTCAACTTCGTCCTCGTAAGGTGGATCTAGTAGGCTGAGAGGGCTGTAACGCCAAGGAGGAGTATGTCGTCTCGAAGGTTGCTAAAGTTTCTGCCGCTCGGATTGGGCTTTGTCCTTGCGAGCTGTTCGACGATCGGATATGCAGCGCAGGTTGGACCTCAGACCATCACCAACACCGAGCTGCGCACCGAGCTTCGCCAGGTCTCGGCAAACTCAGCGTTTGATGCACTACTCGCGAAGAACAAGTCGCCGGTCTATGGACCGGGAAGCAAAAGCTATACGACGCTATTTGTCGATAATATTTTGAATCGGCGTATTACCATCGATCGCATCCTTCAGGCGGAGAAGAAGCTTGGACTTACTCCGACTCGACTTGAGAGCCAGTTGGCCAGAGCGTTGACGATTCAGTCGGTGGGGTCCCCGACGACGTTCAGCGCGTTCTCAAAGGCATACCAGGCGCAACTGGTCAGTGATACACGCGCCATCATCATGATGGAGGCTCATCTGGCTCATGTAGCGTTGACCACGGCTGGTGTCCGGGCCTACTATGGCAGCCATCACAGCAACTTTGTGGACATCTGTTCATCCGAAATCCTTGAGTCCTCTCCCGTGGAGGCCGATGCGGTACTGGCCAAGATCAAGGGTGGACTTTCGTTCGCCACGGCTGCCACTCGATACTCTTTGAATAAGAGCAGCCAGTCGCCTGGCGGCGCGGTCGGCTGCGGTACGGTGGCACAGTATCAACAGGTTCTCGGTCCCGGCTACGCGAGCGCGGTGAGCTCCTTGCCGGTCGGCAAACCATCGGGACCGGTGCAAATCTCGCAGGGTTTCTCCATCATTGAGGTCACCTCACGAACGTTGATACCGTTTCATAATGCAGAGCTGAGTGCCGCCAACGACGAACTGGCCCATGGCTCCGCCCTGTTGAACGCCTTTCTCGCCCACGACTCCAAGGTCGAGCCGTTGAAGGTGAATCCTGAGTATGGGCGCGTGCGAGACGTTGGAGGTGTGGTGCAGGTGGCCCCAAACCAGGGCCCGAGTCCCAGAGTGCTTCGTCAGTATTTCACGCCAGGACTGGCTTAGGAGCGTTCGCGTGGTCCACACTCGATAGGTGGTATCCTCGCCGCCCTCACGGACGGGGCGGATGTCCACATTGTCCTGGCGACAGCGTCGATGCCTAGGCGCATGCGCGTTTCGAATTAGGCGTAGGCTAGAGGCGGATGAGTGGGAGCAATTAGCAGTCGTGTATTGCACTATCGGCGAGACTACCTCCAAGGGGGAATCACCCGTCAGCAGGCGCCGACCAACGTGACCTCTCCTGAGCGCAGTGCGCCGATTCGAGTGGTTATCGTTGAGGACCACGCTCTTGTGCGCGAGGGAACCGCCCAACTCCTGAATCACCACGACGATATCACCGTCGTCGGGCAGGCCGGATCCGCTGAGCAGGCGTTGCCTCTTTTGGAGCGCACCTGTCCGGATGTCGTGATCGTCGATGTAAACCTCCCAAAAATGAACGGGCTTGCCCTCGCCCGCGAAATCACTGCGAGGTTCCCCGAGGTCGAGATCCTGATCGTGAGTGCCTACGATGATTATGCGTACGTCACCGAAGCTCTTGAGATCGGTGTTACCGGCTATCTCTTGAAGACGGCCTCTGCCAGAGAGCTCACTGACGCGGTCAGAGCAGCGGCCGACGGGGTTCTGGTTCTGGCGAAGGAACTCTCCACGCGCCTGGCTCACCGGTGGCAGCCCGGCCCTGGCAACGAGGACCCTCTGACACTGACGCGACGCCAGGCTGATGTTTTGAATCTACTCGTGAGGGGCATGTCGAATAAACACATCGCCTCTGAACTCGACCTCGGGCTGCGCACCGTCGAGGGACATGTCTCAGCGTTGTTAATCAAGCTCGGTGTGACTTCGAGAACCGAAGCCGCCCTCTATGCGCTCAACCACCAGTTGGTCACACGAGATGCACGTGATAAGCCAACCAACGTCGACTGATCTGCGCTCGATCCTTGGTCGGATCGTACATCCGCCACTTGGCGAGGCGCGATTCTGGGTACTCCAGCTGTCGGTGCTCGTTATCGCGGGGGTGCATCTTCTCTCCGATATCAGTCTCGCCAGGGCCGATAGTGCCTTTCCATTCAGCCTCCCCGTCGCCTTGATGATCATTCCAATCTTGTATGCCGCCTTGCACTACGGGTTGTCCGGTTCGGCAGCGACCGCCATATGGGCAGTGCTTCTTTGGCTGCCAGACCTACTCCTCCCGCATGACCAGGGACATCCTGGGAGTGATCTCGTGAATCTTGCTCTGGTAGTACTGGTCGCTATCGTCGTTGGTCACCGCATCGAGGCCGAACGACTTGCTCACACACACATCACGCAGCTCAATTCGGAGCGGCTTGCAGCCGAGACTCTTTACCGTCAACT
>JAJZXI010000130.1 GCA_021806545.1 Actinomycetes bacterium | reverse complement strand
AAGGGTCAGACAGAGTCGACTTCGTTGTACGGCCAGAGTGCGATCGTGGCTCACTGGCTCCGATGTCGCCCTCATCGCAGTCTCAGCCTTGGTCGGTTCCCATCAGCGAGAAAGACACCACTCTCCTGGTGCTCTCGGTCGATGGCAAGGGTATCGTGATGCGTCCCGAGGCACTCAGAGGGGCGACAAAGAAGGCAGCTGATGATGCCTCCTCTAAGCTCAAGGGTCGCCTGTCGAGGGGCGAGAAGCGTGGAAGAAAACGCATGGCTGAGATCGGGGCGGTCTACGATGTGACTCCCGTTCCCCGCAAGCCGACCGATATCATGGCATCGAGGGACGATGAGCAGGTCAAAGGACCAGAGGCTAACCACAAGTGGTTGTGCGCCAGCGTGCTCGAAGATGCAGCCCCGGTGATCGGAGACGTCTTCGACGAGGCAGAGCGAAGGGACCCAGAGCATCTCCGTACCTGGGTTGCACTCGTCGATGGGAACAATCACCAGATCGAGCGCATCAAGGCACAAGCACTCAAGCGAAAGATCAACGTGACGATCATCATCGATCTGATCCACGTACTGGAGTATCTCTGGACAGCCACGTGGTGCTTCTTTGACGAGGGGGATCCACGAGCTGAGGCCTGGGTGCGCACGAGAGCATTGGTGATCCTCGATGGAGGGGCACGCAACGTAGCGGCAGGGATCCGCAGACGTGCCTCGAGCGAAGGCCTGATGGCCTCGGACCGCAAAGGCGCCGATGCCTGTGCCAGATACCTTACCAACAAGGCCGCCTACCTCGACTACCCGACAGCACTCGCAGGGGGTTGGCCGATCGCTACCGGTATTATCGAAGGCGCGTGCCGACACATCGTGAAGGACAGTTTCGACGTGACCGGCGCACGCTGGTCGGTCGACGGTGCAGAAGCGATCCTCAAGTTACGCGTCGTTCGCTCCAACGGCGACTTCGACGACTACTGGCGCTTCCACCTGTTCCGCGAGCACGAACGCGTCCACCGTTCCCGTTACGCAAACAACGTCATTCCCAGGGCTGCATGACGTCCCTTGAGGAGAGCCACACCCATTGGCAATAATGTGGCTGGTCGACCTCGATGACCGGTAGGTCAGGTGCTCCGACGTTGTCCCCGACCGCGTGTTGGTCGCCTGTGCCTCCCACTCGATCATGTCATTGCGTTTGCCTCCATGATGGACCGGACGAGCGGCATCGACAGCTACTCTCAGATCGCGACAACGTCCAGCCGGCCGCCAACCAGTTGATCTCCAATGCGAGGCTCTTGATCCACTCGATGCAGCGTCAAGGACTGTTGGCATCTTCGCTGGCTACTCCTGGGCCGGCTCCATTGCTGGTGTCCGATATCCGAGCATCACCGTGCCGATCAGCGCACTCAACACGATAAGGATGATAGGAATGTCGAAGCCAACGAGCGCAACCAGCCCTGCTCCGAGTGCGATTGAGATGCTCTGAACCCCGTTGAAGATGACATTGAAGGCAGCATCGACCCTTCCCATCAGCCTATTCGGAGTGCTGCGTTGGATGGCGGTATTGACCGAAACCAGGAGCAGCGTGACACCAACTCCGAGCAGAATCGTACCGCCGCAGACGATGACCAAAGCGCTCAACGAGTGCGGTTGCACACCCACCAAGACAATGCCAGATCCAAGCGCGACCGTCACCATGCCGAGCGCAGCTGTCTTGAGCTCACCGATCTTGCGCATTAACTGAGCGGTTGCAGCGCCCCCGATAATTGCCCCAACCCCTTGGAAGGCGACAAATACTCCCACAAATGCCGCCGAACGTCGAAGGCCATTCGTTGCAACCGCGAACATCGCAGTCTCGAAAAAGCCGACCGTGCACAGCAATACCGTCACCGCCCAGGCCAGCCGGCGAAGTAGCGGTGTGGCAACGATGTGGCGGACACCAGCGAGGGCCTGCACGCGCCAGTGCTGTGGCGTTGATGCCTCATGTTGTTCCTCCACACGAATGAAGAGGAATAGCCCGATAGCCAGTATGTAGGTCCCTATGTCAACGGTGATGACTGCCATCGCTCCTGCGAGTACAAGCAAGCCAGCCCCAACGAGGGGAACGACCAGACGAAGGCCCTCGGAAACCGTTGACAGCAGGCCATTGACCGATCCAAACTGTTCCGGGTCAAAGACTGTTGTGCGTAAACCGACGTCGGCGGCGCTGCTTACGGTCGCTAGCGCTCCATAAATCATGATGACGAGATAGACACGCCAGACATCCGAGGCACCATGGACTCCAAACAACCCCAGTAGCAAAAGCGCACTGAGGGCATTGGCTGTGATCAACACCCAGCGCCGAGGAAAGCGATCGACGATCAGGCCGGCTAGGGGCCCCACAACCATCGACGGAGCAATGTAGAAAAAGAACGTCAAGCCAGCCGAGGCGTTGGATCCAGTGAGTTCACGAACCCAAATTCCCGCAGCGATGAAGAGAACCTTATCGCCAAAGCCTGTTAACAACGTGCCAAGTATGTAGGCAAGAGCATTTCGTGAGCGCATCATGGCTCGTTTGACCCGAGGTTCTTGGCGGTAAAGGCGGTACCAGGATCGACCGGATACGCCAGGTAGAGAACCTCGACTAATCGGCCATCGCTGGGCCTCAGACTTGGATCGACAAGACGGTCCAAGTAGGTCATAAGGATCTCCCGGACTTTGCCATTGATCTCGGCTAGCTCTGTCGTCGTTACGAACAAGGCGGTCTGGTCCGCCGTGCTCGCTCGATCCCATTCCTCTGGATACGATCTGTGGGTGCGTTGCCATTGATCGAATCGTTCGAGCGCCCTACGGAAATACACCTTCATCAAGACATCAGCTGCGATGCGCCCCTCAGCGTCGAGGTCCTCTTCCTTGATTGAAAAGCCCATGTTCACCAGCTTCCAAGGTCGTTCTCGCCCCTTCCCTCGGGCAGCCTCTTCGACAAACCCATATTTGGCGAGTTGCCTGAGATGAAATGAGCAGGTTGTGGCGGTCTCCTGGATCAGTTCACCCGCTTGTGTTGCCGTCAAAGGCTGGTGTACGGCGAGCACCTCGAGGAGCGCAATCCTGACTGGATGCGTCAGCGCCCTCATTGCTTGAGCCTCAATCAGCCTCTTGGTTTCCAAATTCATTGGAGGTGTGTCACTAGTCATCTCTCGATAATACTCTCTCGAGAGATGACTAGTGACACATTTCGGATAACTTTCACTATCGGCCTCGCCTGTGAGATTGGCGACTGTGGTTACTCTGTCGCGCGACTAACGTCCGCCGAGGAGGGGTTCTTGCCTCTGCGCCGGTAGGGCTGGCATAAAGGCGAGGAGACAACTGGCTTTCCACTGAAGCCAGATCAAGACCTGAAGGACAGCTAGTGCTCTGGCGAGACACGGATCGGATGCGCTTGGCGATCTACCATGGTTGCCCATCCGAGAGCAGGTCGAGAAGGGTATGAGCGAGCATGTCCTCTCGTTCTCTGAGCTGCTTAGGGTGTATACTCGCCATATCGCTGATAACGGTAATCTCACGATCCCACAATGACCAGGGCAATCCCCCGTTCGCCCTCAACAATTTGACTCGGAGTCGGGATTACGCTACAAATGAACTTTCCGACGACAGCGTCAACCCCGACACAAGTCCTGGAGTCCTTCAGATACTGTGGTAAAACGCCTGTCCACGATCCTTCATCCGCGACTAAGGACAGCGTCGAGCCCCCGTTATCAGCCAACCCGAACGGCACCAGACCGCTTGACCAGTGAGCCCCAGACCTGTTCAAGGCAAGAACTGGGCACCGCGCGGGCGTTGAGACCGAAATACTCGTGAACGGGTCCGAACTTGGCAAAGCAGCTCATGGGCCACCGGGCTGGACGATCCTTTGTAGCCTGTGGGATCGTGTTCTGTCTGTCACCCACAGTGCGAGTCTCATGCCCGCCGGATTCTGACACAAGCCGCCGTCTCTACGGTTGCCACGACCGCCCTGGGTCGCAGCGTCATTTCGGCTCCGATCGGCAGGGAGCATGTGATTGATCCCCGTCCAATGGGCAACCGTGCCATTGGATCGGAGTCCGAGGAGGGGACTGTCAAGACCCAGGCGTACCGGCGTCGGCCGGTCAAGTAATAGCAATCGGCACAGCAGAAGCGAGCCGTCCCCTGCCGTGTGAACAGTTAGGCTCACGTCTGTGGTGTAGCGGATGCATCAGACATATGAGGTGCAGGATGCAGCATGATCGGTCGGTGGTTGGTACATGACTTGTCTCGGTGAAGATGCCACTTTTGCCGAAATGGCGACGCTAAAGAGCCGGCCCGATCTGATCGAACTGGCCTGGGAACAGACACGCGACACGATTCCAGAGTACAACTACCATGGCGATGTTCTCAACAAGTACTGGCCACGGCTCGCCGACGAGCGACCAGAATACCAGTTCCACCTGCTTGGTGCTGGTGGGGAGATCCTTGCCCTAGCGCGCTCGATACCGCTGCGCTGGGATGGAACCGTTGCGGATCTACCCAAAGGTATCGACGGAGCGATCGAGCGCGGGTTCGACGAGGGTGATGCCAACACCTTGTGCGCACTCTTGATAGCAATCCCGCACGTGGTGCAGCGAAAAGGTATGAGCGCAGTCGCCCTTGCAGCGATGGCCGCTCTCGCGCGGCGACACGGATTCGCTTCTCTCATCGCGCCGGTGCGCCCAAGTACCAAGGAACGCTATCCCCTTGTGCCGATCGAGCGATACGCGACATGGCGACGACCGGACGGTTCGCTCTTTGATCCCTGGATGCGGGTCCATGAGCGTGCCGGGGCAAGCGTCCTCAAGGCTGAGACGCGCTCGCTCGGCATCACCGCGTCCGTCTCTGACTGGGAGGAGTGGACGGGCCTTGAGTTTCCTGAGACCGGCCAGTATTGGTTCCCCGGGGGCCTGGCCACGCTTGCGGTCGACCGGGCAAAAGACAGGGGGAGCTACTTCGAGCCGAACGTCTGGATGCATCATCGGCTCTGAGCGCCTCGTGCAGTGAGCCCAACGGTCCAGATCCACGACTGAATGGGGGAGAGGGGCGGCTGCGCCACTGGCCATTGAGAGCCGAAAGGGCTCAAAACAGATGGGTTATCTGGGGAAGCGCAACGTGCACGCATACCGATCCGCCGCGCTTTGCCAGAGGTCAGTTCTATCGTAAGCCGATCTATGTGTCAGCTAATTTTCAGTTATCAACGCTGATGACATGGCGGGCCTGGAGTACGACGTTCCTTGCCATCGGTGATGTCCATGGCCAATGGAACAACGCGATTGCAGCGACAGATCTGGCAGAGGCGATCTCAAGAAGGTACGCCGTCTCATGCTTCAGGTAGATCACATAGACAGCTCGCCACGGCAATACCCCTCCCGGGGCTACCCCAGGACATCCTTCCGCTCTGCTGGTTCGCACCGATTCATGAGTTGGGCGCCGGATGCGTTGTGGCACAGGTCAATTCTGTTGGTACACCACCAGAATTGACATCGACATCTTGCCTCAGCGTCATGCTAAATCTTGACGAGACACAATGGATGGAATAGCTGGTTAGCGGGGTGTGCGGTGTTTGGTTCATCCGCCAGCGCTGGCTGCTCCTGTGGTACCGAGATGGAAACTTCATTTGCAGAAATCAGGCTGCACGTTCAAAGACTTTATATATACTACTATCACAATGGCGAAATCTGAGATCAATTTTGTCCTGGATAGGTCAACCGGTGTACCCGCCTATCGGCAGATCGAGAATCAAGTGATAGCGGCGTTGCGGCTTGGACGATTAGCTGTTGGCGACCAGCTGCCGACGGTTACCGACGTTGTCAAGCACACAAGCGTAAATGTAAATACCGTGCTCAAGGCCTATAAACATCTTGAGCACCAAGGAATCACCCAGGCCAGACAGGGGATAGGCACCATCGTAATCAACAACCCGTACCACGGTCAGGAGAAAGTGCAGAGGCTGTTCACCGAGAGGTTGACTGAGGTCTTTCAAGAGGCACTGGAGTTCGGGCTCGAGCCACGTGATCTATATATCACAGTCATGACCGCGCTTGATCGCTTCCAGTTAACAGTCGACCGGGATCACACGAAAGGAGTACAGGGAAATGGCTAGGCGATTTGTGGCATCGCATCTGACAAAGACAATCCACAGACGGTTGGTACTCAACGATGTCACCTTCGAGGTGGACGCGGGTCGTACCATTGGATTGGTGGGTCGAATCGGCGCCGGCAAGACCACACTACTCAGCATTATCGCCGGTCTCCGCCACGCAAATTCCGGGACTTTTGGCTGGAGTGATGGCCCGCTCGAACTCGGAACGTTCGCCCTGGTTGACCAGTCAAGTGCCCTACCGCGAAGACTCACTCTTCACAGGGTCGGTGAGCTCGCGGAGTGCTATCACCCTGGCTTTGATCGGGACATCTATCTTCAGGTGTTGTCCGAACTCGACCTCGGCCCGTCCACAAGGATAGACAAGCTATCGGAAGGACAGCGTAAGGTGACGTCGATCTCCCTTGCTTTGGCGAGACGCCCAGAGTTGCTGTTGTTGGATGAACCGCTGGCGTCACTTGACCCGGTGTCGAGGCGAGCCATCATGGGTCAGGTCCTCGCGTCCTCCTCAAACCTAGGTACGACCGTTCTGATCGCATCGCATCTCGTCACCGATATCGAAAGAGATTGCGACTGGTTGATCGCTCTCGATGGCGGAAACCTGCTCCTCAACCAAGAGATTGA
>JAJZXI010000013.1 GCA_021806545.1 Actinomycetes bacterium | reverse complement strand
GTGTGTTCCCACGGACAACGCAGACCCAAATGCACCCAAGAACAGGCTTGGGGTCTCTGGGCGTCAAGCACATCGCACGCTGAGCCTAATCAGGTAAAGCACAGCGACCCAGTGAAGCGTCAACCAGCCCAAGGTGCGCAAGTGGCCCGGGAAGCCCCGTCCATAAGGGCGGGGGGATATGTCACTCTGAACTCACTTGGGTGCTCTCCGAGGGTGTGGCGGGTCTCTGAGCTGGCCTTGCTGCTGCCCTGACCTCACTAGGACAGCGACCGGGCAGCCGATCTTCGGCCATGGCGGACCGCCGCCAGACAGAGACGATACTGCTCCGACGCGAGACGATGAATCGTCCGGAGTGCGGACTAATGCAGCCGAGGACATACTTGCGGCCAGGATGTTCGATCCATGGACTCGAGCAGGCTACAAAGCAGCACAGCGACCTTGATGGGACATCAACCAACCGAAGCCGCGTGGATCTTCATCCATTCAGAGGGGGAGTGGATGTCACTATCCATGGGTGTGGGCAGATATTGAGACCCGATGAGACAGCACACGCACAGGGTGCTTAGATGGTAACCCTGACACTGGAGTTTGACCGAGTCCCTTTTTGGGCGAAAGCCAACGAGGATCTCGCAGGAGCTTGTGATGACGGCCACGATAGGTGAAGCGTCCCTATCGAATGGCTAACCATGGTACTGCTCTACAACCAACTCCACTCCCCACTCCAATCTGGGGGTCGGCTTAGCAGATTCGGGGTAGCGGATCACCTGTCAGCATATCGAGCGTTCGATGTGCACCGAATTCGGTACGGCAAACTACCATGGGAGTAGTCGACTCGTGGACCGTACCGATCGTAGAGGCCGATCTGCCGAGGGGATGTTCGCGGAGAAGCTCAACTGCGCGGTGGGCGATTGCAGCGTCGAGGATCGCCACAAGTTTGCCTTCGTTGGCGATATGAAATGGGTCGAGTCCAAGGATTTCGCAGGCACCACGCACTGGATCTGTGACGGGAACTTGGCTCTCTTCGATCATGATCTCAACCTTTGCATCGCATGCGAGCTCGTTCAGGGTACTAGCGATTCCACCGCGAGTAGGATCACGCATCCACTTGACTGAGTCGCCGAAGGTATCGAGGAGCTCCTTGACGATCGGCCAGAGGTTCGCCGTGTCCGAGCGGAGGGAGTTCGAAGTGAAGTCAAGTTCTCCGCGCGCCATCAATACAGTAATCCCATGATCGCCCACGGAACCAGAGCACACCACGACATCTCCAGGGGCTACCCGCGCTGGACCAAGCCGAGCCTTAGGGTGTGAACGCCCGAAGCCTGTGGTAGTGATGTAGACCCCGTCACCTTTCCCGTGTTCAACCACCTTGGTGTCACCCGCCACCACCGGTACGTTGGCATCTTGCGAGGCCCTTCCTATAGCCTCAAGCTGGAGATTCACCTCATCCTTGGAAGTGCCTGCCTCGATGATGATCGCCGAGGTGATCGCCAGCGGTTCGGCTCCGGCCACGGAGAGATCGTTGAGTGTCCCGTGCACAGCCAGTTCCCCAAGGGTACCTCCAGGGAAACTGCTCGGGCTGACGACAAAGGAGTCTGTGGTCACCCAGTAGTCGGTCCCAGCAATATTGAATGAGTCGCCGAGGCAAACGGGCGATCCGTGCGAGGTCAGGATCGGAGCTACGAGGCCCTCAATCAGCTTGCGACTGGCTTTACCGCCGGCGCCATGGGACATGAGAATCTCTTCATCTTTGAACCAGACATTCATGATCGTTCTCCGCTGGTCACGAGCCGACCATGGACGTACGTGTAGTAGGCGCTGCAGGCGCCCTCCGAGGAGACCATGAGCGCTCCAACCGGGCTCTCGGGTTTGCACGTTGTGCCGAGCAGCGGGCAGTCTTCCGGGCGTTTGAGCCCGATGAGCACTTCGCCGCAGAGAGCACCTTCGGGTTCAGGAGATCGGATTGGGGTAACTGAGTAGCGTAGCTCAGCATCGAAGGCCTGGTAAGGCTCTCGTAGCCGGAGCGCGGAGGATTCGATGTAGCCAAGTCCACGCCATTCAAAGCTTGGTCGTTCCTCGAAGACCTCGGTCATGGCAGCCAGCGCAGTTCTGTTGCCAGCTCGCTGGACTGCTCGAACATATTGGTTCTCGACGGTTGCCTGTCCTTCATTGATGAGTTTGACCAACCAGAGAATGGACTCCATGAGGTCTGCCGGTTCAAAGCCGGTGACGACGATAGGGCGATGAAACTCGTCGGCGACGAAGGCATAGGGATCGAGGCCGATCACGGTGGAGACGTGACCTGGTCCGATGAAGCCGTCGAGGTCGAAGAACTCATTGGTCATGATCGCGCGCAGGGGTGGCCCAACGGTGACGTGATTGCAGAACACCGAGAAGTTCTCAGCTCCGAGCTGTTTGGCGTTGAGGATGGTCAGCGCAGTGGACGGTGCCGTCGTCTCAAAGCCGATAGCGAAGAAGACGACCTCTCGACTCGGGTCGGCGAGTGCAATTTTCAGGGCATCCATTGGAGAATAGACCATTCGAATATCGGCCCCTTGGGCCTTAGCCTGGAACGGGCTTTCTTTGGAGCCTGGCACTCGCATGACGTCGCCAAATGCGGTGAGGGTCAGATCATGGGTTCGAGCGAGCAAGAGGGCTTCGTCGACTTTACCCACAGGCAGGACGCACACTGGGCAGCCAGGACCATGGATGAGTTCAATATTTGGCGGCAACATCTCTTGGAGGCCAAAGCGATAGATGCTATGGGTATGACCACCGCAGATTTCCATGATGCGGTAGGTTCGGGCCGTGACCTCCGCGTGAATCGCATCGCTGAGCCTTTTGATCAGCTCAGGATTGCGGAACTCGTCAACAAATTGCATCGTCCCCTCCTTTATCGGGCCTTTCGGGGTCAGGCTGCAGCGTTCCAAAACAGCAGCAGGCACAGCAACCGTAACCTAGCAAATGTGTCTGGTGTGATTTCGATGGAGAAGTCCGAAGTACGCTAAGTAGAGCCGAATTCCGTAAAAATCTCTTTGGCACTCATCCGCTCTGCGCAAGATTGATACAATCCAAGGGATGACGATCCCCAAAGTCAGGATGATAGATTTCTCCAGGACCGATCACCCGGTACCAGTGCGTGCGCGGAGCCGGGGGATTCCGCCAGCACTCGAAGGATTCGAGCGAGCATCTACGCCGGTGATACGACTGGCGGAGCGTTCATTGGAGGAGCTCTTCGGCGAGCACAAGATTCTTGTCGCTGGTCAGGATGCCGCGCATTTCGTGTTGAGCTACCACGCAGATACGCTCTTCGAGGTCACCTTTGGTTACATCGATTACCGCGTTCGTGCTGAACTCCGAGGGATCTGCCTGCAAGACTATGTCGTGTTCATGGCCACTAATGGGCATGCAAGGTTCCGGTGTTGTACTGGAGACTTTCAGAGTTCCACGATTAGCTCCGTCATCGTGAACCCGCGGGTCGAGATCGACGTCCTCTTGGAAGCTGATTCTCCGCATCTTTTCGTCAAATTTGCACCACCACTTCTCGAACGTCAGCTTTGCGGATCGCTTGGACGCTCACTTCGCGATTCGATAGTTTTTTCCAACCAGTTCGATCTTTCAATGCCAAGTTCGTGGCGCTGGCACACGGCCGTCCAGCTCCTGCACGAGGAGCTCTACTCTCAGGACGACATGACCCACAATCCATTTAGGGTCAGGGCGCTTGAAGGCTACCTCGCCACGACCCTGCTGCTGTTGGGGAATTCGAATTACTCTGCAGCCCTCTTCACCCCGGATGCGGCCGAGCGGGGGAGTCGGACTTTGCGCTTGTCTATCAAGTACATGAACGAGCATCTCGATGAAGACCTTTCACTCGAAGATTTGGCGCATGCCGTCGGCGCGAGCCAGAGGACAATCCAGAAGGCATTTCAAGAGGAACTTCGGACCTCACCGACGGTCTTTCTCCGAGATCTGCGACTCGATAGGATTCGCGCAGATATCCTTACCTCAGGCACGCAGGCTGAGACCCTGGGTCGGATCGCCGAACGCTGGGGGATGCATCACTACGGACGATTTGCGCAAGCTTATCGAGCTCGGTTTGGAGAGACCCCCTCGGCTACCCTGACCATGAGCGGATAGGGGAGCGACGCAATCCGTCCGCCGGATGCGTAAATGGGATTGGCGGAGGAATTCTTGCTGCGCTTTTGTGCGTCGGCATGCGGATTTCGGCTTGGTGTACTGAGCGGCCGGATTGTCACAGAGCTACGATTGCGGCTGAGAGCTTCAGTGGTGGAGCTCGAAGTGCCGTGATGAGGGGGGACGATGACCATTCCATTAGCCGATCGGGGCAATACCGACGAACTCGACCAGATTCTCGATCGTTTGAGCGATCCGGCAACGGCTTCGTACGCGTTGGGGATCATCGAGAATCTAGAGGCCCTCTATCTTGCCACGGTCTCACTCAATGAGCTCATCCACCGTGGTGAGGTGATTGTCGATTCGCTCAGCACGGGTCTGCAAGAGCTGCGTGAGGGGACTGCCCAGGAAGGTAAGAGTGGCTTGGAGGGTCTCAAGGAGCTTTTCAAGATGTATCGGACTCTCGGCGACCGCAGCGAAGTCTTGGGTTCGCTTCTGCGAAACGACCTGTTAGATGAAAATTTCTTGGGTGGACTTACGGTGTTGAGTCGATCTTTGAGCGATACACGCCAGGTGACCAAGGGCAGTCATGCCAGTCGGATCAAGGGCATTGGGAGCCTTCTCAAGAGCCTCAAGGATGCTGACGTCCAGCAAGGTCTCGATTTCGCTGTTGAGTTGCTCCGTGCACTCGGGCGCAACAATCAGAGGTCCTGAAGTGCATGAGGCTTCGCTTGCCCGAGCCATCATTGCCTCGGTGTCTGAGGCACTTGACGAACGACACATCGATCCTCGACGTGTCAGGCGTATTCATCTGGCCGTTGGCGAATTGGCCCAGGTTGATGTCGAGTCGCTAGAATTCGCCTTTGGTTTCGCGGTTGAAGAGTCGTCACTGCGGACGAGTTCACTCGTGATCGCTAGCGTGCCCGCTGTCCTAGCGTGTACGCAGTGTGGGTCTAGAAACCTGTATTCTGCAGAGTTCTTCTTCACCTGTCCGCTCTGTCAGGGCGCGTGTGTTGTCGAGGCTGGCAAGGAGTTTGACGTCGTTGGTCTCGATCTTGACGATGCTGAGCTTGACGATGATTCTGGTCATTTTGTGCGAAGCGCTTGCTGTGCGGTTGAGGGGGTTGTGACGTGACCGAGTTTGTGGGACTAGAACGCAAGATCCTCGATCATGCGCGACAAGATGCCATGTTCGTTCGTGGGACACTCGAGACTCGCTCCGTCATCATGGTCAATGTCATGTCCGCCCCGGGCAGCGGTAAGACCGAGCTGCTCGGGGCAGTCGCTGATTGTTTGCGTGCTGAGGGCGAACGCAGTGCAGTCGTCGTTGGGGACTGTGCGACTGAGTACGATGCACAGCGACTGCTGCCCCACTGTGATTGGGTTCGCCAAGTTGTGACCGATGGAGTCTGCCATCTTGAGGCACGGATGCTGTTCCCATATCTTGACGAGATCGCTGAGGCGGCTCCTTCGTATCTGTTTGTCGAGAACGTTGGCAACATGGTTGGCCCGGTCGATTTCGATCTCGGCGAGGATATCAGGTTGGTACTACTCTCGACCACCGAAGGGGAGGACAAACCTGCAAAGTATCCTGCGCTCTTTTATGCTGCTGACCTGGTCGTTATGACCAAGATGGACCTCGCGGATGCCGCCGGTTTCTCGTTCACTACTGCCATGGGTCACCTTCGCAAGGTGAACGCGAGCGTACCGGTCGTCTTGACCTCGGCCAGAACTGGTGTGGGCATTGGACAGTTGCTCAAGGAGCTCCGTGTGCTATCCGCGAGGAGGGCGGATGTAATGCATCCGTCGGGGTAGGGGCTTTGACCTCGGTGTTGCGGTCAGACGTAGTTCCCTCTTGCGCAGGTGCCGCCGTGCATTCAGGCCCCGTTCATACAGACGTCGAGTGTGTCGTCGTCAGTTGATAGAGGGAACCGCGCAGTTGCGGATCGTGAGGGCAAGAGTGGATCCTGGGGTGTCCGGCGATGATGGTGGCAGTGGAGCCGGGAAGGTTTCAACTGGTGGTATGAGCGTCGGTAAGTAGTAGATGCGTATAAGAAAGGTGAGCCTAGTGGCGTCAGTATTGTGGTTGCAAGGTGGAGCGTGTTCAGGGAACACGATGTCGTTTCTCAATGCGGAGGAGCCGAGTGTGGTCGATCTCATCGTCGATTTCGGTATGGATCTCTTATGGCATCCTTCGCTAGGTCTTGAACTTGGAACGAATGCACAGAAGATCTTTTGGGATTGTGCTCGTGGAGAACAGCCACTCGATATTTTCGTCTTCGAGGGGACGGTCATGGAGGGTCCGAACGGGAGCGGTCGGTTCGACATGTTTGCCGACCGCCCGATGAAGGACTGGGTGAACGATCTGGCTGCGCAGGCCGGTGTTGTTGTGGCCATCGGAGACTGTGCCTGCTGGGGAGGTATCCCGGCGACCGAACCGAACCCCACTGCTTCGACTGGACTGCAGTTCCAGAAGCGGACAAAGGGAGGGTTTCTCGGGAGCAACTTCCGTTCGAAGATGGGGTTGCCAGTGATCAACATTCCTGGGTGTCCAGCACATCCAGACTGGATAACTCAAATTATTGTCGCACTGGCCTCGGGACGTGCGGGAGATATCTCTCTCGATGAGTTGCATCGGCCACAGACGTTCTTCAAGAGTTTTACCCAGACAGGGTGCACTAGGGTGCAGTTCTTCGAATATAAGCAGTCGACGATGACCTTTGGCGAGGGGACGAGGACTGGCTGCCTGTTCTATGAATTTGGCTGCCGTGGACCAATGACGCATTCGCCGTGCAATCGTATTCTCTGGAACCGCCAATCATCCAAGACCCGAGCGGGGATGCCCTGCACAGGCTGCACTGAGCCGGAGTTCCCCTTCTTCGATCTGGCACCAGGTACGGTCTTTAAGACGCAAAAGGTTTCTGGTATTGTTCCCAAAGAGGTGCCGGAGGGCAACGACCATCTCACCTACATGGCCCATGCCATGGCTGCTCGGGTGGCAAGTCCTCAGTGGGCTAAAGAAGACATGTTTGTAGTGTGAGTCGCGAGGGCGAGGAGGAAAAGGAATGAGTACTGTAGATCTGAAAATCAGTCCGTTGGGACGCGTCGAGGGAGACCTCGATGTTCGGGTGACGATCAAGGACGGTGTTGTCAGTTCGGCCTGGACTGAGGCCGCGATGTTCCGTGGGTTTGAGATCATCCTGCGAGGTAAGGACCCACAGGCTGGTCTCATTGTCACGCCGCGAATCTGTGGTATCTGCGGAGGGAGCCACCTGTATAAGGCGGCTTACGCTTTGGATACGGCCTGGAAGACCGAGATGCCGGCGAATGCGACGTTGGTACGCAATCTTGCCCAAGCTTGTGAGACCTTGCAGAGTATTCCTCGCTATTTCTATGCCCTCTTTGCCATAGATCTTACGAACAAGAATTATGCGGCATCGCCGCTCTACGAGGAGGCCGTTCGACGATTTGCACCCTATGTTGGCACGAGCTACCAAAAGGGAGTTCTCGTTTCGAACAAACCGGTGGAGGTCTACGCGATCTTTGGAGGCCAGTGGCCACACTCGAGCTTCATGGTTCCCGGGGGTGTCATGTGCGGACCGACACTCGCCGATGTGACGCGCTCAAACGCCATCCTCGAGTATTTCCGGAGGGAGTGGTTGGAGGGCGTTTGGTTAGGATGCTCCATCGATCGATGGCTTGAGAACAAGACGTGGGATGACGTACTCGCATGGGTGAATGAGAATGAGAGCCAGTACAACAGCGACTGTGGGTTCTTCATTCGTTTCTGCATGGATGTCGGCCTGGACAAGTATGGCCAGGGCGTAGGCAATTTTCTGTCTGTGGGTACCTATTTCGATCCTGATCTCTATCAGAACCCCACCATTGATGGCCGAAATGCAGCTTTGATCGGGCGTTCCGGGGTCTACGCCAACGGGCAGTTCTCCGAGTTTGATCAAGCCAGAGTGACTGAAGATGTGACCCACTCCTTCTTCGAAGGTAGCAGGCCTCTGCACCCATTCGAGGGTGAGACGATTCCGATCGACCCAGAAGAGGGACGGAAGCTGGACAAGTACTCGTGGGCCAAATCCCCTCGATACGATGTTGAGGGACTCGGGCATGTTCCTCTTGAGACTGGTCCGCTTGCGCGGCGCATGGCTGCCGCGGCACCTGGGGCAGCTAGTCACCAGGATAATGACCCACTGTTCCTTGATGTCTACAACAAGATCGGCCCGTCAGTGATGGTCCGCCAGCTCGCCCGGATGCATGAAGGGCCGAAGTACTTCAAGTGGGTGATGGATTGGCTAGCACGGATCGATCTTCATGAGGCCTTCTATCACAAACCAGTAGAGTACGAGGAGGGCATGGGCTTCGGCGGGACCGAAGCTGCACGGGGTGGACTCTGTGATTGGATCGTTATCAAAGAGGGCAAGATCGCAAACTATCAGGTCGTCACCCCAACTGCCTGGAACATTGGTCCCCGCGATGGTGAGGGAACCCTTGGTCCGATCGAACAGGCACTGGTCGGTTCACCGATCCGAGACGTCGAGGATCCAGTAGAGCTCGGACACGTCGCCCGGAGCTTTGATTCGTGTCTCGTCTGTACCGTACATGCCTATGACGAAAAGTCGGGCAAGGAGCTCTCGAGGTTCACCGTGAATGGTATGGTCTAGCGTCTATAACCCTTCGGGAGTCTTTGGTGGGATATCGGCTCATGACTGAGTCCAGAGCAAGATCGTCAGTTCCCCTTGGAGCTTCCACGAGAGCCGAGTCTGTCTCGGGAGCTGGTGAGTCGACAAGTGGAGTGGCGCCGATGGCTGAGGTGAGACAGGAGCGGGCGGTCGGTGAAGCGAGTGTTTCACGACCCACAAGCGCCGTCGGCACGACGGTGATCATCGGTTGTGGCAACCTCCTACGTGGCGATGACGCGATTGGGCCTTTGTTGATCCGAGAACTCTTCGAGGAGGGCTACGGCGATTCGGTTGTCTTGGTCGATGGTGGTACAGCTGGAATGGATATTGCCTTTAAGATGCGCGGCGCATCCAAGGTGATCATGGTCGATGCGTGTCGAACTGATGCTCCCCCGGGGACTGTCTATCGGGTCCCTGGGCAGGAGCTTGAGCATCTACCTGATGTGCGTAGCTTCCAGAGCCATACGTTCCGTTGGGATCATGCGCTCGCCTTTGCCCGATGGTTGCTAGACGACGGCGAATACCCGGCTGAGGTTGGCGTGTATCTAGTAGCTGTGGACGAGCTCGGCTTTGGCGACGAGCTTTCGACGCGGGCTCGACGCGCCATGGCGCAGCTCAAGCTGCTGATCAAGCGCGAGATCGGAGTCGTCGAGGATGTGACCGCCTCGTTGAGTGCGAGCGGATGCTTGCACCTTCCACTGAGATTGACCACCATCGCAGATAGGCGCGCCGTTTCGGTCGGAGCGAGACTCGAATACGGTGTTCTCGACCTCTTCCTCTTGGTGGGCGAGGTGGCGGGCAGACCCCTGAAGGTAATCGATTCCGATGGAACCCTCGGGGTTGAGCTTGGTGATCTGGTCGGAGTCCGTCATGAGCAGACGACTCTATCAGGTATCAACGATCGGGAACGAGGCTCGCTCCATTTTGTCGTCGAGGGGGAACATGCCGGCGCGTCGGGCGATCGCCCTTGAGGCGGTGGTGCGTCAGGAGCGCGGACGATGGGTAGTAGCCGGATATGTGGTCTATGAGTCCGAGGTAGTAGAAAAGACGTTTGGCTCCTATCACACCCGGCGAGAGGCGGAGGTTGCAGCGGCGTGGATTCACCGGTCGACCAACCGGTGGTAGGCAACGACGGGAGAGAAGGTGGAATGAGTGAAACGTTGCTAGGTGCCCAGCTCGCGCGAGAGCGGCTTGCACTCTCGCACTTGGGTGTCGGACCCATGCCACTCGCGGGCTTGGTTTTTCCGGCCAAACTTGCCCCTCGTGCACAGGAGGCTTTGAGAGAGGGCCGTGCGCTCGACGAGACGTGTGAACTGGCGTTCTTGTGTTCAGCGGCCGCTGGCCATGTTGATCAGGCGCAACGTGAGCTTGCTCAGTATGCCGGTGAGGATTGGGCAGAGTACGACTGCGGGGTGCTTGCCGGTCGGTCCGGGAGGTTGCAGACCCGGGATCGTGCTCTCACCGTCCTCGATGCAATAGCCGCCTTTGTCTTGGGAGATGACGATGCCAATCTTTCTTGGCAAGCCGCAACCATGGATGAGGGACTCGGGGTAGGCGTGCGCGCGTGGGCCGGGATCGTCGGCCTCGCGTGGGCCACTGAGATCGCCAGCAGCTCTCACATTTCCGAGGCGCTGACCGCTCTCGTTTCCCTTCTCGACCAGGTCGAGCCACTCCAGGCGGCGATGATTCAGCGGTCAATCCTGCCCCACCGCAAGGAGCTTGGCATCTCCGATCAGGCGGCAGTGACCGGCTACCGTGAAGTCATCGCGACACTGAAGACGACCTGCCTGTTGGAGGACCTCGGGGGCGCTTGGCTCGAGCTAGGTGGTCTGCTGCACGAGATGGGCGGCGCCAATCCCGGCTACTTGCGAGAGGCGGTCAAGTGCTATCAGGAGAGCACCAAGATCTTCTCGCGCACGTCGGCCCCTGTGATGTTCGCGTCCATCCAGGTAGACATTGCGGTGTGCTATCTCGCAATGCCGATGCTTGAATCCTCTGACGCTGTCCGCTTTGCAGTGGCCATCTCAAGTCTCCGCGAGGCCATGAGGGTTCTTACACCAGAGGAGTATCCGCGTCAGTGGTTTACCTGTCAGCTCAACCTGGCCAACGCGCTGGTGTACTCCCCGTCAGCTCATTCGGTAGCCAATATTGTCGAAGCGGTGGATCTCTATTCTGAGCTTGCAGGTCGAGTAAATCCATTAGAGGACCCGATGGGATACGCACGTCTGATGTTCAACTGGGGTAACGCTCTCGCACACCTGGGGGATTTTGTCGAGGCGCGGTCTCGCTTGCACGAGGCTCGCAGAATTTTCGAGGAGTTCGAGATCTACGATGAGGTTCGAGCTGTTCGAGACGTCCTCGATGAGATGGAGCGTAGCCGGACACGGGGGGTAGTCGATGGAGCGCTATGAACAGATCTTGCTGGACGAGGCGATTCGTGTTGCTTGTGAACCCTACGTTGAAACCATCATTGAGCAGCTTTCTCCGCCGTCGTTGGTGGAGCTGTTTTCAGCGGGAGACCCAGAGGAGATCCGTCTCCGGTCGGGCTTCCTGGTGATATTCTGGCGGGAACTTGATTTGGACACTCTGGCCGGTTTGCTTGCTCTTTGCGGCTATCTCAGTGAGATGGTGGTCGCTGGGTCGGGCGCCGAGGGCAGCGTCGGCGACCAGATTAAAGCCCTCGCGCCAACTGCCCTTGCCCAAGTCTTCGCCAAGCACCTTGTGCAGGTGGCCAACCAGATTGAAGCGATGAGGATGATTCGGTGAGCGACGTTGTGCAACACACCACCTGGGAGATGGTCGAGGGCGCCATGGAGCGACTCGATGCCGCGATGGCTGGCATCGACGCTCTCGACGAGAATGCTCGAACGAAGACACTCGAACTCAAGGAAGCCTTGGAGGACTTCTACGGGGCGACGCTACGTCAGATTGTCCGCGTGTTAAAGGTCTCACCGCACGGTGAGCCAATGCGCGAACAGCTGCTCATGGACCCGATGGTGGCGACAGCGTTCTCGCTCCGAGGTTTAGTCCAGCCGACGTTGGCCCAAGACGTGGTTGCTCTCCTGGAGTTAGTACGCCCGCAACTCAGTTTGCAGGGAGCAGAGGTCGTGCTCGCAAGCGTCGATGCTTCTCGTGTAAAGTTGAGGTGCTCAGGATCGGCTGCGGGCTGTGGGGCTGGAGGTCTTCAACGTGAGTTGACAGAGCTTATTCTCTCAAGGATCGAGGGATGTGACGAGGTCGTCTTCGAAGAGGCCGATAGCGGCGCTGAGATCGCAAACCATGTCGCAGATCAAGCGGTAGCCCTCAAGCGCTTTGTCACCATTGGTTTGGTCTCCGAGTTGCCGGAGTCACGTTGCGTGCCGGTCACTGTTGGCACCATGAGTTTGATTCTTGTGAAGGTGGAGGGTAAGGTGTCGTGCTTCCGAAACGAGTGCGCCCATCAGGGACGTTCTCTTGAAGGGGCGCAGATCGAGGATTGTACGCTGACCTGCCGCTGGCACGGTTTCCGTTTTGACGCGCACAGCGGTGAAGGCATCACCATTCCTGGCGTCGACTTAGAAGTCGTGCCGCTGCGGATTCGTGATGACCGTATTCAGGTGGCGAGTCCATGGTGAGGCCGGTTCGAGTCTATGGGGGGCAGGAGTCCGGTGGCCTTCGGCTGCCAGTGGCGCAGGCGTCTCGGCGGAATCTCTACGGTCCGAGGGGTGTCACTATTTGGGGAGACGACCTGATCGTCTGCGATACGGGCAATCATCGTGTTCTCTTCTATCGGGACTTTCTCACTCGTCGCCAACTGCAGGCTGATCTGGTCCTCGGCCAGCCTGACTTTGACTCCGAGCATCCGTCGAATCCCGATGCCCGTCACGGACTGTTCATGCCGACCGATGCCCAAGTGGTAGAGGACTGGTTGATCATTGCGGATTCTTGGAATCACCGGTTGGTTGGCTACCGACTTCGGGATCTGGGGCGCAATGATTGTGAGCTGGCACTGGTCATTGGGCAACCAAACCCCGGCGTAGTTGATGCAAACCAGGGTAACCAAGTGTGTGACGACAGGTCGCTGTACTGGCCATTCGGGTTTGCCGTTCTCGCTGATGGGTTCTATGTCGCAGATGCCGGGAACCGGAGAGTGCTCAGGTGGCGAGACTGGCAGAGTGCGACCCGAGAGCCGGCAGAGCTTGTGCTCGGGCAGGACGATCCTTCCCATCGCGAAGATAATCGTGGGCGACTCGGAGGCGATAGTTTTCGCTGGCCGCACGCGATCGATGGTGAAGGCGATGTCATTTTTATTGCTGATCCCGGGAATCACCGCGTACTCGGTTTTCGTGAGCCCCATGTGGATCGTGAAGCTGACATCGTGATCGGTCAGCCATCATGCATGGAGAATTCGGAGTGGCCCTATGCTCCGCAAGGGCCAGATCGACTGCGATTCCCCTATGGGATCAGCGTCGATGCACATCGTCTTGCGATCGCCGACAGTGCCAACAATCGTGTTCTTGTGTTCGACTCATTGCCCACGGGCTGCGGTGAAAAGGCCCAGCGCGTGCTGGGACAACCAGATTTTGAAGCCTATGGTGAGAATCGTTGGGATGTGCTAGCCGACAATACCTTGTGCTGGCCCTATGGCGTCGATATGGTGGACGACATCATAGCGATCGCCGACACAGGTAATAATCGTATCGTAATTTGGACATTGGAGGATTGACATGTGTCTTGGTGTACCGGGTAGAGTCGAAGAGCTTGATGACACTGGTCCAGTGAAGGTGGGCAAGGTCGACTTCGTGGGGATCACGCGAGAAGTGTGTTTTGCATCCCTCCCGGATGTCGAGGTAGGTGATTACGTCCTAGTTCACGTCGGCTTTGCGTTGACCAAACTAGAGGAGCAGAACGCCTTGGAGACCCTAGGGCTCTTTCGGAGCATGGGAGTTCTAGATGACGAGCTTGGGATCAGTTCGACTTCGGTTGACCTCTGAGCTCGACACTCCAGTTCACCGGGTCGGCAGTCCCATAACGACAAGCGCCACCTGCCCGAGGGAGATGTTCTCGTCGTTGCAGCTGAGGCGTTCGTTGTAGAGAACGCGATGATCTGGGAGACACGTCTGTAGCTGTCGGTCCAGCGCTTGTCGCAGCACCAGGTTTTGGAAGACGCCGCCGGAGAGGCAAATGAATCTGCTCGGATGTCCTTGTGCAAGTGCGTAAAGAGCGGTCGCGGTCGCCGATGCAAGCGAGGCATGAAAATCGGCTGCGATTTCATCTGGAGGCTGACGCCGTTGGTAGACCTGTTCAGCGAGCGCGGCAAGGAATCCGCGGTAGTAGATGGCATTATCGATGAAACTTAGCAGTGAGTTTGCCTGGGGTCGATATCCTCGCCGTATGGCGCTGGTGGCGAGCGCTTCGAGCCAGGCTGCAGCTTGGGCTTCATAGGTGATCTTGTCATCAAAGCCAAGGATCGCTGCCACTGCATCGAAGAGTCGACCGACAGAGGTGCTTTTGAGGGTAGCGAGCCGGAGTGACAGCCGCATGCGATCGTCGGCGTCGGTGGAAAGTCGCGGCCCGATCCATTGCGACCACGCGTCTGGCTCGAGAAAACCGGCGAGGCATTGCAATGGATAGCGCGCAGCTGCATCACCGCCTGGAAGTGGCGAGGGCTCTAGATGGGCGATACGTTCAAAGCCGCCTGGCAAGCTCCCGTAGAAAAATTCTCCACCCCAGGTGCTGCCGTCATCACCATAACCGGTGCCGTCGAAGGTAACTCCAAGAGCGAGATCGTCCAGGATGCGGTGCTCGGCCAAGACCGAAGCGAAATGAGCCCGATGGTGTTGGATCTCCTGCGGTGGGTCGATTCCGAACTCCGCTGCATAGGTGTGGGCGAGTTGGTTGACGTGGTAGTCGGGGTGGGCATCGGTGGCGAGCACGAGATCCGCAGTCCCAAGCTCCCAGAGGCCGAGCAGCGTTTTGAGGGTGTGACGATGCTCCTGTTGAATCTCGCGGTAGCTGAGATCCCCCAAGTACGGACTGGTTGTGACTTGCCCGTCGATACTGAGGGTAATTGTCGACTTCAAGTCGGCGCCACAGCCAACGATGACCCCAGCGTGGTGGGCGAGTTGCGTAACCCTCGTGGGAGCGTAGCCTCGAGCCCTTCGTATGAGGACTGGTCTATCGCGGTGATCGAGTGCGACGACGGAGTCATCAACCCGTCGCGCAATCGGACGTTCTCCAACGAGGATCTCATCTGCGATTCCAAGCAGGAGGTCGCTAGCCGTTGTATCCTCGATCACCATCGGTTCAGAGGAGCGATTGCCGCTGGTCATGACCATGAGCTCTGGAGCTCCGTAATGGAAAAGCAGGTAATGAAGAGGGGCATACGGCAGCATGATGCCGAGACGAGGTGCGTTTGGGGCAACAAGCGGAAGCTCGCCTCGGGGTTCAAGGAGAACGATGGGGGCACTGGAACTCTGGAGTAGTGCAGCTTCGTTGGTGTTGATCCCCGCGACCTCCATGATGGTATTCAGGTCCTTAGCCATCAGCGCAAAGGGTTTGTCCTTGCGGAATTTACGTGATCGGAGTTGGCCGACGACACCTTCGTTGCGGGCGTCGCACGCGAGTAGGTAACCGCCGATCCCCTTGATGCCGAGGATCGCTCCGTCTCTAAGATGGGCTGCCGCCAGTTCGAGTGCCGCTGTCCCCCGGGTGGGTGCATTGAGGGGAGACGCAGTCTTTGGCACCAGATAGTAGTTGGGACCGCAGGTCGGACAGGCGGTTGGTTCCGCATGAAATCGCCGGTTGAGTGGATCTTCGTATTCAGCTCGACAACTTTCGCACGGCGGCCAGGGAGCCATTGTGGTGTTGGCCCGATCATATGGCAGCGCTAGGATGACCGAAAAACGTGGTCCGCAGTTGGTGCAATTGATGTAGGGATAGCCATGACGGCGATCTACGGCGTCAAAGAGCTCCATCTGGCAGTCAGTACAGATGGCGAGATCGATCGGTACTTCGGCGCGTTTGGGCCCTGATGAATCGGATGGAATGACGGTGAAGCCGGTGACTGGCTGCACCGGAGTGGCTACGCAAGCAATGGCATCGATGCGTGCTCCGGGGGGTGGATCAACGAGGAGTTCAGTCCTCACTTGGTTGTCGGTGAGGTCTTGAGTGAGATAGATGGTGACACCCTCACCGTCATTGCGGACCCATCCGGTGAGACTGAGTTTCATCGCTTGTCGGTAGATGTAGGGGCGAAAGCCAACGCCTTGCACAACTCCGGTGACGGTAATGAGTTTCGACATCCACCCTCCCTTGTAGTCGAGCCAAGCGTATTCTCGGCAAATCTGGCACCATTCTCGCTGAAAATCGCCACCCTCAAGAGGGTGCGAGACGGACTGTTTGCAGTGTATATCTGATGGGTCGAGAGTGGGCTCCCTTCGATAAATTTACGAGCAGTCCAAGGATGAGGTCGGATCCTGCGGTCGTTGGCTCCGACACTGGATATGGATCCGAAGAACCAAATTTGCCGCTCTGCACGGATCAAATTGACACCGAGATAAGCGGAGTGCTGGCGAATCAAGCGAGGCTCTCGCGTGCCCACCCAATGTTGGATTGACTTGCTGCTGGTGCCGTCGTCTCACATCACTGACAGAGAGATGGTGTCTTCATGATCACACGTTGATCCCACTCCAGTCAAAGCGTCCTCGATTCGGGTGCGGTAGCCCCGTTCGCGCCTCCCGAGGTGTGATAGCGCTTCAGAGGTTGCGCCAGATTGCGATGACCTTACCCTGAATGGAGCCTCGATGCGTGATTTCAATCGGTACTCGGAGGTTGGGATCGCGGCGGTTCCTTGCTTCGAGCAGGATTCGGTGGCCCACCTTGCGCAAGACCTTGATGGTTCCAAACTGGTCATCAACGGTGGCGATGACGATCTCGCCGTCGTTAGCGTCGTGCTGTTGGCGTACGACGGCGTAGTCACCATGGAATATCCCCGCGTCGATCATGGAGTCGCCACGAACTCGTAGCGCGAAGTGGTCGCCGCTGCCAACGAGAGAGGCTGGGATGGCAATGGTTTCGACATCATCCACCTCGGCGACGACCGAGTAGCCAGCGCCAACCTCTGCTAGCAGTGGGATCTCGACCGCTCGAGGTGGCTCATTAGCCAGCGAGATCGCGCGAGAGCGTGTCGGATCTCGATGGATGAGGCCATCGGCTTCAAGTCGGCGTAGATGATGTTGCACCGATGCTGGCGACGCGAGGCCGACATGAACGCCAATTTCGCGAATTGAAGGAGGATAACCCCTCGTTTCGAGCGTCTCCTTGAGAAAGCTGACGATCGCGGTACGCACCTCGTCGTTAGTTCGCGGCATCCTAGTCCCCTTTCTTCGTGCACTAGTTTAGCAGAGGTTCTCGTACAAATGTTTACTAGCCGTTTCGGCTGCTCATCGGTTATGCTGAGCAGGGTAAGCCCAGTAAAGGAAACCGAGTCAGGTGCGATGTCCCTTTTGTAGTGCTGACGATACCCGGGTTATTGAGTCTCGGGTCGTTGAGGATGGTGAGGCGATACGTCGCCGTAGGGAGTGCACGAGCTGTAGCCGACGCTTTACAACTTTTGAGCGCTATGCCCGAGTCAAGACGATCGTGATCAAGCGCACGGGCGAGGCCGAAGAGTTTGACCGTGAGAAGATCGTTCGCGGGATGCGCGCAGCTTTGAAGAATCGCCCGGTATCACTCGCCGAGGTGGACCGCATCGTCTCGGAGCTCGAAGAGCAGCTGCGTTCGATGAACGAGGTCACGTCGACGGAGATTGGATTGCGAATTCTCGAGGAGTTGCGCACGCTCGATGAGGTAGGATACCTGCGCTTTGCGAGCGTGTACAAGAATTTTGGCGGCGTCGATGATTTTCGTCGTGAGGTCTCAGAAATTGACGACCGCAGCTTTACGTTGCGCAAGAAAGAGGATGGAGGGGGCGAGGCGTGAACCGGGTCAAGCGTGCTGAGGTAATCATCCATGCACCATCAGCAGACCTTTTCGATTACCTGGCTCGTCCAGCCAACCATGGTCTGATCGATGGCTCTGATACGGTCCGCCAGGTATTGGTCGGCCCAGAGCGGCTCTACCCCGGCGCAAAGTTCCGCATGCAAATGCATCTCCTCATTCCCTATACCATCACGAATACCGTCGTGACCTTTCAGGAGGGGCGTGAGATCGCTTGGCGACATTCGGGACGACATATCTGGCGATATCAGCTCAACGATGTCGGCGGTGGCGATACCAGGGTCACTGAGTCCTTCGAGTGGGACAGGGCGCCTTTGCGCGTTGTCTACGAGCTTCTTGGGGTTCCGAATCGAAACCTGATCGCGATCAACGAGACACTTGCTAGGCTCAAGCGGCACTTCGAGGCATCGGCGTCCTAGTGACTGATGTATCCGATCTTCCTTGTTGGATAACTTACCAGGAGATCTCTGCAGGCCGCTCGACGGTGATCGCGCGGGACGCTATCGGCCAGCCTTGTCGTTTGCGGGTTCACTGGTCAGGGTCTGATAGAGATCGCTGACCCGGCTCCGGAGGGTGGTGAAGAGTCCTTCTCCGGCTACGACGGTCAGCGGATCGTCTCCTATCCCGGGTAGGTCGGTGGTGACTGTAGCACCAGCCTCGCTCGCGATGAGGGAGGCTGCCGCCCAGTCCCAGACCTTGAGCCCGGTCTCGAAGTAACCATCCACCCGGCCGGCTGCTGTCCAGCAGATGTCGATGGCGGCGGCCCCAAAGCGGCGTATATCGCGGATCTCATCGATCATCTCACCCAGCACCCGAGCCTGGAGCCTGCGATTCTGGGGAAGGTATCCAAAACCAGTGGCTATGAGCGCCTTTGCGAGGTCGGTCTCCTGGCTTACCCGGATCGGGACGTCGTTGCACGTAGCGCCCTGACCACGGACCGCCTTGAAGAGTTCTCCATGGCCGACGTCATAGACGAGGCCGACATCAATAGAACCGTCGACTTCCGCAGCGATGGAGATGGCGTACGAGGGGATCGAGTAGCTGTAGTTCACGGTGCCGTCGATCGGGTCAACGATCCAACGGGTTGCACTTGGTTCACCGGTTGTGCCGTACTCTTCACCGACAAAGATGTCGGTGGGCCGATGGGTCGCGATGGTTGCGCGAATGGCCTGCTCGAGAGCGCGGTCAGCCGCCGTCACTGGATCGGTTGCGGAGGACTTGGTGTCGATCACCCGGCGTGACTGGCGTGGTAACGCCTGACGGGCGGCCTCAAGGGCCTCGAGAGCGACGGGGAGGAGTTCGTGATTCACTCCTCCAAGTTAATCTGCGAGACGCGTTGGTTAGCACGTGGGGGCCTAGGGTGGGAGTCATGCATGTTGTTGACCTCCGCTCTGACACGGTGACGAAGCCCTCAGCGGCCATGCGCGCCTTCATGATGGAGGCCGAAGTTGGTGACGATGGTTACGGCGAGGACCCGAGCGTTGCCGAGCTCGAGCGTCGCGTAGGCGATCTGGTCGGATTCGAGGCGGGGCTCTTCGTGGCTTCAGGCACGATGGGCAATCAGGTGGCACTGAGATCCTTGACCCAGCCCGGAGATCCGGTCATTGTGGCTGCTCGAGCTCATCTGCTCCAGTTCGAAGCGGGTGCGTCGGCGAAGAACGCTGGCATCCAACTTCTCTCGGTTGAGGACAGCCGTGGCTATCCCGACCCGAACCAGGTACGTGACCTCGTGCGTCAGTATCGGCGCATACACAACCCTGTTCGTCTGATCGCTGTGGAGAACACCCACATGCCCAGTGGCGGAGTCCCTATCGGCTCTGAAGCTATGGCGAGCCTCGTGGAAGCCGCTGATGGAACGCCTATTTATATCGACGGTGCGAGATTGTGGAATGCGTCGGTCGCCCTCGGGGCGGAGCCAGCTGTCCTTTGCCGTGGAGCGGTGGCGGTGAGCACCTGCCTGTCCAAGGGCTTGGCCGCGCCGATGGGTTCGGTGATCTCGGGATCAGCCGAGTTCATCCAACGAGCTCGGGTCGAGCGGGCCCGCTTGGGGGGTCGTCTGCGCCAGGCGGGCCTCATGGCCGCTGGCGGAATCTTCGCCCTTGAACATCATCGCCCTCGACTAGCTGAAGATCACCGTCGGGCGCAGTTACTTGCCAGTCGGATCAGGACTCAATTGTCGCCGACGGTTGCCGATATCCCAGAGGTGTTCACCAACATCGTCCTTGTGGCGGTCGAGAATCCTGACCGCAGTGTACAGGCATTAGCCGAACGAGGCGTGCTCTGTAACGTTCTCCCTGCGGGTCAGCTTCGGCTCGTGACCCATGCCGACCTGAATGACGAGGCGATTGAGCTGGCAGCCAGTCGCATCGTCGCAAGCCTTTAGTGATCGAGCTGGCTGTGCACACCTATACCAAGACCCCCCACACTGCGCTAGCTATTTTCGCGCACCCGGATGATGCTGAGATCGCATGCGGGGCGACGCTGGCCAAGTGGGCTACCCAGGAGTGTCATGTAATCCTCGCGGTCGCGACGCAGGGCGACAAGGGCGGTGATGGCGATGATCCGAACAGGGTCGCCGAGGAGCGCACGCGTGAGCTCCTCGAGGCCGGCAGGGTGCTCGGGGTCAACGATGTCATCCAGTTGGCCTACCTCGATGGAGAGCTGGCGAACACCGTCGAGTTACGGCGCCGACTCGTCACTCTCATCAGAAGCTTTCGCCCTGAGGTGGTTCTTACTGGCGATCCAACCGCCATCTTCTTCGGCGACCTCTACTACAACCATCGTGATCATCGTCAGCTTGGTTGGGCGGTACTCGATGCCGTGTTTCCCGCCGCTCGCCAGCGTGCCTACTTTCCGGAGGCAGGCGATCCAGTCGACCAGATCGAGGTCCTTTTGTCTGCTACGCTGGAGCCGAACGCCGGTGTGGCGACCGATGGGT
Source organism: Actinomycetes bacterium (assembly GCA_021806545.1). GTDB lineage: Bacteria > Actinomycetota > Acidimicrobiia > Acidimicrobiales > Acidimicrobiaceae > Ferrimicrobium. The sequence continues at coordinate 10,671 of JAJZXI010000013.1, read as the reverse complement.
TTACAGAGAAGAAGATCCAGGCGATGCAGGCTCATCGGGCTCAGCTGGCTCGCTATGAGCATGCGCTGGATCAGGCGGTATTCGAGCGGGCTCGCCAGGCGGCGCGACTTGCCGGCTTGCCGGGTGAGGCTGAGCTGTTTCGGTTGGTGCGAGGAGGTGCGTAGTGTTGGAGATTCGTGGCCCCGGGCACCACGAACGCAGCGAGCTCGCTGCGGTGGTGACGCGGGTGTTGGCTTCCGTTGGCCGTGAGGTCTGGGTGAGGATGGATATCCGCCCGCGACTGGCCGCAGACATCTCGACGGTGCTCGATGAGGGGGCAAGCAAGGTGTTGCTCGTCGGGCAGGGACTCTACGGGGTAGCATCCAGCGACGAGCTCGTACACGAAGTACCCAGTGAGGTGACGATGATAGAGTTGAGGGCGTTAGCAGACCCACTCGGCCTCTATGGTGCCCAGACCGTGCTCACCGACCAGGAGATTGCTGCGCTGCGGCGTGAAGGAGTGGTAGTCGATGGGGTTTCCTGAGGAATCGACAAGGACGTCCGCGCCGCTGGGCTGAAATTCTCCATAACTGGCGAGCGTCCTAGGGAGCGTGAAGATGGAGACGACTACAATGTTGGGTACTACTTCGTATGAAGGTTGGTTGGTGCGAGAGGAGGAGTCATGCCGCTAAACGAGGACGAGCAGCGGATTCTCCAAGAAATTGAGAAGACCTTCTACGAGAACGACCCCGAGTTTGCCGATCGGGTTCGCTCTGAGACGGTCTACAAACACGCAGGTCGCAACCTCAAGTGGGCGGCGTTAGGCTTCCTCGTGGGTCTCGCTTTTACCATCTTGACCTTTACCATCTCCGTAGTCCTCGGCGCCATTGGCTTCTTGATCATGCTGGGTTCAGCCGTGTATTTCGAGCGTAACCTTCGAAGGGTTGGCCGGGCGTCGCTCCAGGATCTCTCGACTGGGCAGTTCAAGCAGGGTGGCTTCAAATCGATGGGCAAGAAGTTCCGGGGTCAGGACCAGTAGGTTGCCGCAACACTGCACGGGCCGCTCATTAGAGCCGCCGTCCTGGCGAGGGGGCCCGTGTCGGTGGATCTAGCACTCTCACCCGAAGCAGAGGAGTTTCGGCTGCGCTTTCGCACCTTCCTCTCGGATGAGCTACCGCCTGGCTTTGCTGGCGTTGGCAGCCTGGAGATTGACGCAGTTCCCGACTTTGTGCAGTGGTGGCGTTCGAGGTTGTACGCCGGGGGGTTTCTCGCGCTTTCGTGGCCCAAGGAGTACGGCGGCCAGGGCCAAAGCGTCGAGAGCGAGATCGTCGTTGCCCAGGAGAGTGCCGTTCGTGGCGTTCCTACCGGAGGACCCAACGATCACTTTGGCATCCAGATGCTCGGTAACACCCTGCTGGTTCACGGTACCGAGGAGCAGCGTCGGCATTTTCTGCCCAGAATTGTCGATGGCAGCTATCGGTTCGCACAGGGATACTCTGAGCCAGATGCAGGCTCCGATCTGGCGGCACTGTCGCTTCGCGGTCGCCTTGATGGCGATGAGATCATTCTCGACGGGCAAAAGATCTGGACCTCAGAGGCACACCTCGCGAACTGGATGTTCGTCTTGGCGCGAACCGACCCGGAGGCACCTAAGCATCGGGGGATTTCGTTTGTCCTTGTTCCGTTGGGCCAGCGGATTGTAACCGAGCCTCGTGGCGATGGGGCACAGGTCGAGCATCGAGAGCCGATGCGCTCCGTGACCGACAACGGCGTTGAGATACGGCCGATCCGCATGATCTCTGGTAAGTCGGAGTTCAACGAGGTCTTCTTCTCTGGTACTCGAGCGAGTCTGGCCAACGTGGTGGGCGGCCTGCATCAGGGTTGGCCGGTTGCGATGACGTTGCTGGAATTCGAGCGTGGCGAGACGGCCGCAACGTTGCCAATTCGATTCCAGGCAGAGCTTGACCGTCTGGGCGCTATGCTCAGGGGCCGTAATAGTTTCTCGGATCCCGATCTGTTAGATCGCTATATGCTAGCGACGACGCGTCTCTTTGCGTTGCGAGCGATGGGGCATGGTTGGCTTGCGCGGGTACTTGCAGGAGAGCAACAGGGCTCTGAGTCCTCGATTTTCAAGCTTTTGTGGTCTGAGTACCATCAGTTCGTGACCGAGTTGGCCGTCGATGCCTTGGGGGGCGATGCGCTGCTGCCGGTAGGCCGCCCTAGCTCGTCCGCCTTCCGCACCGACGATGTTGGCGCCCCGAACTCCTCCCGTTCATGGGACGAGGTGTTCTTGCACGCTCGAGCGGGCACGATCTATGCGGGTACCTCGGAGATCCAGCGCTCGATCATCGGCGAGCGAATCCTTGGGCTCCCCCGGGAGCAACGTTAATGCTAGTCGAGATATTACGCCAGCTCTGGGCTCTTACCGGAGGCTCAAGGGGCCGCCCGTGGTCCGTGAGGCGCCAGCTGGCCTGGCTGCGATTTCGGATGGAGACCTATGCGGGGGAGGGCGTAACGATGCGAGTCGGCGAGCTCGTCCGATTTCTGCGATGGTCGGCGAGGGAGCGAGCGAGCTGGAGCCGGTTAGACTAGCCCTCATGGGGCGGTTTAACCGTGAATAGTAGCTGGAGGTGTTGCGTCGGCCAGGTGACAGCGAGAGTGCGCCGTCACGCCTACGCCTTCATCCATCGCTGTTGTGGCGATCCTGTGGGGCTGGTTCGGTAGGTCCATGGCAGGGGTCCTCGTTCTGAATGCGAGCTACGAGGCTCTCTGTGTTGTTTCGACCCACCGCGCGATAGGCCTTGTGGTCGTCGGTAAGGCGGATGTGGTCCTGGAGACCTCGAACGTGCTGCGTTCGGCTCGTATGACGATTCCGGAGCCCTCGGTTATCAAGCTGCGCTATTTCGTTCGCGTCCCACATCTGCGCAGAGTGGCACCGACGAAGCGGGCGATCTTTGCCCGTGACCACCATCGCTGCCAGTACTGTGGTGCACCCGCGGAGAACGTCGACCACGTCATTCCGCGAAGCCGGGGTGGACAACATCGCTGGGACAATGTGGTGGCGTCGTGCCGCTCGTGTAACTCACGCAAGCGCGATCGCATGCTCTCGGAGACGAACTTCGTCCTTCGTCGACCTCCTGAGACTCCTCGGGGTCGCACGTCAGCCATCATCCTGCTCGGGCTGGTACGCGATGAGTGGTTGCCGTATCTCGACGGAGACCTGCGTCTCGAGGAACCCTCGTTACGTCAGTTGAGTGCGAGCAACCACGCTCCAGCAGTACAATGGGCACATTGAGCATTCCTGCTGGCTATGCGTTGACCGGTGTCTTTGGCGTATCGGCCCGGTTCGAGCCGATCAGACACATGGGTGACGGTGTGTGACCTGACCCCTATCTCCCGAGGATAAGGCCCCGTCGCGCGTCCTCACGACGGACTGGTAACGATTGAGGTATTCAGGCCGGTGAGTGTGTTGCGCTCCAAAGCGTACCGATGTAGTGTCCGTATCTGGTGATCGAGATTCGGCGAAGGAGTCGAATTCCATTGCATGCGACGTCAGCGATATTCGGATCGTCAACTCTGGAACCAAGGTTGGGAGGTGGCCACTCTTCTGTCGAGCGGTTTTGTGAGCTCCACCATCGATCACCAGCGTATTCTTGCGCTGGGCCTGTAGCAAAGCTATGTTGAGAGCGAGTCAACAAGGCCAGAGATCCGCTCTGGGGTCGTCCATTCACCACGGTACAGCCAGCTGAGTCGTCAAAAGAGTCCGATCGATCCTGCCCTTGGGAGATTGCCCCCACATCGTTGCGTTCCCCTGAGTCGAGGTCAGTCTCGCCTTGCTTGTTTTAGGATTGGTTACATAGTGCAGCTATATAAAACGATATAATGGGCTCACTATGCAACTGAACTCAGAATCCGCGCAACGGCGTGCGATAGCAGAGGCCCTTCTTGAGATCGCACTGTTTGTCATCCGTCAGACCTCTGCGAGTCGGGAGGTGAGCCTCTCGGCAGCGGCAACATTGGCCACTCTTAGCCGGTCAGGTCCGTGTCGAATCACTGAGATCGCCGAGCAAGAGCGGATTAGCCAGCCGACCGTTACCGCCATGGTAATGCGACTAGAACAACGGGGCCTGGTGGAGCGGGGTAGCGATCCGGCTGACGGGCGCGCGGTGTTGGTCTCTATCACCGACGCGGGGCGCGAACTTCTGAGGCGTCGCCGGCAGACGCAAGTTGACCAGCTCTCTGGGCTCCTCGATGCGCTCGATGCCACTGAGCAGTCTGCGGTGGTCACGGCCATAGGGGCACTGCGTCGCCTCGCTAACTCAGCCCAGGTTACCGGGGCTCCCGCAGCGTGAGGGAGACTCTCAAGAGGGACGGAGAATCATGAATCGAAGACCGCCAGATACTGCCAACCAGGATCAGCCTGGACGATCGGAGGGCCTGTTTTCGCAGCCGAAGTCGGTGTGGGCCGTGGCTTTTGCTTCGGTGGTCTCGTTTATGGGCATCGGTCTGGTGGATCCGATACTGCCGCTGCTCAGGGTGCAACTGCACGCCACTGAAGCCCAGGTATCCTTGATGTTCACCAGTTACTTCCTCGTTACGGCGATCTTCATGTTGACTGCCGGATGGGTGTCATCGCGCATAGGCGCCAAGAAGACGTTAATGGCGGGACTGGTGCTGATAGTTATTTTCAGCGCGCTAGCAGGACTGTCCTCGGGCGTCTCTGAGATCGTATGGTTCCGCGGTGGCTGGGGTATTGGCAATGCGTTGTTCATATCAACCGCGCTCGCTACCATCGTCGGTGCCGCCAGTGGCGGTTTCGGCACTGCGATCATGCTCTATGAGGCTGCACTTGGTCTCGGCATCGCGATGGGGCCACTCGTCGGAGGTCTACTCGGGGGCATCAGTTGGCGTGGACCGTTCTTTGGAGTCACGGTGCTCATGACCATCGCCCTTGTGCTGGTAGTCACGTTGCTCGCGCCAACACCGACACCCCGAGTGCGCTCATCACTTGCCGACCCCTTCAAAGCGCTTGCTCACCGTGGGTTGCTCACCGTAGCAATCGTCGCTCTGCTGTATAACTGGTCCTTCTTCACCATTCTGGGCTATGCACCGTACCCGATGCGTATATCGGTTCACGCGCTCGGCCTTGTGTACACCGGCTGGGGCGTACTGGTAGCTATCTTTGCGGTCTTCGTGGCGCCCCGGTTGCAGGGAGCGATTGGCACGACTACGTCACTCTACGCGAGCCTGTTCCTCATGAGCCTGGACCTGGCGGCTATCGGAGTCTTTACCAATGACCGCACGATTCTGATCATCTGCGTCATCCTCAGCGGTGCATTCATCGGGATGAACAACACCTTGGTCACCGGCACGTCAATGACTATCGCGCCGGTACCGCGCCCCACCGCCTCTGCCGCGTATAGCTTCGTGCGCTTCTTTGGAGCCGGCGTGGCACCGTTTGTCGCCAGTACGCTTGCTGCTCACATGGGCGACCACGTGCCGTTCTACCTTGGAGCGGTAACTGCGATCCTTACCGTGCCGGTGCTGTGGACCGCGCGTCACCTGATTAGCCGAGCTGAGGCCGGCGAGCACATGTCATATCACACGAGTGCAGTCAAGAAGACAACCTGAGCTCAAGGAAGGGCCGATCGGTAGAGCGTTTGTCAACAGAGTCGAGTTCGATACTTGTCAAGACAAGCAACCTAGAGCGAGACGCTACTTTCTTATCCCAGCCTCGAGTAGGACAGGTTGGACATACAGAGGAGGAATCGAGATGGTACCCATTGGACCGACATCGAGGATCGTCGTTGGTATCGACGGATCAGACGCATCCAAGGGTGCACTGGTCTGGGCCATTGGTCAGGCAAAACTTACCGGTGCGACCCTGGAGGCTGTGATCGCCTTCAAACGCCCCACCGGTGCCTATGGGGAGCCGGCGATACTGCCGGGTGACCTCGACTTCGAAGGCGAGGCACGGCGCACCCTCGGCGATGTGATCGCCGAGGCTCTCGATAGCGCTGGTTCTGAGGGGTGTGAAGTCTTGACTACCGTCGTCGAAGATAACCCAACGGTCGCGCTGCTTCGTGCTTCGGCTTCAGCAGATCTGCTGGTCGTCGGTGCTAGCGGACATGGGTCAGTCGTTGGAGCCCTCATTGGTTCGGTCAGCGAGTACTGCGTGCATCACGCCACATGTCCGGTAGTTGTCGTTCGCCATCCCCCACAGTAAGAAAACTGCCTAGTGGTGGGTTGAGTCCAAATGCCCGTGCTGGCTGCCACGAGCTAGGGATGTTCTGCGTGCATGAGTCAGGACAACGCCAAAGTTCTCGCATGAGCCCCCATGGGATTGGATTCATGCGCATCACAATGGTCTGGCGAAAGTTAGGGTTACTCCGATGCGGTCCCACACGTCGAGCATTACGGGTCGGGATCTATGGATGAGGTGTGCTCTGAACGTGGGCGTTCAGGAGCCGATTGACCAATCGAGAGCACAAGCCCCGTCCGTAAGGGCGGGGTCAAGCGACCTCGATCGCATTTCAAGGTCAATGCTGTCTGACCCTCGCCCAATAACACAAGCATGAGCATCCGCGAGCACCTCTACCCACAAGAACAGGAGCTAGCTGTTCTTGTGCGCCACTGTTGAGATGCTCGCTATGGCTAGAACGTAGCGTTTGAACAACCCAACTTGTGGGTTCACGAACGCTGACAGAAGATCACACCACCGCAAGGACAGTGCAGAGCGTTGTATCGTGATAGCAGATCTTCAGCGTTTCCAACTTGCCGTCTCCCCTGAACGCTGCGCCGGGTATCGAAGTGAGATGGCAGGTGCACAGGGCCAAAAGCCGCGATGGTCGATTTGAGCATTCGATGGCTGGAAGTGAAGCTGAACTACGCTATTGTAATTACGAGATAGGACTCGTAAATACTGTATCGTGTCATGGGAGTAGAGGTCGTTGGACCTGTTCGTGGAGGGATGGTAATGACTGCAGTGGAGGCGATCCGCCTCATCAGAGCGGGGACGGCCGTGGGGCCCGTCGATCGAGTGAGCCAGCCGTACAAGGCGTGTTCGGGTTCTTCCGCGAGATTTGGGGCGATGTGGTCCAGCGTCGTCTTAGCGGGCGGGGGGCGTCCCGCCAGGATGGCCTATATCCGATCGCCTATGGAGGTGTTTGGCGACGATCGCCATCAGATGCGGCGCCAGCGATGACGGATCTCGTTCTCGTGCGGCACGGAGAGACGGCGTGGCATTATGAGAATCGGTATGCCGGCACCAGCGACATCCAACTCAGCGATCGGGGGCATGAGCAGGCACAGGATCTTGCTCGTTGGGCGGCCCAGGCGAAGTTGGATGCCATTTGGTGTTCGGAGCTCCAGCGCTCTCAGAAGACCGCGCGATACTGTGAGGTGGCATGTGGCCTGCATGCGAGAGTCGATCTACGGCTGAACGAGCTCGATTTCGGTCGCTGTGAAGGTCTTAGCGTGAAGGAGATCCGACAGCGGTTTCCCGAGGAGGCTCGCGCCTTCGAGGCGGATCCCCTCGGACATCCCCTCCCAGGTGGCGAGGATCCGCTGACCGCGACGGCACGTTCTATAGCGTGCATCCGCGAGATCGTCGAGGAGTTTCAAGGTGGTCGCGTCTTAGTGGTCGCGCACAATACCCTCATCCGCCTCGTGTTGTGCCATCTTCTTGGAGTCCCGCTGGCCGAGTATCGGATACGATTTCCTTCGCTCCACAACTGTGCCCTCAATGAGATTCGCATCCCACCCACTGGGAGCGCGACCCTACTGCGCTACAATGCGATGCTGTCTGAAGATTCGCCTCGAGTGAGCAGGTAGTCGGTTGTCTGCTCCGAAAGGTCGAGAGACCAGCCAGGTTGGTATCGGTGGGGGCCCACGCGTGCGCCCCGATGATCGCGTGATCGACGACAGCCATCGCTCGATTGACCTTGCGGTCACCACGTTGCGGGCTGGTAGTGTCGTGGCGCTGCCAACTGAGACGGTGTACGGGTTGGCTGCCGACGCCTCCAACCCGGCGGCTGTTCGTCGCGTGTTTGAGCTGAAAGGCCGCCCCTGCGATCATCCCTTGATCGTGCATTTGGGTTTAGGTGTCAACCTTTCCGACTGGGCTCGACGCATACCCGAAGTGGCGATTCGGCTGGCTGAGACGTTCTGGCCGGGTCCGCTCACGATGGTCCTCGAGCGCAGCCCTTCGGTCCTCGATGAGGTCACTGGCGGGCTGGATACGGTGGCGTTGCGTGTGCCTCACCACACCGTTGCGCTGAGGATTCTCAAGGCTCTGGGTGGTGGTCTTGCGGCTCCCTCCGCGAACCGCTTCGGGCGCGTGAGCCCCACGACCGCATACGATGTCGTCGCGAGCCTGGGCGTCGGAGTCGATTTGGTCGTGGACGGCGGTCCCTGCAGGGTGGGTATCGAGTCGACGATCGTGGCATTCGATGGGCAAGAGGTGGTGATCCTGCGTCCGGGCGGTGTGAGTCCGGAGGCGATTGCCCGCGTGATCGGCTATCGAACACGAATAGTTCCTGAGCTGGTCCGAGCGCCTGGTTCGATGGCGTCACACTACGCCCCGGCGGTCTCATTGGAGTTGCGCGGAGCCAGTGACATCGTCGATCACGCCACGAGGCTTGTTGTCGACGGGAGGCGGGTAGGAGTGCTGTCTTTGGCACCAGTGCGGGTGCCTGGTGCAACACTGGTTTGGGATGCAGAGGGTGACATGGCTCTCTTCGCCCACCTGCTCTACGCGGTGATGCGCCAGGCTGACGCTGAAGGCTTGGACGTCCTCGCGGTGGAGCTACCCCCGGACGAAGGGCTGGGCGTCGCTATCAGGGACCGACTGTGCCGGGCCGCAGTGCGATCGCAGCAACACGATAAGGAGGTGGTCGATGACCATTGAAGTTCGCCGGCTCGACCTGGGTAACGTTTGGTTACGCGTGCTGGTGTCTGCTCTCCCGTCAGCGGGACAAGGGCCGAGGATCGGCGGGCAGTCGTGCCACGTTGGGCCAGCGTCGACGACACCGAAGTTAATACAATCTCGGGGATCAGGCGATGCTGGGTCACAGGCGACAATGCTTATCGGGACCGCACGAGAGATTGCTTCGGCGTTCGGTGACGATCATGGTGTCAGTGTCAGACCAAGGACTCCTGCGACGCCCGATCTTGTCCTTGGGGCCGCCACCTTGGACCCGGTTACGCTCCACCGGTGGTCTCGTGATCGTGCTGGGTCCCTTGGGGAGATACTGGGATGGACCCGAGCGCAAAACACCGCTAATGGTCTGCTCGACCTCCTCGGAGGGTGGCGACACCACCAGGTCAGAACAGTTCTCTCTTGTGGTTCTCGCACGAACCGCCGAAATGTTCGGCCCACGCGCTGCTCGACTGGCTCGGTAATTGTCACAAGCCGGGTCAGAGCAGGCGGCGGTCTCGATTGGCTCAGCCACACCTGGACCTGCCCTGACAATGAAACCAGCTCGTGTGTCTCACGGGAGCCACGCCTGCGAAGCTGTGCGAGGAGTTCCAGTGAGTAGGTGCGGTCCGGTGCCCACAGGAGATGACGGCCTGGCGGCGTATGATGCCGTCCGGGAGCCATGGCCGAGCCTTCATGAGTTGTTGGGGGGGGTGGCGACGGGCGAGGTCGCTATCGACGAGGCCGAGAGTATCTTGCGTCGTCTGCCCTTTACGCACCTTGGATTTGCCCGGATCGATCATCACCGCTGGGTTCGCACAGGGCTCGCAGAGGCCGTCTATGGGCCGGGCAAGACTCCTGAGCAGTGTGCGCAGATCGTGGCGGGTTTCCTTTCGTCGCCGATCTCTGCGCCTGTGGTGCTCACGCGCGCCAGCGAGGATCAGATTGCAGCCGCGTTGGCGCGTAGCCCTGGAGGTCATGTCGTTGGTACCACCGTTGTTTGGAATGTGCAGCCGCAACGCCCCGAACGGGTCGTAATCGTCAGCGCCGGGACGGGTGATCTTTTGGTCGCTGAGGAGTGCCGGGCGACTTTGACGGCCTACGGCTATGATCCTCGGGTTATCACCGACGTCGGTGTCGCAGGTCTACACCGCCTTCTCGATATCGTAGATCTGCTCCAAGACGTCGAAGTGATCGTCGTCATCGCCGGCATGGAGGGGACCCTTCCTAGTGCCGTCGGCGGTTTGACCAGCGCTCCCATCATCGCGGTGCCTACGAGTGTCGGTTATGGTTCGAGCCTGCAAGGACATACGGCGCTGCTTGGGATGTTGGCGTCATGTGCTCAGGGAGTTACGGTGATGGGGATCGACAACGGCTTTGGTGCTGCATGCGCGGCGGCCCGACTTCTTTCTCGAATTCGCCGAGCTGCCGAATCCTGATGGCCGGAACTTTGTGTTCATGACAGCGCTGATCGGTACTCACGGAGGGAAAGGCACGACTGGTCGGATAGGCGGTAGGAGGCCAACCGCTCGGTGTCGTTGAACGACTTCGCCCATTCGGACGCAGCGGCAGCGCGTTCGGACTGGCGTGGATCTTCATCTAACTCACGAGATACTTCTAAAATTTCGAAAGTCACCGCAACCGGAGCGAATCCAGGGCTACGATGGAGGCGTACATCTGTTCGCGAATGGTTGCGGCTATGAACCTTGTCGAATTTGGCAGGTGCCTCTCTGGCGAGTCTGCGTGCGTGGAGTGTCTGTGTCAGTTAGAGCGCC